>CAMAYO010000042.1 GCA_945862465.1 Pseudorhodobacter antarcticus | reverse complement strand
TTGCCGGCTTGTGAACTGAAGCGGCCGCGCAGGGCTTGGGTCGTGGCCCAAGTCTCGGCATCGATGATGCGCAGGTCATCCACGTCCTTGGTCACCCAAAGGCTTTCTGGGTTCAGACGAGAAACCCGTTTGCCCGTATCGGGGTCTTTGACAAAACGTTGGCGGTTATAGGTGATGCGGCCAAGATAGAGTTCATTGTTCAAGATGCCGTTGCGGCGCTGCCGGCTGCCGTTGATGGTGGAGGCATTCCATAAGCCGCCGCGCGGGCTTTGGATGCCTTCGCGGTTTAAAGCCGCAGCGATGGCGCGTGGCGCCATACCTTCGGCGTAATCTGCAAAGATGCGTTTGATGACGGCGGCCTGCTTTGGATCGACGCTGCGTTCGCCGCGGATCAGGGATCCATCTTCACCGATCCTGCGGATCATGGTGTAGCCATAGCTGTTACCGCCGGGGATCTTACCGGCTTCCACACGGCCCCTTTGGCCGCGTTTGGTCTTTTGTGCCAAATCTTTCAGGAACAGCGCGTTCATCGTACCCTTCAGGCCCACATGAAGCTCGTTAATCAAGCCTTCGCTGAGGGTGAACAGCCCCACATCCGCATGGGTCAGCCTTTTGAAAATACCCGCCACGTCTTCTTGATCACGGCTGATACGATCCAGCGCTTCGGCAAGGACCACATCGATCTGGCCTTGGCGTGCGGCATCCATCAGGGCCATCATGCCGGGCCGATTGCGCAGCGTACTGGCGCTCATAGCATAGTCCGTGAAGACTTCGACAACCTCATAACCCAATTGGGATGAACGTTCACGACACAGCCGGACCTGATCATCGATCGAGGCTGCGGACTGCAGATCTGACGAGTACCTTGCATAAATGGCTGCGCGCATCACTTGGCTTCCTTAGTGGACAATGTGTGATTCTCAGTAAGCCGTTCTAACATGGCGGCTTGGAATTTGGCCCCGGCTTGCAGGGTCTCGGCTTGGATATAGTGCTTCTGGGTGGTCTGGGGCGTGGCATGGCCCAAGACGAGATGCGCATCGGCGATGTTGCGGGGCGCTTCCACAGCAATCGTGGTTGCTGCCACATCGCGGAACCAATGCGGGGGGATGCGGCGGTTCAGGCGGGCTTCGGTGATGTTCGCGATGCGGCGGGAATGCGCGCCGGACTCCCAAGCTGAACCTGTCTCGCTGACCCAAAGCGCGTCTGTGCCTGATGGGGTGCAGCCTGCTTCGCCTGCCAGAAGGATCGGGCGGAAGCGGTCGAGGTAAGTGGCAAGGTCCCCCAGAAGCGCCTTGGGGAAACGGGCTTCGTGGGGGCGGTTGTTCTTCGTGTCTTCCCGCGGCAAGACCAAGTGCCATTTGCCGGCACTTTGGACCAGTTCATGACCGATGCGCAGCGAGGCGAAGTTCTTAAGCCGGAAGGGGCGGTAGACCAACAGGCTGATGGCCAGCCCATCGCGAAACGCCACGGCGCGGCGGCGGTCGGACCAACTGTTGATGGTGAGCGCCTCGGTCATCATGTCACGCCCCAGATCGCGCAGCACATCGGCCATGACCAAGCGCTCCCGCTTGTTGCGGCTTGGAGCGGCGCTGGCGCGCAGGTTGGCGTGCATGCGCGTCAGGGGGGATGAGGGTTTGAGCTTGGGGGCGAGGATCGACATCGCGCGGGTCACGTCTTCGACCAGCGAGAGTTGGGACATGGGTGCAAGGGTGGCGGCCAAGGTGGCATGCCATCCGCGTAAGAGACCTTCGGTCAGGCGTTCCGCTGGCGGTAGGGCCAGTTGATCTGGGTAATGCAGGGTCAACCAGCGCAGCCAGCGGCCATAACCTACCTCGGCCTTGCGCCACGAGGCGGGCGCCCAATCGTTGCCGCGGTGCGGGTTATCGAAGATATCGGCCGGCGCTTTGGCTTTAAGCCACGCTGTGCGGTCAAAGGCGGGCCATTCCGCTAAGGGTAGAGGGGTCTTCACTGTGGGGAGTTTGGATGAGGCCAGTTGGGCCTTGGTGGGCTTGGCTTTTGTAATTTTTGTTATCAGCGCCAAGGGTAATGCCGATGGTCCCTTACTCGTCATCGTCCTGACCCCCTTCGAGCAAGTCGTCCATCATCTGGTCGTAGCGTTTGATCGCATCGCCCTGTTCTAAGCCGACATAAGCGCGCATCGTCGTTTGCAGGTCCTTGTGGCCGAGAAGCATTTGCACGGTGGCATAATCCCCTGCGTTGCGCCCCAAGAACAGCTTCGCTGCGAGATGCCGCGATAGGTGGGAATTGAAGATCAAGCCAGTCTCGCGTTTTAAGAAGGTTTTAAGTTGCACGCTAAGGCTGCCGGGGGTCTTTGACCCGCCAGTTGTGTTGGGGAACAAATAGGCGCTGCCGCCGCGCACAAGGATAGGAAGGCAGCGGCTGACATAGACGTCGAGGTACTTGCACAGCCCGCTCGGCAGGGTGAACTCGAGGTCTTTGGTGTTCTTCACCTCAACTGCAGGCAGCACGATGTGGCGGGTTGTCGTGCCTTTGCCAGCCACAACAGCCGCATTGCCGCCAAGCCCGATCGGGCGTGTCTCCACCACATGCACCCCAAGCTGCAGGCTTGCGAGGTTCTTGATGCGCAGCGGCGCGCCCAAGATCAGGATGGCCACTGCAAGTGCCGATTGCGCGCGCAGGGCTTGGGCGGGGGAAAGACGGCCTTCAGGTGGCAGGTTATCAAATACCAACCCCGGCAGCCCGATCAGGCGGTGAACGGCGCTTTGGTTGTCGAACTGGCGCAGACGTGCGCGGTTTTTGTCGGTCATGCCGCCAGTCTTGGGGGTGATGCTGCGGGCAAGGGCGCGGAGGGTGTCGAGGTCCTCCTCAGATGCCTTCACCCAGTGGCGCGCGGCGTTGATCAAGGTCCTTGCATAGTTGGCAAGCTGGCCCGTCTTGCGGCCCCCGTTGCGCTGGTGCTGAACACGCAATGCTGCCTTGGCAGCCTCGGGGGCAACAAGATCGCTCAGCCCCAAGATGGTTTTGGGGTCGCGCCCGCTTTGGGCAAGCGCACTGGCTAATTGATAGATGCGCAGCTTCACATCGCGCAAGGTGGTCGGTGCCATGGCCTTGCGTGGTGTCTCTTCAAACGGATCGACTTCGGCGAGATGGTGGAGGTAGGCATAGCTTTGCCTTTCTGGCTTTGCAACGCGGATCGCGCATTTCTGCCTTTGCCGCGCTAGGGATTGCGGCGCTGTCCTTTTCCGTTTCGGGCCATGCCCTTTCTGCGCCGGGCTCATTGGCGCCTGCTTTAACAGCATTTCATGCAGCGGCATTGATCATTTGGGTCGGCGGTTTGATCCCGTTGGTCTTGGCCATGCGGATGCAACCAAGGTTGCAAACCTTAAGCGATTTTTCTTTGGTGGCCTTTCCGGCGGTTGTGGTCTTGCTCATCTCTGGCGCAGCACTTGTCTTGCTGCGCAGGGAAAGCCCCGATCTGCTGGCGTCCGGCTGGATCAGGCTTCTGGCCACAAAACTTGGTCTTGTTGCGGCCATGCTGGTTTTAGCGCTGTGGCACCGCTTTCGCGTGATGCCGCAACTTACCAAGCGGGGGATGTCGCGCGTCGGGCGCAGCATAGCGATTGAGGCAGCTTGCGGCCTCATCGTCCTTGGTCTTGCGATGGGTTTTCGCTTGGCACCACCCCCGTCCTTGGCCGAAGATCCGATTTCAAATCCGGCTTACCTTCACATCCATTATGACAAGGCTATGGCGGTCTTGATTGCAACCGCGCCTTTTCCTGGATCAACAGGTTTTCGTTTGACCCTTACCGACGATCAATTCACCCCTATTGACCCCAAAGAGGTCGCGCTAACCCTGACCGACCCTGTTGCAGGGATTGGGCCGCTGACCACTCAAGGGCGGAAAGTTGGATTGGGGGAATGGGAAATCCCCTCGCTAACACTTCCAACCTCGGGCCCGTGGGATGTGCGTATCAGCCTTTTGATTTCGACCTTTGACCAAATCACACTGACAGGCAAACTGCTTGCGTCAGACCCAAGCGGTCAAGACGAATGATCAAAGATCAAGATAGCGTCCTCATCAACGTGCTCGCCTCAGGCCTTTGAACCAAGTCTAGGAAATCGCCCAGCGGATGGCATAGGCCACCACACCCAAAGCCGCGACGCTTGCCAGCCAGTAGGCTGCAAACCAGCCTACTTTGACCGTCAGTTTGGATTTGGGGGCTTGCATCAATGGTATCCCACGTCCGTTTGGCTGCAATGCTTGCCAAGAAAAAGTGGGGCGTAAATGGTTCAGGGTTCTGAAAACCCCACCTCATGTCATGCTTGCTGGCTTAGCATCTTCAGGGGGCGGATATCGACGGGCGCAGCCAAAAGCCGGTCAAGCTGCGAGAAGAGCGGTTGCAGGTGCGGCATGGCAAGGTGGGCGTCTAAAGCAGCGCGGCTGGTCCAGTTTTCGTAGAATACGAAAACGCAAGGGTTGGCTGCATCGACGTGGAAATCGTAGTTGATGCAGCCAGCCTCGGCGCGGGTGGGGGCGACTTGGGTGGCGAGCAGGGTTTGCAGTTCGGCACGGGTTTCGGGGCGGGCGGTGACGATGCCGATGATCGTGTACATCTCAGGCCCGTTTCTGGCTTAACGCGACGGCGAAGATGATGATGGCGCCGCGGGCGATCAATTGCTGGCTGAACTCTAGCCCCATCAGGATCAGCCCGTTGTTGATCAGCCCGATCATCAGCGCGCCCACGATGGTGCCAACAACCGTGCCCTTGCCGCCAAACAGGCTGGTTCCGCCAAGAACGGCTGCCGCGATGACCGACAATTCGTCGCCTTCACCCAATTGGAAGCGACCTGATTGCAAGCGCCCAGCATAAAGCATTCCGGCGATGGCTGCGGCGAACGACGACAGGACAAGCACCTTGAACTTGATGTTCGCCGTATCAATGCCGGAATAGCGCGCGGCTGTTTCGCCTCCGCCGGTGGCCAGCACGCGCCGGCCAAAGCCGGTGCGGCGCAGCACAAAATGGCCCAGTGCACCCGCAACGAGCATCCAGAACAGCAGAACTGGAACCGGCCCGATAGATCCGCCGCCAAAGGCCCAGGAATACCCTGGTGACAAGATCGGCACGGCAGCGGTGTCTGAAATCCACATGGCAACACCCTTGGCGATGCCCATCATGGCCAGCGTGGTCAGGAATGACGGGATGCCGATGCGCGTGGTGAGCCAGCCGTTAAAGCAGCCCACAGCGATGCCCGTGGCCACGCCTGCCATGACCCCCGCAAAGGGCCCCGCCACAGCGATCGTCATGGCAACAGTGACGGTGGTTAGGCCAGCTACTGCACCAATCGACAGGTCGATCTCGCCGCTTGCCAGAACAAAGGTCATCGCAACCGCCATCACCGCGATCATGGCCGTCTGGCGGATGATGTTCAAAAGGTTGGTCGGGTTTAGGAAGCCCTTGTCGCTTAACGTCAGGGCGAAGATCACAAAGATCACCACAAAGCCGATATAGATGATGTTTTGCCGCCAGTTGGCAAGGAAGGCAGGGATGCGCTCAGCCATGGGGGGTCTCCTGTGAAAGGGCCTTTTGGATTTCGATTTGCAATTGGCGCTCAGCCGCTTGCAGGCGGTGGCCGGGATCGGGCTCGGCAGGGTCATCCAGCGTGGCGCGGTCGATCATCTGATGCGCATGGCCGTCGGCCATCACAAGGATGCGGTCGCAGGCAGTGAGAAGTTCGGACAGCTCTGAAGAGATCATCACGATCCCCTTGCCCTGCGCCGCAAGGTCGCGGACCAAGCGGATGATTTCTGACTTTGACCCGATGTCGATGCCCGCTGTGGGTTCATCCAGCACCAAAATATCGGGGTCGGTGGCCAGCCATTTGCCGATCACAACCTTTTGCTGGTTGCCGCCCGACAAGGTAGACACGGCATGGTCGCGGCTGGCGGTTTTGATCTGAAGCCGTGCGATCATCTCATCCGAGATCTTTTGCGCCTTGGCGCGGTCAACCACGCCTTTGGCGGAGATGCGGTTAAGCACGGCCAGCACGATGTTTGAGGCCACCGAATGGGCGGGAATGATGCCCTGCGTGGCCCGCGCTTCGGGCACAAGGGCCACACCTGCTTCGATGGCGTCTGCTGGGCTGCGGATCGACACGACTTCGCCGCGAATGCGCAACTCTCCTGCCGTGGCTGGTTCGATCCCCGCAATCACCCGCGCAAGCGATGAGCGGCCAGAGCCCAACAGACCCGCCAAGCCCAGAACTTCGCCCCGATGCAGCGCAAAGCTGACATCACGGGGCTTATGCACCCCGCTTAAACCGCGCGCCTCTAGCAACACCTCGCCCCGCGTGGCATTGCCGCGCTGCACATCGGCCAACCCTTTGGAGCGTTTGCCGACGATATGTTCGATCATCGTATCAATCGGCAGATCAGACAGCGGCGCTGTAATCACGTGCTTGCCATCGCGCAGAATGGTGGCGCGGTCGGCGATGCGGGCGATTTCGTCCATGCGGTGGCTGACATAGATCACCGCCACGCCTTGGGCTTTCAGTTTGCGCAGAAAGGTAAACAGGCGATCCACATCCGACACAGCCAGCGCGGTAGAGGGTTCATCAAGGATCAAAACCTTCGAGGATTGGCTGATCGCCTTGGCAATTTCAGTCAACTGCTTTTGGCCAGCGCCAAGGGTGCCCACCACGGCTTTGGGGTCAACCTTGACCTCTAGTATGGCGAAGATTTCGGCGGCCTTCGCCTCGCAAGCCGCATCGTCAAGAAAGCCGCGCGCGGTGCGGGCCTCTCGCGTCAGAAAGATGTTCTGCGCCACACTTAGCGTGGGGATCAAGCTCATCTCTTGAAAGTTCATCGCAATGCCAGCGGCGCGAGATTCCTCGGGCGTGTGGGTAGTCAGCGCAACACCCCCCACCGCAATCGTTCCCGCATCGGGGCGATGCACCCCGTTCAGTACCTTCAGGATGGTCGATTTGCCCGCCCCGTTGCCGCCAAGAAGGGCGTGGATTTCGCCGGGCAGAACCGCGAAATCCACGTTGTCCAAGGCTTTGACACCGCCAAAAGCCTTGGAAATGCCCGTCATGACGACGGCTGTCATTGGCCTACGGCCTCCCACAGACCGGTTTCGCCCGAGCGCAGCAGCGCATCGGCGACCAGTTCACAGGCCAAGCCATCGGCGAAGTTGGGGCTGGGCTGTTTGCCAGTGGCGATGGCATCAAAGAAGTCGTGGCATTCGACGATCTTGGTTTCCGAATAGCCAATACCCAACCCCGGGATCGGCCAAAGCCCCGCCCCGTAAGGATGGGCTGGGCCAGTGTAGACGGTGCGAAAGCCGCGCGCGTCTGCCGGATCATCGGCGAACATCACCTGCAATTCATCGCGCCGTTCGTAGTTGAACGCGATAGAGCCTTTGGTGCCGTGAATTTCCAGCGTGATAAAATTATTGCGGCCCCAAGCGTTGCGCGTGGCTTCCAGCGAGCCAATCGCCCCGCTTTCAAACTTCAGCATCGAGACGACCTCGTCATCCACATCCACCTCGGCCCGCTCGCCGCCGGCAGATTTCTCGGATGCGCCCAGCTTGTCGACCCCGCCTTGTTGCAGGGGGCGGGTTTTCACATAGGTGCGCGTCATGGCGTTCACGGCAGCAATCGGCCCCACCAGATAATGCGCCAGATCGACCACATGGGTGCCAATGTCGCCCACCGTGCCCGACCCTGCGATCTTCTTTTGGAAACGCCACGACAGCGGGCCGTTTTCGTCGGCTGACCAGTCTTGAAGATAGGTGCCGCGAAAGTTCAAAATGCGGCCGATGCGGCCTTCGTCGATGTATTTCTTGGCCAAAGCCACGGCAGGCGTGCGGCGGTAGTTGAAAGCCACCATATGGATCACGCCCGCTTGGGCCACGGCTTGGGCCATGGCGCGCGCTTCTTCTACCGTGCGGGCAAGGGGCTTTTCGCAGATGATGTGCTTGCCAGCCTTGGCGGCGGCAATGGCAATCTCGGCATGAACATTGTTGGGGGTGCAGATATCGACCACATCGATATCGGGGCGGGCAATGGTGGCGCGCCAGTCGGACGAAGCCTCATCAAAGCCAAAGCGTTGGCGGGCGGTTTCCGCCGCCGCATCGGTGATATCAACCACAACCTTGCGGTGCGGGATGGCGGGGGCAGGCCAGAAGAACATGGGCATGGCGGCGTAAGCCATGGCATGGGCCTTGCCCATGAACCCGCCGCCGATCATGGCAACGTTCATCACTTGGGTCATCATAATTCTCCTGAATTGGGCATGGGCCAAAGGGTGCGCGGGCGGGGGAGCATCCGCCCGCGCAAGATCGTCAGTTCACCATCGAGTTTTTGATGTTCTCGGTGGCTTCGGTCGAATAAACCTGCATCCAAGCATCCAGCAGGGTGTCATGCGACACCGGCAGGGCGGGCAGGGCGACAAAGGCCGGGGCGGGTTTGCCCAGAAGGCCATAGCCTGCAAGCATGGCTTCCACGATCCCAGCGTCATAGGGACGTTGCGCGCCCAGACCTTTGACAAAGCCGTTCTGCGCCATAGAGATCGCGACGTTTTCACCCAGATCGCAGGTCGTGATGATCAGGTCATCGCGACCAGCATTGCGTGCCGCCGAAATCACGCCCTCGGCAGGCATATCCCAGACCGCCCAGATGCCCTGAATTTCGGGGTGAGAGGTCAGCATAGCCCCTGCCGCCTTTTCCGCATCGCCCGAAAAGTCGGGGCCGCCGATGCCCTGCTCGTCCACGATCTTGATGTCGGGATAGTCAGAGGTAATCGTCGCTTTAAAGGCCTCGTACCGCTGGCGGGTCACAAAGAAGTCGGCAGCGTGGAAGACCAAGCCGATATTGCCCGCACCGTTCAGTGCCTTGGCCATCAGATGGGCCGAGGCGACGCCGTTGCCATAGTTGTCAGCCGAGACAACCGAGACATAATCCTTGCCCGCCGTCATACCTGCGGCGACGTTGTCCATGAACACGATCTTAACGCCCGCATCGGCAGCGGCCTTGTAGGCCGAGGCAGTGGCGGAGGGGTCTGTCGGGATCGACACAATGATCGACGGCTTTTGCGCCATGATCGTCTCGATGTCGGAGACCTGCTTTTCGGGCTTAAAGCCCGCATCGGTCACAGCGATGACTTCGATGCCCATGGCGGCGAACTGGGTTTGCAAGCCGTTGATCTGCGCATTGCTCCAGTCATTGCCGCCGATATGCATGACGATGGCGGCAGTGGCCTTCATCGCTTTGATCTGTGCCAATTCGTCATCCGTCAGGGTGACAGCCGAGGCAGGCGCGGGGTCTTCGCCGTTCGGACCTTTGGACAGCACGCTGTTCACCAGCTTGGCCAAAGCCTCATCCGGCGTGGCATGGGCTGCAACGGTCATCAGCGCAAGCAGAGCCGCGCCGCCCAAAAGGCTGCGTCTAGTAATCATGGTATTCCTCCCAGAAGTGGGGTTCTCACACCCCGGTTGTCAGTGGTTTTTCAAGTATTCCATGCTGATCCGCGCCCCTTCGGCAGGGTTTGGCCAAGCATCAAGTTCCGCGCAAATCCAGCCTTGGTAGCCGGTGTCGCGCAGGGCCTGCAGGATCGGGCCGGTGGGTATATCGCCGCGATCCAGAGGGGTGAAGGCGAAGGGATCACGCTGGAACCCCTTCAAATGGACATAGGAAATCCGCTTTGCATGGTCGCGGATCAGTTGCGCCGGATCGCCCCCTGCGGCTGCAAGGTGGGCGGTATCAGGGCAGAAATCGATGGCAGTCAGATCGAAGATTTTGGCGACCGTTTTGGGGCCTTCAACAATCGTCGACAGATGCGGGTGATAGTGTGCCCGCAGGCCGCGCGCTTGCGCCAAGTCTTTCACACGGTCCAAAGCTGCGGCGAGCTTGTGGTAATCGCTTTCGCGGATGCCATCAAAGCGCTTGGCCCCGCCCCCCACCACCAGATGCGGCGCGCCCAGTTCGGCAGCGCGGTCTGCGGCGCGGGTCACGCGGGCCAGTTCTTCGGGCAAAATGTCGTCGAAGATGAAATTGCCGCCCGCATAGGCGGCGACCAGTTGCAGACCAGAATTGGCCAGCAGGCTGCGAAAGTCGGCGGCGGAATGGTCTAGAAGGTTGCCGTCAAACACCTCGACCCCTTCATAGCCTGCCGCTGCAATCTCGGCAAAGGCGCGGTCCATTTGCCCATAGGTGCGATAGGCCAGCTGCGTGATCGAGGTGACCCCCACCGCATCCCCACCAAGCGCGCCCCAGCAATTGGCGTGATAGGCCAGCTTCCAATCTGTCATGTTCCTCTCCTCCTCTGACCGACCCTCCAGCCGATGTGGGGTTTGTAATGCTGATTTTCACATCAGGTCAATATAATTTCACACTAATTGTTACTACTTTTGCTGAATAAAGACAAAAGTATTAACTTGATCAGGCGAACGCCCCGATTTATCAAGGAAAAACGGAGGAGACATGGCGCAGGATTTCACCGAGATTTCTGGTCTGGCGCGGGGCAAAGGACGGCCCCGCGTGGCGGAAACGGCTGCGCCATCGCTGGTTGACCTGCTGAACCTGATTCGCGCCGATGATCCAACGACACGCCATGAACTAGAGCGCAAAAGCGATTTGGGCCGTGCTGTCGTGTCAGATCGGCTGACCATGCTGGCCGATCTGGGCCTGATCGACGAAAGTGAACTTGGCACGGCCACAGGGGGCCGCGCGCCACGTTTGGTGCGGCTGGCGGCCAAACAGGGCCGCGTGCTGGTGGCTACGCTGGATCAATCGGCGCTGGGCGTCGGGGTGGCAGACCTGTCGGGCAAGCTGTTGACCGAACATCACGAGGCGTTTGAACTGACCGCTCCGCCACAGGCTTTGGCAGAACGATTGATCACGCTGCTGCGCTGGTCGTTGGACAGGCAAGCCTCTCCGGCGGGGCTTTGGGGCATATCCCTGTCAGTGCCGGGTACCGTGCCGGGGTCTGTGGGCGATTTTCTGACGCGCACGCCCGCCGTTCTGCCCGCTTGGGAAGGCTTTTCGCTGGTCGAGATGCTGACCCGCAGCTTTGGTGCACCCGTCTGGATGCGCTCTTCGGTCGATACGATGACGATGGGAGAGTTGCATGGCGGCGCAGGTCAGGGCCTTGGGTCGATGCTGTTTATCAAAGTCGGTCGGCGCATTGGTGCGGGGATCGTGTCGGAAGGGCGGTTGTTTCGCGGGGCGCAGGGGGCGACTGGCCTGATCGGCGCGTTGCCGGTGCATCTGGGCGACCGCATAGGCACGCTAGATGCACTGGCGGGGTCGGATATGATCCTGCGCGAGGGACGCTTGGCCGCAGAAACGGGGCGCAGCGCATTCTTGGCGGACCATCTGCGGCGCGGCGGCGAGATCACCGCGATTGACGTGGCGCAAGCCGCCCAAATGGGCGATGCGGCCTGTGTAGATATCCTCACCACCTCTGGCCGTCTGATCGGGCAAGTGGTGGCGACCCTAGCCAACACGCTGAACCCCGAGGTGATCGTGCTTTCGGGTGCCATCATGCAAACCAATGATATCATCCTCGCCGCCGTGCGTGAGGCAGTCTACGGCGCAAGTCATCCTTTGGTCACCCGTGATCTGCGCATCATCCGCAGCCAAATGGGATCATCAGCAGGGCTGGTGGGGGCGGCGCGGGTTGGGGCGGAATTGCTTTTTGCGCCAAGCTTTCTGAAGGATTGGGTCATGCAGGGCAGTCCTTTGAAACACCCCGGTTTTGCTGCCTTTCGTGCAGAGCTTGATGTAGCTCCTCCCCCGCCCCCTCTCTCTCCGCCCCCGTCACGAGGTGCGCTATGACAATTTCTGGCCTAGGCCCCCACGGCGAACGCGCCGCCCCACCCGAGCGTGTCACCTTGCTGCCTGAAGACAAAGCTGCGGCGAAAGCCCGCGCCTTTCGGGTGGCCGTGGTGCTGCACACGCTGGAAAGCGATTGGGCACGGCAACAATTGTCGGGAATTGTCGGAGTGTTGGGCGATTGCGGCACAGTGGTGACCCATGTGATCGACTGCGGCTTTTCCCCCACCGAGCAGGTCAAGGCGCTGGATGGGTTGTTGGCGCAAAAACCCGACGCGGTGATTTCGCTGCCCGTCGCCAACCAAGAGGTGGCTTTGGCCCATGCGCGGCTGGCAGAGGCTGGCATCAAGTTGATCCTGTTGGACAATGCGCCCACAGGATTGCTGCCCGGCACGCATTACGGCACGCTTGTCTCGGCCGATAACTTTGGCCTTGGCCTGATCGCCGCTGAAGGCCTGTCGCCGCATTTGCCGCAAGGGGCCCAAGTAGGACTGCTGGGCTACGGCGCCGATTTCTTTGCCACAAACGAGCGCGAGATTGCCTTTTCCCAATGGATGCAAACCCGCCGTCCTGACGTAACCATCCGCCAAGAGGGTTTTGCCCGCATCGAAGATGCTGCACCAAAGACCGAGGCACTGCTTGCGGCCCATCCTGACCTTGCCGGCCTTTTTGTCGTCTGGGACACACCTGCATTGAAATCCGCCGAGGTTTTGCTGCGCCACAAAAGACCCATCCCAATAGCAACCGTAGATCTTGGGGAACAAGCGGCCATCGGTCTTGCGCAAGGCGCGCCCTTTGCGGTGATCGCCGCCCAACAGCCCTATCTGCAAGGCGTTGCCGCAGCCCAAACCACGGTTCTAACCCTGCTGGGGCGCCTAACCCCTGCATGGATCGCGCTGCCCGGCATTGTTGTCACGCGCGAGAATGTTGTCGAAAGCTTTCAGCGCATCTGGCGCACCCCCGCTCCGCAATCGGTGCTAAAGGCTGTGGGGCTGATTTCGTGAAGGCCGTTGACCGCTTGCAAGTTGACTGTGAAGTCCCTGCGCTGGGAAAAGCGCTGATTTTGCCGCGAAGAAGCGGCGCCTGTTTAGCAAAATGTGCAGACCTCCAGAGGCCGCTAATCACAATGTTGCCCACTGCCGTGTTAGATCGGCATCTAGCGGAACCATTATGCTTTTCCTGCAGGAACAATAGATAGCTGTTCACTGCAATGGCAACAAATGATCAGTTTGCTCTGTGACTATCGCCTAAATGCAACTCAACATTTGGACCATGGCTTGAAGGTCAAGCCGCGATGTCTAATGTAGGCTCTTCACCGTATCCTGCCCCCGCAACCACTGAAATACATAACAATACCAACACCATAGCCCCGCTAACGCGGGGCTTTCTGCATTGGCCCCGCAGAACAATTGCCGCGTCCGTTGCCGCGTTCGAAACTTGCCCAAGGTTGATAACGGGTCCCTTTTGGCCAAACCGCGTTGAGTTGAGCACCCACCCCACCCCCGGGGGGAGGGATAAAAACGTCCCCCGCCTTGTACAGGGACTGGTACAGTTCCGGGATTCGCTCTGGCAAGAGCAAGGAAATTTGTTCGACCTACAGTGCGCTGTTCTACCTGCCTAAAGGTGCGAGAAAGCGAGATATCGACGGTCGAAAGGCCTGTCCGTCGTCAAATGATTTGGAACATCCGCGGTGATTTTGGAGCGGAGGTCGTTGGCTCATCGGGTTCAGGTTATGCTGCTTTACGGTGATGGTTCAAGCGGCGGGTTTGGATGGTCTTGTGTTTGATGCGTCTCCTTTCAGCTAGGATGGTTTCGCCGCGCCCAAAGTAGACGCCGCCCGGTGTCAGTTTGCCAACACTGCATAGTCGCCTCTCAAATTCGGCTCTAACGCCCGCTTAGATGCCAAGCCCCCCCCAATGCCCATGCAGCGACCAGCCCTTACAAACGCACCGGCGCGCCAGACTTGAGCGACAGGGTCGCCGCTTCGGCCATAGCCAGCGCTGCCACACCGTCAGCCAAGGTGACAGGCAAGGCAGAGCCTTCGTTAACCGCAGCAACGAAGGCCGCCCATTCGGCGCGGTAGGCGGGCATATAGCGTTCCAAGAAGAAGTAGGTTGGCTTGGCCCCGGTCACACCTGCTGTTGTCGATTTGACGACCGTGTTCTCCAGCATATTCTGTGCCTGCAACAACCCCTCAGACCCCAGCAGCTCTACACGTTGGTCATAGCCGTAAACCGCCCTGCGCGAGTTCTTGATGACAGCAATGCGCCCGTCGGCATAGGTCAGCGTTACGACAGCGGTGTCGACATCGCCCGCAGCCCCGATGGCCGGATCGACGATGGAAGAGCCCACCGCAGAAACGCTAACCGGTGCGCTACCCATCAGGAAATTGGCCATGTCAAAGTCGTGTATCATCATATCGCGGAACAAACCGCCTGACACTTTGATATAGGCCACCGGCGGCGGGGCCGGATCGAACGAGGTGATCGACAGCAGTTCCGGCTTGCCGATCTCTCCCTTATCCAGCGCCGCCTTCAGTGCGGCGAAGTTCGGATCAAAGCGGCGGTTAAAGCCGATCATCACCGGGCGGCCATTTTGCGCCACAGCTTTCTGGCAAGCCTGCGCGCGGGCCAGCGACAGATCGACCGGCTTTTCGCACAGCACGGCTTTGCCCGCCGCCGTTGCACGCTCAATCAGGTCAGAGTGCGTGTCGGTTGATGTGGCAATCAGCACGGCGTTGATCGACGCATCGGCAAGGATGGCATCGGTCGTGCGCGCCTCGGCCCCGTATTGGGCGGCCAGTTTGGCGGCGGCATCGGTGTTGATGTCGGATACAGCCATCAAGCGGCTGCCGGGGTTTGTGGAAATAGCTGTGGCATGAACGCCGGCGATACGGCCAGCGCCAATAAGGGCAGTGTTGAGCATCGTGTTTCCTTACGAGTTACAGGCCAAGACCGGCCTTGAATGTATCAAATTCAGCATCTGCCATGGGCACATTGTGCTGCGGTTGTGGGTAAGTGCCGGTGTCCACATCGGCGATGAACTCTTTGAAGGCGGCGACACGTTCGGCTTGCAATCGCGCGTATTCGGCGGCGAAGTTGCGATAGGTTTTGGCGTGGCGCGGCTTGTGGCCATCAGTGCAGCCCAAGACATCCTCGGCAAACAAATATTGCGCATCAGCCCCGGGGCCTGCGCCCATGCCCAGCATGATCATGGGCGTGTTCTTGGAAATCATCTCGCCCAAGCGGTCTGGCACCACCTCTAACTCGGCGCCAAAGCAGCCGATGGCTTCCAATTGTTTGACATGGTCCCAGACGGCGCGGGCTTCAACAGCGGTTTTGCCCACCGCGCGCCACCCTGTCCACGTGATGTAAGACGGGATCAGGCCGACATGGGCCACGATCGGCACATGGTTGTCACACAGCACCTTTTGAATGTCCAAAGACGCCGCACAGTAAAAACAATCACCCCCTATGGCGGTGAACTTGAAGGCGGCGCGCAGATAGTCTTCCGCTGTCGCCAGCCCACCGTAGGGGCCAAAGGGCAGGCCGACTTGCACAAAGCAACGCCCTGCCGCCGCGCGCATTTCGGGCGAAAAAAAGCGGCTTTCGATCGACAGCATATGAACGCCCGCTGCATCGGCGGCGGCGGCTTCTTCCAGCGTGGTGACGTAAAGCATCGAGATTTTCTCACCACGCGCCTTCATGGCGCGGATATCGGCGACGTTGGGGCGTTTGTGGAATTGAACCATGATTACACCGTAAAGGCTGAACGAAAGGCGGATAGGGCGGCTTCTTCTTCGCCCTTGGCGAAGGCTTCCATGCCCACGGGGCCACAATAGGCCATGGCGTTTAGGGCCTTGGCTACCCCTGCATAGTTGATCTCACCCGTGCCCGGTTCGCAGCGGCCCGGGTTATCGGCGACCTGCACTTCGCCGATCCATGGCAGGCACGCCTCGCACCAGCGGATCAGATCACCTTCGCCGATTTGCGTGTGATACAGGTCAAGGTTGATGCGCAGTTGGGGGCGGTTGACGGCAGACACCAGTGCGAGCACATCGGCGGTTGACCCAAAGGGGCAGCCCGGATGGTCGATGGGGTTAAGGTTTTCAAGGGTGAAGACCTGCCCCTCAGCCTCGGCCAGATCGCACAGGCGGTGCAAGTTGTCACGGGCGCGTTGCGCCATGCCGGGGGCAAAGGCACCGATATGCGGGATCGGGATGCCCATGTCGCCCAAGCCCGTGCCGTGCAGGTTCAGGCGGTGCACCCCAAGGCGCTTGCCAATCTTGGCCGTTTCGCGGGCCGAAGCCAGCAGCTTCTCAGCCCCTTCAGGATCGGTCAGGCGGCCTTCAAGATAGCCGTTCATGATGGTGAAAGTGGCACCGGTCTTTTCCAGCTTGGCCAAGTCCCAAGCGGGCCAGTTCCAAAGGCCCACGCCAAAGCCCATCTCTTTTAAGCGCGATGCGCGCCAGTCAATCGGGCGGTCGCGCCACAGCATTTCCGCACAGGCGGCAAGTTGGAAGGACATGTCAAACCTCGATAAATACTTGGCCGTCTTCGACCTTGACGGGATAGGTGCGCAGGCTGACGCAGGCGGGTGCGCGTTTGGCCTCTCCACTGCGGTAGTCGAAGACGCCGTTGTGCTTGGGGCACTCGACTGTGAACTCCATCACCAAGCCGTCGGCTAGATGCACCTTTTCATGGCTGCAATGGCCGTCAGTGGCGTAAAACGTGTCATCGGGTGCGCGGTAGATGCAAAAGGTCTGCGCGCCGTAATCAAAGCGGATCAGGTCTTCCAAGTCGATGTCGCCTGTCGCACAGGCGCGGGTCCAAGTAGCCATGGTGTTGCCTTTGGTCTGTAAAGGTCGCCGGGCCGGGGGAGAGTCCGGCCCGGCGCTGAGATGCCTGCTTGGGGTCAAGCCCGCCGCAGGCTTTGGGTTCACTGCGCCGAAGCGGGGGTAGAGTGGGCGTCAATCTCGGCCTCTAGCGTGGCCATAGTTTCGCCACCTGCCATCAGGTCGGTGATCTGTTCGCGCGTGCGTTCCCCCTTGCGGAAGTCTGCCGCGACAGCGCCGCGGATCAAAACGGCGAAATGGTCGCCCACGGCCATGGCGTGCATGACCTGATGGGTGATAAAGATTACGGCAAGGCCGCGCTTCTTGGCCTCGTTCACGATACGCAGAACATGGGTGGCTTGCTTGACCCCCAAGGCGGCGGTGGGTTCATCAAGGATCAACACCCGCGCGCCAAAATGCACGGCACGTGCGATGGCAAGAGCTTGGCGTTCACCGCCCGACAGGCCACCCACCAACCGGTCACCATCGTCGATACGCGTGATGCCAAAGTTCTGCACTGCTTTGACGGCGATCTCGTTCGCTTTCTTGCGGTCATAGATCTTTAGTGGGCCAAACCGGCGGGTGGGTTCGCGGCCGACAAAGAAGCTGCGGCCAATCGACATCAGGGGAAATGTGCCGCCAAACTGGTGGACAGTGGCGATGCCGTGATCGGCAGCTTCGCGCGGATTTTTGAACAAAACGGGCTTGCCGTCCATCACCATCCGCCCCGAGGTGGGTTGATGCACGCCTGACAGCAGGCGGATCACGGTGGATTTGCCAGCGCCGTTATCGCCCAACAGGCACAAAACTTCGCCCGCGCGCACTTCGAGGTTGATGTCGTGCAACACATCAATCGGGCCGAAGCTTTTGGAGATGTTGTTTAGGGAAAGGATCGTATCACCCATCACTTGACCCCTTTCTTAGGCGCATAAGACAGCGCCATTTTGCGGAAGGTGTTGTTCATTAAGACGGCCACCAACAGCAGCACGCCAATTATCAGCGCCGACCAGTTGCGATCAAAATCGGTGTAGTAGATGCCTTGGTTCACAATGGCGAAGGTGATCGTGCCGAAGAAAATGCCGACGATCGACCCAAAGCCCCCCGTCAGCAGCACGCCGCCCACGACGACCGAGATGATGGAGTTGAAGATAAAGCTTTGCCCACCAGCCACTTGGGCTGAGTTATACAAAATCGCCTGACACATCCCCACAAACACCGCCGAGGTTGAGGATAGAACGAACAGCACAATCGTCATGCGTTCGGTTGGAATGCCAGCATTGCGGGCAGAAACCTTGTCGCCGCCCATGGCAAAGATCCAGTTCCCGAAGCGCGAGAAGTGGACGAAATAGATATAGGCCGCGGTCACCACCAACCACCACAAGACCATCGCTTGCACTTGGCCGCCGAAGACAAAATCGCCGAAAATCGCCTTGGCCGGACCTTCGACCTTAAGCGCGACAGATGTGGATTTGGTGATCAACACCGTCAGTCCCAACACCACGCCTTGCACGGCAAACAGACTGCCCAAGGTGACAATCAGCGAGGGCACAGCGGTTCGCACGACCATGTAGCCGTTGATAAGCCCAACCAGCACACCGAAGATCAAGGTCACGCCGATGCCAAGCCAGATTGACAGGCCGTAATGGCCCGACACAACGGCTACAGTCATGGCCCCAAAGGGCACCATGGCACCCACAGAAATGTCCAACTCTCCGGCGATCATCAACAGGCCGACGGGAATGGCGATGACGCCAAGGTTGGCTGCCACGTTCATCCAACTGGCCATGCCGGCGGGTTGCAGAAAGGTTAGACCACCGAAGATGCCGAAAAATGCAAGTACGGCGATCAGGCCAAGGAAGGCCCCAGATTCAGGGCGACGCAATAAGCCGCCGAGTGCGGAGTGGCTGTTCATGGGGCTCTCCCGAAGGTGTGGAAGGGCCCGCCGGTTGACCAGCAGGCCCATGTTTAAGCCTTAGCGTGCGCCTTTGGCGACGCCCGACAGAGTTGCATCGATGTTGGACGCGTCCACAATGCCCGGGCCGGTCAGCACGGGGAAGGTCGGCAGCGACGTGCCAAAGTCGATGGCAGAGGCGAGCAAGCTAACGGCAAGGTAAGATTGTAGGTAGGGCTGCTGGTCAATAGCGAACAACTGAGTGCCGCCCTTGATCCGGTCCAAACCGGCTTGGTTCATATCGAACGTGCCCAGCATCGCCTTGCCAGTCTTACCCGCTTGCTCAATCGCGATGGCGGCACTGTCAGCATCGCCAGCTGAAATTGTGATGATGCCGTCGATTGTATCATCCTTGATCATCTCAGCCTTGATCGCCTCAGCCACGGCGGTCGGGTCGCCAAACGAGGTTGAGGGCAGCGGCAGTTGCGCGCCTTTGCCACCGGCGGCGGTGATGCCGTCAATCACGCCCTTGCAGCGCGCTTCGATGTTGGCGGTGCCTGGCAGAGTGTTGACGCACAGCACGTTCTTTTGACCGTGGGTGCCGAAATAGGTGCCGCCAGCTTGGCCTGCCACATATTCATCAGACCCGACATAGTTGATAGCGCCCAATTCCCGCGCTTTATCAGCGCCGCCAGCGTTCATCAAAATAACCTTGATGCCAGCCTCTACGGCTTGCTTGATCGCGGGATCTTCTGCCTCTGGCACCCAATCGGGTATAACCAGCCCATCAACTTTCATGCTGATCGCAGTCTGGATCAGTTGCACGACATCAGGGGCGAAGTTGTCGTAGTTCACCAAACGCAGGTAGTTGACCGAACCGCCATTTGCAACGACAGCCGGTGTGGCATCGTCGATGCCCTTCTTGATGATGTTCCAAAAAGCATCGTCGTTCGATCCGCCAATGACAGCAATCGTCGCAGCACTCGCTGTGGTTGCCATCAGCGCCATGACGGCGGTAGCCTTAAGCAGGGTCTTCACAAGTTTCATGTCAGTCTCCTCCCATTTTTGCCTTGCGGCGGTTTTGAAACCTTGGTTTCAGGTTCAAGCGCCCAATTTCGGGCTGCCTTTCTGGTTGCGCGCCGCTCTTGATGCAAAGCGCAGCCCGATCTCAACTTCTAGGAACTGGCGCGGTTGGCTTTAGCGTTCAGGCGCGCCTTTTTCTTTTCGAACCGCGCCTCCATTAGCGCCTCGCTGGCCTTGGTGCCGTCGTGCCAATAGCCAAACCACTTATCCAAGGGGATTAAGCCATCGCCGCCGTAGTTCACCTCAAAATATTTGTGGTGCAGGTAGTGGGCATAGGCGTGGCTCTCTAAGGGCGTGTCCTCGGTGATTTCCAGCTTGTCAAAACCGATGTGGCCGTTCAACGCGCCAAAGCCCGCTAGATGCAGTTGGAACAACGCGATGATCGGGTTGGACGGGATCACCAAGTGCCACAGGGCCACAGCGTGATACAGAAACCCTTCTACCGGATGCATCGAAAGCGACGACCAAGGCGAGGGATTGACCGAATTGTGGTGCACCGAATGCACCCATTTGTATAGAAAATCAGTGTGGATCAGGCGGTGGATGCAGAAGAAATGCACCTCGTGGATGGCAGGGCATAGCAGCACAAGGGCTGCCAAATAAACGGGGTAATCGGCCCAAGCCAACCACGGCACATAGCCACTGGCATAGGCGTGCAGAAACAGGACCTGAACCAGAGTCCACAGCGGGATCGAAAAGAAGAACGACCGCAGGAAGTTGTCAATATTTTGGCTTTTGAACCAGAAAACGTCAGACGGTTGGTCGCCGGGAAACTTGCCGTTGTATTTAAAGCGGGTGCCCTGCTTGCGCTTGACGTACCAAAAGAGCTCAACGCCGCCGTAAAGCACAAAGGTCGCCGCTGCGTTGACGGCGTAAAGCCACAGCGCCCAGCCCCATGACAGAGTTTGCATCACTTGAACGGGTGGGATGATATAGGCCCAATACAGCAATGCCGTGGCCATATGAAACGCGTTCCATGGCCAGATGTAGCCGATGACGAAGTGCAGCAATTTCCGCAGACTAAAGGGCCGAACCCAACCCGAGGCGATCTGCAGCGGAGCGGAGGGCGCCCAATCGCCCCGCTTGTTGCGTGTTCCGAATTTCAGATCGTCCATCCCGTTCCTCGCATTGTCTTGTCCGTTTTGACAAGCCTTAAGAACCTGCCAAAACGCGGCAGGGTGGCGGCCAAGCATCGTGTTCTTAGGTCTTTCCGGCACATTCCCCGCCCTGTGGAATGGGGTGGCCGTTATCTTGCGATAGTATTGACAGCTTGACGGCATTCAAATCAAGATGGCATAAACGCATCAATAAATTTCGTCTCATCGTATCATGATCGGGGCGAAAAATGACACGAAATGAGATGTTGTTCATGGCGCGCCCCACAATCCCCGACCTTGCAAAAGCTGCTGGCGTATCAACTGCCACAGTGAACCGCGTTCTGGCGGGTGCGGAAAATGTGCGCGTGCCGACCCGGAATTTGGTGCAAGAAGCAGCAGAACGTATTGGTTTTTATGGGCTTGGCACGATTCAGGCTAAGGTCTCCGCCAGCCTGAAACGCTATCGCTTTGGCTTTTTACTGCTGCAACCGCACCGCCAGTTCTACCAAAACTGCGCAGCAGCGATCCGAGAGGCAGCGGCCGCCCTGACCCTGCCCGATGTCGAGATTGAGATTCGAATCAAGTTCCTCGACGACCTGTCGCCACAAAACACCGCATCCCGCGCCATGGCCTTGGGCGAGCAGTGCGATTGCATCTGCATCACCGCAGCGGTGCATCCGGTTGTCACCCAAGCGGTGGAAACCTTGCAGGCGCGCGGCTTACCGGTCTTTGCGCTGATCGGCCAGCTTTCAGCCACCGGTTTGGTGCATTACGTGGGCCTGGACAACTGGAAGGTCGGTCGCACCTCGGCTTGGGCGATTGAGGGGCTTTGCAAAAAGCCCGGCAAGATCGGCATCCTGATGGGCAACCCGCGCTACCGTAACCAAGAGATGAACGAGAGCGGCTTTCGATCGTACTTTCGCGAGCACGCACCGGATTTTACCCTGCTAGAGCCGCTTTCGACGTTTGAGTCTGCAGCCGTTGCGGAGGAGATGACCGAAAAGCTTTTGGCCCAACACCCCGATCTGACATCGCTGTTCGTGTCGGGTGGTGGCATCACGGGGGCTATGACTGCTCTGCGCGCCTCGGGGCGAGCGTCAGACTTGGTGGTGGTGGGTTATGACCTGATGGACAGCACAAGGGCCGGCCTACTGGACGGCACGCTGAAAGTGGTGATCGCCCACCCGCTGCGCCAATTGGCGGATGAACTGATTGGCGGCATGGTGCGCGCTACTCGCACCCCCAATGACGGCGTCAACCACACGCGCATCGTGCCGTTCCAGATTTATACGCGCGAGAATATCTAGGGCAGGTTGCTTCAATCGAAGTTGCATTTGGCTATCAGTACTGCTTTAGCAAAAGCGCCTTAGGATAACGTGCAGCCGCGAATTCCCCGATGGCTATTGGGTCCCCCGATTTCTTTATTCTTACATGAGCCACGACATCCAAGGACCTCGAACCAAGAACCACGGGCCTAGCACTTAGGCCAAATTGTGTTATAATATAACACTCTTTGTTTGGGGTCAAAAATGCAGTTCACAAAAGGTAACACTATCGGCGCTGTGACCCGCTTCGGCCCGGACTGGCAAGGCAAGCGCTGTGGAGCAAGGACCAAGGGCGGAGACCCGTGTCAGCGCCCTGCAGTGGCCCGTACGGGGCGTTGCCCTAACCATGGGGGCAAGGGCACGGGGCCAAGGACCAAGGAGGGCATTGCCCGCATCGTCGCAGCAAAGACCAAGCACGGGCACCTGACAAAGGAAAAACGCCTCGAGGCCAAGGCACGGGCCAAGGTAGGGCGGCAGATCAGGGGGGAACTTAAGGACATTGAGCGTTGGGCCTTGGACCTTGGACTGCTGGGGAAGGACTGGCGGAAGCGGTTCCTTTAACGGCCGATAGGGCGGTCCTGGGCCATTGAGCCATTTTGCTGTTCATCTACTTCTCTTTGTTCATGTGTTCACCCCCCTTAAGGGGGGATGAACTGAACATGGCGTGTTCATTGGTGTTTTTTGGGGTGAACACGCGCAAGCATATGAAATATAACAGCTAAATGTGGCGCGTTCATCTGGACGCGTATGCGTGAACATCTAGAAAGGTATTTCGTATTCCTCCATGCTTTCAGGCTTTGGGAATAGCGTAGGGAAGACTTGGTGAAGTTGAAACCTGCCCTTTGGGGTGATTGCGCAACCCCTTTTCTCTATATTGCCGTTATCACGGGCTTCCTTGATTATTTTGTTCACCTTACCCAATGCCCAGTCAAGCTTGGTGGCCAACTGCCGTTGGTTTGCTGCGGTTCCGGCCTCCGCAATCATTCTCAACAGCACCGTCTCTGCGTCTACCTCACCAGTATGGCTGATGGAAAAGCACAACTGCCCGTCCTTGTCTTCCTCAAGGTGCGCTGCAAAGTCTGTGCACTCAGGCATTTTCCCGCGTATCTTAGAAAACTCGACGTTGAACTGAGCCCCCCGGACAAATGGTGAAGACTTTTCTGGCTTCTTGAGTTGGATGACGTAGTCCATTGGCACTTCAAGGATCGATGCGCCGCGTTGGTCGCCAGCCTTGTTTGTGTGGTGAACAAAGAGCACCGCATACCCTCGGTGACGAAGTGCCACTGCAAAATCGATAAGTGCTTGAGTGTCACTGTTGGAGTTTTCGTCTTTGCCCCTGCGCAACGTTGACAAGTTATCGAAAATGACAAGGTCTACGCGTCGCCCTTCCTCATCAAGCTGCTCAAGCAAGCTGACGATTTGGTCCTGTTCTGAGGTGTCATCTAAGCAGATTGGCCTGCCGTCCATGTAGAGTTTTTCGGATGGCAGCACGTAAAGGTTGGAAATGTCCCCAAGGCCTGAAAGCTCAAGAAAGCGTTGGCGGACGTCCGTCAGCGCCATTTCCCCGTCGACATAAAGCGCGACACCTTCGCGGTGGATTTTCCAGCCTAAAAAATCTGCTCTTCCTTGGGCTAGCGCTACGGCCAACGCCATTGCGAACCAAGATTTTCCTAGGCCTCTTGGAGCAAAAACCATTCCAAAACTCTTGGTCGCCATAAATGTGCTGACCAAGAATTCTTTCTCTGGGATTGGCATTTCGAAAAGCTCTGCAGCCGAGAAGACATAATTTCTAAGTGGTCTATCTGTCGGCACGGCACTTTTTTGCATCAGTGCGGCAAGTTGCTCCTCTGGGGTCATTTTCTGGCCGCCCGCTTGCAAATAGAGTCGTAGATGCTGCGCAGTTCACGTTCCTGAAGGGGCGGGTAGGTCACGGTATCGTTCAGGTGTCGTGCAATCCTCCAAGCCTCGTCTTGGGTAACCTGTCGAAGGAGATAGCCGATCCTAGAAGCAAACTCATCATTTCGGTTTCCTTCATAGATGGGCGCATTTAAACGTGATCGGACTAAGGAGACCGGCCCGCGGTATGCTGGGCTGGGTCTGGGTTTGTGTGCCTGTCGGATCAACCTTCCAAGGATCGCTGGCAACGGTGCTGGCCTCCAGTCTGCCCCGCACAAATCTTTTTGCCAAACATATTGACCGTTGGGGGTCACTGAGCCGGGTGCGATCACATAACCCCCATCGCCCCTTACATCGATCCCAGGCCCTAGCTTGCTCACCGAGTTGGGGTAGATCTCGGCCCCTGTGTCAAAGTAGAGGTGAAAACCGCCCGTTGGGGTGGAAACCACTACCGTCTCAGGTATGTTTATGCCAAGGCCTCGAAGGCTGTTTAACCCGTCGACGCCATTTTTTCGATCAATGTCGATTACGGTGATCCCGTTCGAGGGTCCACAGGGGATCCCTGGAACCGCATTCTCGAACCGCTTAAACAACGCTTCTATAGCATCTTCTGACCCCGCCGCCTGCCCGAAAGGGTTAGAAATAAGTGGTATCTTATTCAACGGGTTGGCCGGAAACAGCGTGCATCCTGTAGCCTTATGCACTGCCAAGGCAGTTGAGACGGTAGCTGACGGTTTCATCAAAAATCCTCCGCCAAGCTACTGGACAGAAGTTGAACTAGGGTTTCTTCTGATATTGACCGAACGCCCACTGAAAGCAGGCTTGCTGGCCCCCTGTTTTTCACGAAGCAACAGCACGCGTGCTCTGAGCTACTCCCCGATCTTTGGACAGATTTCCGGCGTGTTTAAGCTACTGCCTGCACCTGCTGATCGGTTTCAATGCTGTTGAAGTAAACCACGGCGGGCGGTTGTCCACCATGGGCAGTGTGAGGGCGTTGGTGGTTGTAAAAGGTG
>CAMAYO010000041.1 GCA_945862465.1 Pseudorhodobacter antarcticus | reverse complement strand
CAAAAGGCCGAGGCCGAGCGCGCCTTTCACCTTGCCGATGTGCGCTTTCATGAGGCGCTGGCCCTAAGCGGTGGCAACCGCGTGCTGACCTACTTGTTCGAAGCAATGGAAGCGGCTCTTTATGAGGCATTCACCACCAGTCACAGAGGCCAGCTTTTGGCCGGAATGACGATGGAAAACCTTTGCCAAGCCCATAGGTTGGTGTTTCAGCACGTTAGTGCCCGCGAAGAAAAAGCCGCGGTCGAGGCGATGAGCGCCATTTTGGAAAATGCCGAAGTTAACCTGCGCGCCGCTTTGGGAAATGCTTAGGGCGGCTTACCGTCTGGGCATCACCGGCGAACCCTGCCCCCTGTCAGTTTTTCGGCACGCCCATACCAATTTGGTTGATCTTGGGGCGATATACCCTTAAGGTATAACTTTAGAGTATATTTCAATCTGTAATTTAAAAGGTGATTGCAACTGTGATCTGCAGGGTGGCCTTTACCGCCGACGATCTGCGCGCAGCCATCGTGCGGTTGGTGCGATCAACTGGCGGGCTTATGGCGGGCTTAAGCGCTTATGCCTTTGGCATTTCCGGCCGCAAGCCATGACCTATGACGCCCCCGCCATCATTTTTTGCGCCACTCAGCGCAGTGGGTCCACCATGATTGTGGACGATTTTCAAAATGCCACCGGTCGCCCCTCTAGCCAGACAGAGGCATTTTGCAACCTTGCTTTGACCAAAGGCGTTGAAAACTGGACGCAAGCTTTCAGCATCGTTCAGCGCCACCGCGCGGGTGAGACGGTGTTTTTTGACAAGGTGATGTTTCCCATTGTGCTGAAACTGTCTGACATGATCGCACCCAATGGCGCGCCCAACCGCACCGCGCCCTTCGCTAAGTTCTTTGCCAAGGCCGTTTGGGTCTATATTCGGCGCGCCAACATCTTTGAGCAGACCGTTTCAAAATACACCGCCGAAGAGCTGGATGTTTGGGATGCCTCAAAGGCTGGCGAAGACTTTAACGCCGCGATGGATTTCGACATTCATCGCGCGCGCAAACATATGCGCGGATTTATCAAGGAAGATGCCCAGTGGATGGCCTTCTTTAAGCGGCACGGGATAACCCCGATCCAGATCTATTACGAAGACGCCGTTCCAAATTTTCCTACCTATTTGGCCCCCGTGCTGGCGGCGGCGGGGTTGGATTTTGACCTTGTCAATCTGCGCCCAAGGCGGAAACAAAAACTGGGCAATGCCCGCAGCGCGGTTTTGGCCAATGTTCTGGAAAGCATGGTGCAGCGCGATTTGATCGCCCAAATGTTCAAAGCGCGTGGCGCGCAAGGCACGGCAGAGCCTGAGTGAAGGCCTAACTAAATCGCTAGCCCTTGGCGCCCTGACCACGGGCGTAGATGTCTTCATAGCGGATGATGTCATCCTCGCCCAAGTAGCTGCCGGTTTGCACCTCGATCAGCACCATGTTGACCCTGCCGGGGTTTTCCAGCCGATGCACCGCCCCCAAAGGGATATAGACAGATTGGTTTTCTGAAATCAGGCGCACATCGGCATCGATGGTCACTTTCGCCGTGCCCTCGACCACGATCCAGTGTTCGGCGCGGTGGCGATGGCTTTGCAGGCTAAGCGCCGCCCCCGGAAGCACGACAATGCGCTTGACCTGAAAGCGCTCACCCAAGGCCAGGCTTTCATACCAGCCCCAAGGCCTGTGATCGCGCGGAAAGGTTTCGGCCTGTGGGGCCTTTTGCGCCTTCAGCTGCGTCACCGCCAGCTTCACATCTTGCGCGCGGTCTTTTGTGGTGATCAGCACCGCATCTGGCATGGCGACCGCCACAATATTGTCCAGCCCGATGCCCACCAACTGCAAGCTGCCCGCTTCTGACCGCAACAGGCTGTTGGTGCAGTCTATCGCCAGCGCATTGCCATGGGTGACAACGCCCTTGGCATCGGGGGCGGAATCGCGCCAAACCGCCTCCCACCCGCCAAGGTCGGACCAAGCGCCGTTATAGGGCATCACCGACAGGTTCGGGGCCTTTTCCATCACGGCATAGTCAATCGACAGGTCGGGTAGGGTGGCCCAATCGGCAGCCCCCAAGCGGGCGAAGCCCAGATCGTGATGAATGGCCGCAACCGAGGCCCGCACCCCTTGCAGAATTTGCGGGGCAAAGGCTGCAAAGGCTGCGATCAGGTCAGTTGTGGTGACCAAAAAGATCCCCGCATTCCACGCATGACGCCCGTCTGCCAACATCGCCTGTGCGCGGGCCAAATCGGGCTTTTCGACAAAGCGGCGCAAGGGCTGCGCTCGCGGCGCGAAATCGGCGGTGGGTTGCGACAGTTCCAGCCAGCCATAGCCCGTCTCGGCCCGATCAGGCTTGATGCCAAAGGTGACAATCTGCCCCGATTGCGCCGTGGGCACGGCTGCCAAAACCGCCGCGCGAAACTGCGCGTCCTGCGGGATCACATGATCCGAAGCGGCGACGATCATCAGGGCCCCCGGTTCGGTTTCGTCCAACAGCAAGGCTGCGGCCAGAATGGCGGGGGCGGTGTTGCGCGCTTCGGGTTCGATCAGGGTCGCTTGCGCCGACGCGCCAATGGCGGACAGTTGATCTTTCACGATAAAGCGAAAGTCTGACCCAGAAATCACCACAGGTGCGGCAAATTCCGGTGCGGTGAACCGCCGCACACAAGCTTGAAACAGCGTTTCATCGCCCGAAATGGCCGAAAACTGCTTGGGAAAGCTTTTGCGCGAGAGGGGCCAAAGCCTTGTGCCAGAGCCACCGCATAGGATCACAGGATGCAATTTTGCTGGAATGGTCGCGGTCCTTTTGATCGACGCTGCCGTTGGCCCAAGGCCAAACGAAGGCGCTGTTCTTTCAGTTGGGTTTAGCTAACCCTGTTCTTGGGTCAAGGTCTATACAGGGGTGCTTCCCTGCCCCGCTCGGCTAAAATACGGCGTGCTCGCCCAAGTCGGCCTTTGCCTCGCCGCGCAACAGGCGGGCATAGTGGTCAACCAGCCTGTCCTTGCCAGCAGACGGGGTGGCATTTGCATCATATTTGCCCGTAACGGGGTTTAGCGCTAACATGGACTCTGTCGCATAATAGCGCCCGATGCGTGCCAGTTCGGCTTTGTCGCGCAGTTTGGGGGACAGTTTGCCCAAAGCGGATAGAACCCCGATGATGCCATCCAAGAACCCCACGGGAACACTGCGAAATTTTGGGGTTTGGTTGAGCAAGGTGAACAAAGCCGCGCCCTGCTCTTTCGCGGTCAGGGCAGGGCCCGGCCCGCCGATGGGTAGGATGCGGTTGTGACGGGTGGGATCATCCAAGCAATTTGCCAGAAAGGTGCCAAGATCGGCATCGCTGATCGGTTTGCACGCCGTCAAAGTGCCATCGCCAAAGATCAAAAACGGCTTGCCCGCTTGCACCCGCGCCACCTGACCCGACAAAGATTTGAAAAACGCCGTGGCGCGCACGATGGAATAGGTCAGTCCAGAGGCTGCCAATTCCGACTCAAACGCCAGTTTGGCTTTCTGAAAAGCCAAGAGTGGGCGCTGCACGCAGATGGCTGACAGAAGAACGAATTGGCCAACCCCCGCCGCCTTGGCGATGCGCAAAGCCTCAGAATGGGCGCGGTGGTCGATCGCCCAAGCGTCCTTTGGCGTGCCACTGCGCGAGGCGAGGCACGAGACCATCGCATCAAACCGCTCGCCAGCAAAGCCGTCGCGTTCCAACGATGCCGGATCGGTCACATCGCCAAAGCGCAGCGTGACACCTTGGGGCAAGCCACGGCGCGGATCGCCGGATTTCGCCCGCACTAGGCAGACAACTTCGTGCCCCTTGGTCAACAAAGCCGCCGCCGTGGCGCGCCCTATTGTGCCCGTGGCCCCCAACAGAAAGACCCGCTGGCGTTTAGGCATGGGCTTGGTCGCTGCCTTGCAGAGTTTGGGCCACTTTGCCCCAGCCCTCGGCCAGATAAATCCGCAGCCAAGGGGTAAAACGGGCAGGGTCAGCTTTGATCTGATCAGACAGATCAGACAGCGGCACCCATTCCACCTGCATCACCTCATCAGGGTTGAGGCGGAGCGGCACATCCAGCGGCACTTCGGCCACGAACAAATCCACCACCTCATGCTCGATCAACCCGCCGCCCACGTCGGCGCGGTATTCTGTGCCGCCCACACGGCGCAGGGTCACGCCTGTCAGGCCCAGTTCTTCGCGCACCCGCCGTGTGGCACAGTCTAATGGGGCCTCCCCCCAACGAGGATGGGTGCAGCAGGCGTTGGCCCACAGGCCCGGCGTGTGGTATTTGCCCAAAGCGCGGCGTTGCAGCAAAGTGCGCGGGCCGTTCATCACAAAGACCGACACAGCCAAATGGCGCAGACCGCGCTGATGCGCGTCTAGCTTTTCAACAGGGGTCAACACTCCGTCGACCCAAGCGGGAACCATTTCGATCATACGTGTTCCGGGGCCACCCAGCCCATAAGATGTCTGATGTTTTTGAAGCCGATCTTCAGATGCGCCAAGGGCCGTGCGTTGACCAGCTTTTTGTTCATATAGGCGTCAAAGGTCAGCTTTTGCACGTCAACATCGTGGCACAGGCTGACAAATCTTTCGCGGCGCTCGTCAGATTTGTAATAGGCGTCTTGCATGGACCGCAGCACTTTAAACACCGTGCCATGTTCCTTCATGAACATCTTGCGCGCCAACCGCAGCTTGGAGGCCCGCCCCGTGGCCAAACAGGCCTGCGCCGCTGTGGCCGCCACCCGCCCGCCAACCATGGCGTAATAAATCCCCTCGCCGGATGAGGGTGCCACCACCCCCGCCGCATCGCCCGCCAGCACCACGTCGCGGCCATTGTCCCACCTATCCATTGGTTGCAGCGGAATGGGCGCGCCTTCGCGGCGGATGGTTTCGCAGCCCGTAAGGCCCGAGGCTTCGCGCAGATCAGCCGTGGCTTGTTTTAGGTCGATCCCGTCAATCCCCGTTCCCATGCCAACACTGGCGTGCTGCCCGTGTGGAAAGACCCAACCATAGAAATCAGGGCTGATCTTGCCGTCATAGATCACATCGCAGCGGCCGGGATCGTATAGGTTCGATCCGACAGGAGCTTTGATAATCTCATGATAGGCAATGACATAGGGGATCTTGTCGCCGCCGGGAACTTCAGTCTTGGCGACGTTAGATCGTGCGCCATCGGCCCCGATCACCAGCTTGGTCAAAAGGCGCATTTCTTCGCCCGAGGCCTTGTCGCGGTAGATCACATGGGTGCCTTTGGCATCGCGTTCCAGCCGCAGATAGGTTCCGGTGACGCGCTCTGCCCCGCTTTGCACCGCCCGCACCCGGAGGAATTCGTCGAAATGCTCGCGGTCGACCATGCCGACAAAGCCACCCTCAATCGGGATATCAACCAGCCGCTGTGTGGGCGAGATCATCCGCGCGGTTTGGATATGCGCGACCAATTGCTCTTCTGGGATCGAGAAATCTTCAATCAGGCGCGGCGGAATGGCCCCACCGCAGGGCTTGATCCGCCCCGCCCTGTCCAAGAATGCCACATCCACCCCAGCGCGGGCCAAATCATTGGCCGCTGTTGCGCCCGAAGGTCCGCCGCCGATGACTACAACGTCAAACATGTCATTCTCCCGGTACATAGCTGCGAAACTCAGGCGCGGTGCGCCCTTCGATAATCTGTTGGGCCATCAGGGTGGCTGCGACGAAAAGGGCAGCTTCTGCGATAAAGACCACGCCAAAGGCCGTGGGCGTGGCGATAAAATGCCGTGCCAGATCGACTGCACCTGCGCCCAAAACGCCACCAACACCTGCCGCTACCGCTTGCGCCGCCCCCCACAGGCCCATGCGCGTGCCTTCCCGCGCCTCGCGCCCTTCTCCGGCCAGCGCCATCATCGAGCCTATGGCCGAGACGGCAAACATCCCGTTGAAAAAGCCCAAGGCTATCGTAGCGGGTTGGATCAGTGTCGCCCCAGCCGCCATTTGGCCCGCCAGCGCAATCGCCAGCAAAGCCAGCGCCGATCCGGTGCATCCGGCCATAACCCAAGCGCGCAGCGATCCGATGCGAAAGCCGGTGGCAGCGATGCCGACTGTGAGCATCCCCACAAAAACCCCGCCGTTTTGTGCGCCTGAAAGCTGGGTTGACTGCCCCGGCGTAAAGCCAAAGGCCAGCCCTGCGTAGGGTTCAAGGATCAGTTCTTGCATGAAATAGGCGACCATCGACAGGAAGATGAAGATGGTGAAGTTGCGGGCACGAGGCTCGTTCCAAATCTCGGCCAAGCCTTGGCGGAAGGGCAGGGGCTTTTCCCGAACTGTGGCGGTCGGGTGGTGCATTTCAATGCCCCAAACGGCCAAACTGGTCAGTGCCACCGCCCCAGCCCCCACCAAGGCCACCACTTTCAGCAGCAGCGTTTGCGAGTAAGGGTCAAGCGCTTTGCCAACAATTGTGGCTGTGACTGCGATGCCAAAGATCATCATCAACCATGTGATCGTCGCGGCGGCTGCCCTGCGGCGCGGATGGGTTGTGGTCGCCAGCAGCGCCAAAAGCGAGGTGCCTGATGCCCCCACCCCCGCACCGATCATGGTATAGGCCAAAACCGATACAACCAAGCCCGCCCAAAACATCGTGCCCATAAGCACAAAGCCCACAGCCGCAGCCAAAGCGCCCAGTGCCAAAACCGCCATGCCGCCGATGATAAACTTTGTGCGTTTGCCGCCTGTGTCAGACTTATAGCCCCAAGTTGGTCGGGTGATCTGCACCGCATAATGCAGGCCTACCAACAGCCCCGGCAGCACGGCGGGCAGGCCCGCTTCTACCACCATCAGACGGTTAAAGGTGGACGTGCACAGCACCACAATGGCCCCAAGGCACATCTGCACCGCGCCAAGGCGAAAGATCGACGCCCAAGATAGATACTTCATCCCGCAACCCCTAACCCGCGCAGCGCAAAGGCGGTGATCATCATGCCGCTAACATACATCGCAACCCCCGTGGCATTGTACCATGGCGCTTTGGCCTTGGGGTCTTGCAGCAATCGGCCCATCGCCCAGACCTGCCCCGCCAAAAGCAGCCCAACGCCCAGCGCGTGAACCGGCTTGCCCCAAACGAGCAGGAGCGCAATCACCAAAGCCTGCGCCAAGCCCATCACCGTGCAAGCAACGCGGGCGGCAACATCTGGCCCCAAGGTCACGGGCAAGGATCGCACGCCGTGCAGCTTGTCGCCATCTAGTGCTTTGAAATCGTTCAGAGTCATAATGCCATGCGCCCCAAGCGCATATAGCAGCGCCATGGTGCAAACCTGAAAGCTGGGCATCCCCTGCGAAAGAACGGCAGCGCCTGTGAACCACGGCAGCCCTTCGTAACATAGGCCAACCAGCCCCGGCCCCCACCAGCCTGACCGTTTCAAACGCACAGGTTCCACCGAATAGGCCCAAGCGGCCAGCACGCCCACCACGGTGGCGGCAAAGCCCCAAGTGCCAAGCTGCCAGCTCAAAACCAAAGACAGCACTGACATCGCAAGGGCAATCCACAGCCCCCAGCGGCCTGGAATGCGCCCTGACGGGATCGGCCGATGCGGTTCGTTCACGGCATCGACATGCCTGTCGCACCAATCATTCGCCGCCTGTGACATGCCGCAGACCACGGGCCCTGCCAGCACCACACCCAAAACCACCATAGGCCAAACACCCCAGGGCGATACGCTGACCGAGGCTATGCCACACAAATAGGCCCACATTGGCGGGAACCATGTGATGGGCTTGATCAGCTCAAGCATGGCTTTGGGCTGCGGGTAGGTCGGGGTGTGTAAGGCGGGCGATACAGTCATGTGTCAACTTTGCCTTACATTTTTGAGTCGATCAAGCCCTGAGTTTTCCTTTGCCATAACAAAAAAGCGCCCGGAACTGGGCGCTTTGACTTTGCTTTGGGCTGTTGGCTTATTCGTCGTCTTTGCTAAGCAAGCCAAACTTGCGCAGTTTGACATAAAGTGACTGCCGCGACAGGCCCAGCATTTCGGCCGCAGCGACACGGTTGTTGCGCGTTAGATCGACGGCCGTTTGAATACACATCTTTTCAACGACATCGGTGGTTTCGGCCACAATGTCTTTCAGGGTCGACGACCCCACCAAATCCATCACGCCGCGCATCCCCTCGTCCGTCCCCGACGTGGTGGGCCGGCGCATAAACTCTACCCGGCTGACATCGCGGATCATCAGGCCAAAGGCGGGATTGGGGCGGTCGTTCAGATAAGTGGCCGAAATTTCGACCGCCACTTGCCCGTTAAACTCGTTCACGATCTTGGTGGAAAAAATCCGCAAATGGCGACTGCGCTTGGCATTGTCTAGCAAGACCCGCAGGTCCACCGTGCCGCGTGCCAGAAAATCGGCCAAGGATCGACCGCGCACGTTCGAAAGATGGGTGCTGTCGGTCAACTTTAGGAAGGAATCATTGCCAAAGGTGATGATGCCGTCGCCATCCAAAAACACCACGGCATCGACGCCTTCATGAAACAGGCGTTCAAAGTTTTCGTTAGATTCGCTTTGCTGTGTTGGGCTGTGTTCGGTCGCCTCAAGCCGGCACAGCATCAGGCGTTCGCCTGCGGCGCGGAACAGCTTTGGAATAACGCGTAATTTGCGCTGCGAGCGGCGCGCAATCAACTCCACAGGGCTGACCGAATCGGCGGAGGCGATGTTGGACAGGCTTTCCAAGAACTCTCCCCGACGGCGGCCTTCGAATTCTTGTGCGATGGCTGCGCCGACCAGATCGGCCCGTGATCCGCCCAGCATCAAGGCGGCTGCGGCATTTAGATCGGCGATGCGCCCATTGTTCATCGCCAGCAACACCACGGCATCGCGGGTCGCTTCCATCAAGACGCGATAGCGGGTGTCCATTTCGCGCTGCGATTCATAATCCCGTTCAAGCGCTATTTGCGCCATGACCAGCTGCTGCTGCATTTCTGCAATCGGGCGCATATCGCGGCCCAGCATCAGAATGGATTTGTCGCTGCGGATTAGGTGCATCGTGTAGCGCACCGGAAACTCCAACAAAGCGGCATCTTGATGGTTCAACTCTAAGGTGACAGAGCCTGCGCCGGGCTTGTGCAGCGCGGTTATGCGGTGGGCCAACTTGTCGTGATTGTCTTCCGACACCAGGTCCATGATTTTGGTGCCCACCCACGTATCCAATCGGCCAAAGGCCGGATGATGCGGGTTGACCATAACGGCGGTGACGATCTTATCTGAATTGAGCATCAGCGTGATGTCAGACGCCGTCGACAAAACCTCGGACAAAAGGCCCGGATCAATCAGCGGCATCGACATGCCTGCAAGGAAATGCGTGGTATCAGTGTTCACTGGGCTTGCCCATTCTTGCCACCCACCCGGTTGACCGGGACAGCGGTATGTTACGCGCGCCGAAGCACGCAGGACGCGTCGAACTTAAGGCCTAGGGCCTCAAGGGCGGCGCAGATATCATTCGATGCCAGGTCGGCGCCAGTGCATGCAGCAAGATCCTCTACCTTTGAGGTGACCGCGCCGCCCACCACAATCGGGATAGGCTTTGCGGTTTCGGATTTGAGAAACTGAACGGTTTTTGAGACTGCATCTAATTTGTCCTTGGTCGCGATCGAGATCAACACCCCATCGAACTGCCGCGATGCCATAAGGTTGCGCAGTTCGGTGTGCGAGGGCGCTATTCTTAGGCAAACCGAAACCCCAAAGCGGCGCATTTGCCCCATAGCCACCATCGGCCCTAGGGTATGCTGTTCTCGGTCGGGAATGATCAACAAAACCGTGCCATGCCCGGTATCGCCGGCTTGGTCTGCCACCCAAGCCATGCCAATCTCGCGCAGCAGGCTTTGCATTCGACCCACGCCGATTGACACATCCAGCCATGACATCTGATCGTCTAGCCAAGCCTCGCCCATCCGGCGGGCTGCTTCGGGAATGTACAGATCGGCCAAGGCCGTCGCACTGACCCGCGCCCGCTTCAACTCGCGCAGCAGATCTGCAAAAGCGTCTTTCTTGCCCGACAAGGCCGCCGTGATCAGGCCCGACACCACGGGTTCGCGCAATTCGGAAAAGGTTCTCCAGTTCCGCTCTGCCAGCATTGAGACGACTTGGGAGGCGAAATAGATCACCCCAGCGCTGTCCTTGGACCCCGCACGCCCTTGATCTTGCGCCTGAATTTCTTGCATCAGTACGGCTCCCCTTGGGGTGGCCCGTCGATCCTGCGCCTGAGTCTGTCAGCACAATTTGGGCCATCCTTGCGGTCAACTTTCCTTTAGGTCTGATGCGTTGTCAAAGAAAATTGACACTATTTTGTATAGTTCTGGCGTGTTCATTTTGCAAGTAATTGTTTTATAATAGGAAATGCATGTTTTTTTCGCGGCAGAAATCCGCTGCCTCTCTCCCTTCATTTCGCGCAGTGTCAACCAAAATTGTGTAAGTTTTGGTTGACACATTCGAAATCTCGGGGCTAGGATCATGTCACGGACCTGACACGTGAAAGCCTGTTGATGACCCAGAATCGCTCAGACCAAGGCCGTCGGCCCGCGCTGTACACGCCGGAGGAGCGCGTGCGGCGCGATGCGACGGCGTGGACTTTGGTGCAAGGCATTCTGGCGCCTCTACAGTTTTTAGCCTTTGCCGTTTCGTTGGTTTTTGTGCTGCGCTACATCTACACCGGCGTGGGCTATGAAGCGGCCACGATCTCGATCATCGTGAAGACTGGCTTTCTTTATGTGATCATGATCACCGGCGCCATTTGGGAGAAAGTCGTTTTCGGCCAGTACCTTTTGGCCCCGGCGTTCTACTGGGAGGATGTGTTCAGCTTTGGCGTAATCGCCCTGCACACCGCCTATTTGTTAAGCCTTTTCACCGGCGTTTTGGACCCTGTCGGTCAGATGACCTTGGCTTTGGTGGCCTATGCCACCTACGCCGTGAACGCCGCGCAGTTCATTCTGAAGCTGCGCGCCGCGCGGTTGGATGCGGCGGTGCCGGCATGAACGCGCCTGCCCCCGCCTTGGGTTGCACCAACACCCCCGTGCTGAAAGAGCGCGGCCAGCGTGAGGTGTTCTGCGGCCTGACGGGAATCATCTGGCTGCACCGCAAAATGCAGGACGCTTTCTTTCTGGTTGTTGGCAGCCGCACCTGCGCCCATTTGTTACAGTCGGCCGCAGGTGTGATGATCTTTGCCGAACCCCGCTTTGGCACCGCCATTCTGGAAGAGAAAGACTTGGCCGGTCTGGCCGATGCCCAGACCGAACTTGACCGCGAGGTGGATCGCCTGCTGTCACGCCGGCCTGACATCCGTCAACTCTTCTTGGTGGGCTCTTGCCCTTCCGAAGTCATCAAACTTGACCTGCACCGCGCGGCCGAACGCATGAGCGTCAAGCACGCCCCCCATGTGCGGGTGCTGAACTATTCCGGCTCTGGGATTGAGACCACCTTTACCCAAGGCGAAGATGCCTGTCTTGCCTCGATGGTGCCCACATTGGGTGCTACGGCCGAGAAGGAATTGCTGCTGGTTGGGGCCCTGCCCGATGTGGTCGAAGATCAGGCGATGGCCCTGCTGGCTGCCCTTGGCATCACCAAAGTGCGCTGCCTGCCCGCGCGGCGCAGTGCCGATGCGTTGGCCATCGGGCCGAACACGGTCTTTGCGCTGCTGCAACCCTTCTTGGGCGACACCCATGCCGCCCTGACCCGTCGCGGTGCGCGCCACATTCCGGCACCCTTCCCCTTTGGTGCCGAAGGCACGACCCTTTGGCTGCAAGCCATCGCCACCGAATTCGGCGTTGACCCCGACCTTTTCGCCAAAGTCACTGCCGCCCCCCGCGCGCGCGCTGAAAAAGCGGTCGCGGCGGCAACTCAAACGCTTTCGGGCAAATCCATCTTCTTCTTCCCTGACAGCCAGCTTGAAATCCCCTTGGCGCGCTTTCTCACCCGCGAATGCGGCATGACCGCGATTGAGGTGGGCACCCCCTTCCTGCACCGCGATCTGCTTGGCCCCGATCTGGCCCTGCTGGCCCATGGCCCGACGATCTCGGAAGGCCAAGATGTCGACAAACAACTCACCCGCGCGCGCGCCGCCCGCGCTGACCTGACCGTTTGCGGCCTAGGCCTCGCCAATCCGCTCGAGGCCGAGGGCATGGCCACCAAATGGGCAATCGAACTGGTCTTCACGCCCGTACATTTCTACGAACAGGCCGGCGATCTTGCCGCGCTCTTCGCCCGCCCCCTGCGCCGCCGCGCCCTGCTTGCGCCGCTTGCGCCTGATATGGAGGCGGCAGAATGACCCGCGTTTTCATACGTGCGCAAATATCCTCTGGGGGTCCGGGGGGCGAAGCGCCCCCGGCTTTGGGGGGTGTGGCATGAAGCTGACCCTGTGGACCTACGAAGGCCCGCCCCATGTCGGGGCCATGCGCGTCGCGACCGCGATGAAGGGCTTGCACTATGTGCTGCACGCCCCGCAGGGCGACACCTACGCCGACCTTTTGTTCACCATGATCGAACGCCGCGATCACCGCCCGCCTGTCACCTACACCACCTTTCAGGCCCGTGATTTGGGGGGCGACACCGCCACATTGTTCAAAACCGCCTGCCAAGACGCTGTTGACCGCTTTGCACCCGAAGCGATCATTGTTGGCGCGTCTTGCACCGCTGAACTGATTCAAGACAATCCCGCCGGTCTGGCAGGTTCGATGAACTTGGGTCTGCCCGTGATCCCGCTGGATCTGCCGTCCTATCAACGCAAAGAAGGTTTCGGCACCGATGAGACCTTCTTGCAGATCGTGCGCCATCTGGCCCAGCCTTGCGTGCGCACCGAACAGATCACCGCCAACCTAATCGGCCCCACCGCACTAGGTTTTCGTCACCGCGACGATATCACCGAACTGACCCGCCTGTTGGCCGAAATGGGTATTGGCGTGAACGTTGTGGCCCCGATGGGCGCGCGCCCGTCTGACATCGCCCGTCTAGGGGCGGCCCATTTCAACGTGCTGATGTATCCCGAACACGCCGAATCCGCCGCCCGCTGGCTAGAGACGAATTTCAAGCAACCCTACACCAAGACCGTCCCGATCGGTGTTGGCGCCACCCGCGATTTTCTGACCGAAGTGTCCAAGATCACCGGTCTTGCCCCGAAAACCGACACCACGCGCCTGCGCCTGCCGTGGTGGACACGCAGCGTTGACAGCACCTATCTCACCGGCAAGCGCGTGTTTATCTTTGGCGACGGCACCCATGTCGCCGCCGCAGCTCGCATAGCGCGCGAGGAAATGGGGTTTGAGGTCGCAGGCCTTGGCTGCTTTAACCGCGAAATGGCCCGCCCGATCCGCACCTTGGCGAAAGACTACGGGGTCGAGGCGCTGATTTCCGACGACTATCTGGAGGTTGAAGCCACCATTGCCGCGCTGCAGCCCGAAATGATCTTGGGCACCCAGATGGAACGCCATATTGGCAAACGCCTTGGCATTCCTTGCGCGGTGATCTCGGCCCCCGTCCATGTTCAAGATTTCCCCGCCCGCTACTCGCCGCAAATGGGCTGGGAAGGTGCGAATGTGATCTTTGACACATGGGTGCACCCGTTGGTCATGGGGCTTGAAGAACACCTGCTGCACATGTTCCGCGACGATTTTGAGTTTCACGATGACGCGGGTGCCTCGCACCATGGCGGCGCGCACAAACCTCGGGAAGCGGCCGCTGAAGCCGTCCCTGCGGCAGCGGAAGAGGCGGGTTCGATGCCCGACGAACCCGCATCCTTGGATCAGGCCGTGCCCGTGGTCCAGCCCTCGGGCGAAATCGTCTGGCTGTCCGATGCCGAAGCCGAGTTAAAAAAGATCCCCTTCTTCGTGCGCGGCAAAGCGCGCCGCAACACCGAAACCTACGCCCAAACCAAGGGTGTCACCGCGATTTCTGTCGAAACCTTGTACGAGGCAAAGGCACATTATGCGCGCTGATCCCCCCCTGAATGGCACGCGCGTTGGCTACAACATTGTTGTCGTCACGCTTGATCAACACGCCGCTGGCCCTGCCGCCCGCATTGCCCCGCGCCTGACCAAAGATTTCCCCGGCCTGACAATCTCTATTCACGCCGCCGCCGAATGGGCCGAAAATCCTGCTTCCCTCGCGCGGTGTAAAGAGGCGCTCAAAACCGCTGACATCGTTGTGGCCAACCTGCTTTTCATCGAAGAGCATATCACCGCCATCCTGCCCGACCTGAAAGAAGCACGCGCCCGTGCGGATGCCTTTGTGGGTGTTGTGGCCGACAGCGCCATCGTCAAGCTGACCAAGATGGGCGACTTGGATATGTCCAAGCCCGCCTCGATGACGATGGAGCTTTTGAAAAAGCTGAAACCCACGGCCAAAACCTCGTCCAACTCTGGCGAAAAGCAAATGTCGATGTTGCGCCGTTTGCCCAAGATTCTGCGCTGGATTCCGGGCAAGGCGCAGGATTTGCGGGCTTGGTTCTTGTCGATGCAGTATTGGCTGGGCGGGTCGGATGACAACATCGAACAGATGGTGCGCTTCCTGATCGGCCGCTACGCCACGCGCAAAGATTGGCGCGGCGCTGTGGCCAAGGCGCCGGTCGATTACCCCGATGTCGGGCTGTATCACCCCAAACTTCCCGCCCGCATCACCACAAATCTGGCCGACCTGCCCCGCCCTGCGGGGGCCAAGCTGACCGTGGGCCTCTTGATGCTGCGCTCTTATGTGCTGGCGTCTGACACCGCCCATTACGACGCCGTCATCGCTGCGTTTGAAGCGCGCGGCATCGCCTGCATTCCCGCCTTTGCCGGCGGGCTTGATGGCCGCCCCGCGATCAACGCCTATTTCAAGACCGGCAAGGGTGTGGATGCCATGGTCTCGCTGACTGGCTTTTCGCTGGTCGGTGGCCCCGCCTATAATGACAGCCCTGCAGCGGTTGCAGCCTTGGCCGAACTGGACGTGCCCTATATCGCAGCACATCCGCTGGAATTCCAAACCCTTGGTCAATGGGCCAATGCGGGCACGGGTCTTGGCCCGATTGAAACCACGATGCTCATCGCCCTGCCCGAAATTGACGGGGCAACCAACCCCACCGTCTTTGCGGGCCGTCACGGGCTTGACGGTTGCACAGGGTGCAGCTTGATGTGTAAAGGCTCGCCCGACAGCCGCGCCATGTCGCCTTGCCACGAACGCATCGCTTCGCTGGCCGAAAAGACCCAACGCTTGGCCAAACTGCGCCAGTTGGGCAATGCCGATAAGAGGGTGGGTATCGTTCTGTTCGGCTTCCCGCCCAATGCAGGCGCTGCGGGGACGGCGGCTTATCTGTCGGTGTTTGAAAGCCTGCACAACACGCTCAAGGCCATGAAGGCCGAGGGCTATAGGCTGGATGTGCCGGAAACTGTGCAAGACCTGCGGGATGCGGTCTTGGGCGGCAATTCTAAAACCTACGGCCAGCCCGCCAACGTGGCAGCTTTTGTCGATGCCGACACGATTGTGCGCAACACGCCGCCCTTGAAAATCATCGAATCCGTCTGGGGCCCCGCCCCCGGCAAGGTGCAAAGCGACGGGCGCAATGTCTTTGTGCTGGGCCGCCAGTTGGGCAATATCTTCATCGGCTTGCAGCCCACCTTCGGCTACGAAGGCGACCCGATGCGCCTGCTGTTCGAGCGCGGCTTTGCCCCCACCCATGCCTTTGTGCAGTTCTATTTGTGGCTGCGCAACACCTACCAAGCCGATGTGTTCTTGCATTTTGGGATGCACGGCGCGTTGGAATTCATGCCGGGTAAGCAAGCGGGCCTAGGCGCGCGCGATTGGCCCGATCGGTTGATTGGCGAAGTGCCCAACATCTATCTGTACGCCGCCAACAACCCGTCTGAAGCAAGCTTGGCCAAGCGCCGCGCCAATGCCATCACCATCACGCACCTGACCCCTCCCCTGGCTCAAGCGGGCCTGTACAAGGGCCTGATCGACCTGAAAGACAGCCTGACGCGGTGGCGTTCTATGCCCACCGATGCGCCTGACCGTGCCGATCTGGAAGCCTTGATCGCGGAACAAGCCGCGGTCGTGGATATGGCAGGCCACAAACCCGCGGCCCTATGGCTGAAACTGCTAGAGGCGGAAGATGCCCTGATCCCCGATGGCCTGCACATCGTGGGCAAGGTGATGAGCGATCAGGCACGGGCGGACTATATGGCGCTGCTGCCCCCGATGGAGGATGCGCAGCGCGCCAAAATTGACGACCTGTTGCAGCAAGACAGCGAAATTCCAGCCATTTTGCGCGCCATGTCGGCCCGCTTTATCAAGCCCGTGCCGGGCGGTGATCTGATCCGCTCGCCCCAAATCCTGCCCACGGGCCGCAACATCCACGCCTTTGACCCCTTCCGGATGCCCACCGAATTCGCCCTGCGCGACGGGGCGGCGCAGGCCAACAAGTTGCTGGCCGCCCACCCGACCTTGCCGCGCTCTATCGCGCTGGTGCTGTGGGGGTCTGACAATATCAAGTCTGACGGCGGGCCAATTGCGCAAGCCTTGGCGCTAATGGGGGCCAAGCCGCGTTTTGACGCCTATGGCCGCCTGTGCGGGGCTGATTTGATAGCACTGGCTGACCTTGGCCGCCCAAGGATTGACGTGTTGATGACCCTGTCAGGCATCTTCCGCGACCTGCTGCCGTTGCAAACCAAGATGCTGGCCGAAGCGGCCTATAAATGCGCGATGGCCGACGAACCCTTGGCGCAAAACTTCATCCGCGCCCATGCGCTGGCCTATGCCGAGCAGATGGGCTGCGATATGGAAACGGCCTCCTTGCGGGTGTTTTCCAATGCCGAAGGGGCCTATGGATCGAACGTTAACCAACTGGTCGACAGTTCCGCCTTTGGGCAGGAAGACGAGTTGGCCGACGCTTATGAGGCACGCAAATCCTTCGCCTATGGGCTGAACGGCAAACCGGTCAAACAGACGGCTTTGATGCAAAAGGCGTTGAAAAACGTCGAAATGGCCTACCAGAATCTGGAATCGGTCGAACTGGGCGTCACCTCGGTCGATCATTACTTTGACACGCTGGGCGGCATCGCCCGCGCCGTAAAGCGCCAGCGTGGAACGGATACGCCCGTCTATATCTCGGACCAGACGCGGGGCACGGGTAAGATCCGCACGCTGCGCGATCAAATTGCGCTGGAAAGCCGCTCGCGCACGTTGAACCCCAAGTTCTACGAGGGCCTGCTGAAACACGGGGCCGAAGGCGTGCGCCAGATCGAGGCGCATGTGACCAACACCATGGGCTGGTCAGCCACGGCTGAGGCTGTGGACCCGTGGGTGTATCAGCGTCTGTCAGAAACCTTTGTGCTGGATGAGGCGATGCGCCAGCGTATGGCGGCGCTGAACCCGCAAGCCAGCGCGCGCATGGCCAACCGCCTGATCGAAGCGTCGGAACGCTCGTACTGGACGCCCGATGCCGCCACGCTGGCCGCCCTGCAGGGGGCTGCGGATGAACTTGAAGACCGTTTGGAAGGGATTGCAGCCGAATGAGCAAAGCCTTTCAAACTGGCGCTAACTCCACCGTCGGAGCCTCCGGCGGGGATATTTTTACACGTATGAAAGGGGCAAAAGCATGAGCCTTGATGCGGTTCCAATTTTGCGCGGCCTAGACGGGGAAGGGTCCGTTCAGGTTCATCAGGATGCAGACACCAAGATTGAAGGGGCCAAGGTCTTTTCGGTTTATGGCAAGGGGGGGATTGGCAAATCGACCACCTCGTCCAACCTGTCGGCGGCCTTTTCGATGATGGGCAAGCGGGTGTTGCAGATCGGCTGCGACCCCAAGCATGACAGCACCTTTACCCTGACAGGACGGTTGCAAGCGACGGTGATCGACATTCTGAAAGATGTGGATTTCCATGCCGAAGAACTGCGGCCTGAGGATTATGTGGCCGAGGGCTTTAACGGCGTGAAATGCGTTGAAGCGGGCGGCCCGCCGGCTGGCACGGGCTGCGGCGGCTATGTGGTGGGGCAGACGGTGAAGCTTTTGAAACAGCATCATCTGCTGGATGACACCGATGTGGTGATCTTTGACGTGCTGGGCGATGTGGTGTGTGGTGGCTTTGCAGCCCCCTTGCAGCACGCCGACCGCGCCGTGATCGTCACTGCCAACGACTTTGACTCGATCTATGCCATGAACCGCATCATCGCTGCCGTTCAGGCCAAGTCGGGCAACTACAAGGTGCGGCTGGCGGGCTGTGTTGCCAACCGGTCGCGCGAAACAAACGAGGTGGACCGGTATTGCGAGCGCGTTGGGTTTAATCGCCTGGCCCATATGCCTGACATCGATGCTATTCGCCGCTCGCGCTTGAAGAAAAAGACCCTGTTCGAGATGGACGATGAACAAGACATCGTCATGGCGCGGGCTGAATATATGCGGCTGGCCGATACGCTGTGGCGGTCGGTGGCTGGTGAGGGGTCGTCCCCCGCGCCCTTGCCCGACCGTGAAATCTTTGAGCTTTTGGGGTTCGATTGATGGCTGACTACGCGTCAACCTTGTCACGGGTCGAAGATTATTTCGACCGGTCCGCCACCAAAGTGTGGGAGCGGTTGACCTCTGACGCGCCGGTCAGCGGCATTCGCCAGACCGTGCGCGAGGGGCGCGACCGGATGCGCGCTGTGATGCTGGGCCGCTTGCCCGCCGACCTGCGCGGCGTGCGCGTCTTGGATGCGGGCTGTGGCGCGGGGCAGATGACGGCGGAACTGGCGGCGCGCGGGGCTGATGTGATGGCAGTGGATATCTCGCCCGCCTTGGTTGACATCGCCCGCAACCGCCTGCCCGCCGAACACGCCCACAAAGTGACCTTCGCCAGCGGCGATATGACGGCCGATTACGGGCGCTTTGACTTTGTCTTGGCGATGGACAGCCTGATCTACTACGGAACGCAAGATATCACATCTGCCCTGCACCGCTTGGGCCGCAACACGGCGCAGGCCGTGATCTTTACCGTGGCCCCGCGCACCCCGTTCTTGATGACCTTCTGGACCTTGGGCAAGGCCTTCCCCCGATCAGACCGCAGCCCGATCATGGTGCCGCACGCCTTTGGCACGCTGAACCGCGCCACCGATGCCCGCCTGACCAAGATCGAGCGTGTGTCGCGCGGCTTTTATATTTCGGAATGTTTGGAGTATCGGGCGTGATCGTCTTTAGGTCCAAACATATCCAGCAATTGGGCGCAAAGTGGATGCCCTTTGCCGATGCGGCCTCGACCGGTTTGACCATGGCGCAGTTGCTGCGCTTGGGGCTGTTTCAGGTGTCGGTCGGCATGGCTGCTGTGTTGCTTTTGGGCACGTTGAACCGGGTGATGATCGTTGAAATGGCCGTGCCTGCCAGCGTGGTGGCGGTGATGATCGCTTTGCCGGTCATCTCGGCCCCTTTTCGGGCGATGCTGGGCCATCGGTCTGACACGCACAAAAGCTGGATCGGCTGGAAGCGCGTTCCCTATCTGTGGTTTGGCAGCCTGTGGCAGATGGGTGGGCTGGCGATTATGCCCTTTGCGCTGATCGTGCTGTCGGGCGATCAGATCCACGGGCCGGAATGGGCGGGCAAGGCGTTGGCTGGTCTGGCCTTTTTGATGACGGGCATTGGTATGCACATGACCCAGACGGCAGGTCTGGCGCTGGCATCAGACCGTGCCACTGACGAAACACGCCCCCGCGTTGTGGCGTTGCTATATGTGATGAACCTGTTGGGCATGGCCGTGGCCGCCGTGATCTTGGGCCTGTTGTTGCGCGACTTTGACCAGATCAAATTGATCCGCGTGGTGCAGGGCTGCGGCGTTGTGACCATGGTCTTGAACCTGATCGCGCTTTGGAAGCAGGAAAAGGTTCGCCCCATGTCGAAAGCAGAGATGGAGCAGGTTCGCCCCGTCTTCCACGAAGGCTGGCGCGATCTGATGGCGGGCGGCACAGCCGGGCGCTTGTTGCTGGTCGTGATGCTGGGAACCATGGGCTTTCAGATGCAAGACGTTCTGCTGGAGCCTTACGGCGCTGAAATCTTGGGGCTGTCGGTGGGCTCCACCACATGGCTGACCGCTTGCAATGCCATGGGTGCGCTGGTGGGTTTTATTCTGGCGGGGCGCTGGATGGCGCAGGGCCAAGATATGCACCGCATGGCCGCGCGGGGGTTGCTGGTGGGGGTTGTGGCGTTCTTGATGGTGATCTTCGCCGCCCCTATGAACTCCACCGTGCTGTTCTATGCGGGGGCTTGGGGCATTGGCCTTGGCGCGGGGTTGTTTGCCGTATCAACCCTAACTGCCGCGATGGCCATGCCCGAGCAGGGTAAGGCTGGCCGCGGGTTGGTGCTGGGCGCTTGGGGGGCTGCACAAGCCACGGCGGCCGGTGTCTCTATTGCGCTGGGCGGGGGGCTGCGGGACTGGGTCAGCAGCTATGCCCTGAAAGGTAAGTTTGGCGCGCTTTTTGCCTCCAAGGCATTTGGCTACGCCGCCGTCTATCAAATCGAAATCGTGGTGCTCTTTGCCACACTAATCGCCTTGGCACCTTTGGTGCGGGTCACTTTGTTCAATGCACAAACCAAAGCCAACGCGGCCCGTATGGGCCTTGTTGACTTTCCAAACTAAAAGGAAAACCCGATGCTTGGAACTCAATTCTTCGGCAGTTTCGACCTAGCCTCACTGGCGATCTGGCTGTTCTGGGGCTTTTTCGCGCTGCTGGTCTATTATCTGCAAACCGAGAATATGCGCGAAGGTTACCCGCTGGAAACAGAAGATGGGGCAACCGCGCCCAATCAGGGGCCTTTCCCCTTGCCGCGCCCGAAAACCTTTCTTCTTCCCCATGGTCGGGGTCAGGTGACTGTGCCCAACGGTGCCCGCGAAGCGCGCGAAGTGGCCCTAGGGCGCACCGCCGTGTCAGAAGGCTTCCCCCACGCACCGCTTGGCGACCCGATGGCCGATGGTGTGGGTGCCGCTGCTTGGGCCCCGCGCCGCGATCTGCCGGAACTGGATGGTCACGGTCATGTCAAGATCCAGCCAATGGCGGTTGCCACGGCCTTTGGCGTGTCCGCTGGGCGCGATCCGCGCGGGTTGGTGGTGCAGGCCAATGACAACGAGGTTGTCGGCACGATTTCCGACATGTGGGTCGATGCGCCCGAACAACTGGTGCGCTATCTGGAAATCAACCTGAACGAGGGCGGCAAGCGGTTGGTGCCGATGCCCATGGTGAAGATCTGGAAAGATCGGGTGCGGATCAATTCTCTGTCATCCGACCTGTTCGCGGGCGTTCCCACCACCAAATCTGCCTCTGAGGTGACGCTGTTGGAAGAAGACAAGATCAGCGCCCATTACGCAGGCGGCACGCTTTATGGGCAGGCCAAGCGTAAGGGCGGTTCGGAAAGCTGGAAGCCATGAGCACGCACGACGACTTCGCCTCGGAACCTGTGCCGGGCCTGCCTGCGCGCCCGCCAAAGGGTGAAGACATCCTATGGCAGGGCCGCCCTAACAGCTTTGCGCTGGCGCGGGACGCCTATAAAATCACCTGGTTTGCGGGCTACTTTGTGGTTCTGGCGATCTGGCGGGCGTCGATCATCGGCGACACCTTGGGTGAGCGGGTCTTGGTCACTCTACCGTATCTAGCGCTTGGCCTTGCCTTTTGCGCCATGCTTTATTTGATCGCGTTGATCCAAGCCCGATCCACCCTTTACACGCTGACCACCGCGCGGGTTGCGATGCGGATCGGGGCGGCTTTGACCGTTACGCTCAACATCCCGTTCAAACAGGTGGCCAACGCCAATCTGGCGCTGCGCAAAAATGGCACGGGGTCGATTGCCCTGGACACGATGGGCGACACCACCATTTCCTATCTGGTCTGCTGGCCCCATGTGCGCCCGTGGCGCTTGGCCAAAACCCACCCGATGCTGCGCTGCATCCCTGATGCAGAGCGAGTAGCTAAACTGCTGGCCGAGGCCGCGCAAACGCGCCTGAACCAACCCGAAGTGAGCCGCGTCCCAACCAGTCTCACCCTTAGCCCGGCGGAGTAGCGCGATGTCCTCAACCTATGTGCGCCCGTCTGACGACCCCGACAAGATACCAGCGCCCCTGCTGCGCGCCATTTTGGCACTGGTGGTGGCGAGCGTGCTCTTGGTCGCCTACTCGGTCTTATCCGGCCGCGACCATGTGGGCGTGCCAAAATCGGCCGAGATTGTGCAAGAGCGGTCGATCATCCTGCAAGGCGGCGGGGCGCAGGCTGTGACGGTTATGGCCGCAGATGGAACCGTGCTGATGGACCTGCCGCATGGCGGTTTTATCACCGTTATTCAAAATGCCATGGAACGCGCCCGCCTAACGGCTGGTGTTGATAAACTTCTACCGTTGCGTATTGTAAGCTATGCCAATGGCCGTATGGCGGCCGTCGACGACTACTCTGGATGGAGTGCCGAATTGGGCGCCTTCGGATCAGACAATAGGGCTGCGTTCGAACGGCTCATGTCGCAAAACTGACAACCAACAATGGGAACCAAACGATGGGAATTTTCAGCCGATATGCCGAGGAAGTGCCCTGCACCGTCGAAGTCAGTCATCGCTTCGAAAGCCTGCACGCCCACGTTCGTTTCAACAACGGGGCCGTCATCTATCCGGGGGACGAGGTGCTGGTGCACGGCAAGCCGATCCTTGCCGCTTATGGCGAGCTGATCGTTGAAGACCGCCAAGCCACGATCACCCGCGCGTCAGCACTGGAACGGTTGTGGACCCGTATGACGGGCGATTTTGGCTTTATGGAATTGTGCGAGTTTTCGTTTTCGGATGAGGTGACACTATGAACGCGACCCCCAAGGCGCTGGAGGCCGAATACGCTGAATTGGCCATTCAAACCCAGCAAGAAACCCAAGCGCTGGCCACCGAAACCACCCTGCTGAACCCGCGCTTTTACACCACCGACTTTGACGAGATGGACCGCATCGACGTCACCCCCGTGCGCGCCGAATGGGATAAGTTGATAGACCAAATGCGTTCTGACCCCAATAAGGCCCACTTCAAGAAAAACGCCGAATGGGACGCCGATTGGGACGGGATGGAGCCCAAGCTGAAGCGTGAGTTTATCGACTTTCTGGTGTCCTCTTGCACCGCTGAGTTTTCGGGCTGCGTGCTCTACAAGGAGATGAAGCGGCGCGGTAACAACCCCGACATCTGCGAGTTGTTCAACTTCATGGCCCGCGACGAGGCCCGCCATGCCGGTTTTATCAACGATGCGCTGCGCGAAGCGGGTGTGGCTGTGAACCTTGGCTTTCTGACCAAGGCCAAGAAATACACCTACTTCCGCCCCAAGTTCATCTACTACGCGACCTATCTGTCGGAAAAGATTGGTTATGCGCGCTACATCACCATCTTCCGCCATCTAGAGGCCAACCCAGACCAGCGGTTCCACCCAATTTTCAAATGGTTCCGCGAATGGTGCAACGATGAATTCAGCCATGGTGAGGCTTTCGCGTTGCTGATGCGCACCGACCCCAAGCTGACACAATCCTTCGCCAACAAACTGTGGATCCGCTTCTTTCTAACGGCGGTTTATTCCACCATGTATGTGCGCGACCATGCCCGCCCCGAATTCCACAAAGCGCTTGGCGTGGATATCGAATGGTATGACCAAGAGGTGTTCCGCAAAACCTCTGTCATCGCGCGGCAAGTGTTCCCTGTGGAGTTGGACATCGACCATAAGCGTTGGCTGCCCAACCTGCGCCGGATGCGCGATGCCTTTGGCCTTATGGACGAAGGCAAGAAACAGGGCGGTTTGGCGGGCTGGATCAAGGCCAAGCGCGGCGCTGTGATTGCAGCGGCAACCTTTGTGTCGCTGTACACCATCCCCGTGATCCGCAGCGAGCCGCCCAAAAACGTGCGGCTGGAACCAGCCTATTGAGCGGCACCTACCATATGCCTATCAGGCGGGGCGCTTGCGTCCCGTCTGCGGCTGGCCTAGGGGGGCGGTATGACCGATAACCCTTGGGTTGCAGCCCTCGTCACCTTGTTTCTGTGGTGGTTTTCCACGGGCATTATCCTATGGCGCGTGCGCGTGGCCGATAACGGCACAGGCCAAGATCATCAAACCTCGGTGATTATGGGCCTGCCCTTGCTGGCGATTGGCTTTTTGGCCGCACGCGCGTCTTTGATGGATCTGTCGGCGGGGGGCATCTATCTGGCCTTTCTGGCGGCCCTCGCCCTGTGGGGGTGGATTGAACTGGCCTTTCTATCAGGCGTTATCACTGGCCCCAACACCAAACCCTGCCCGCCCTTTGTGTCGCAAAGCAACCGCTTTTGGCGCGCTGTGGGCACGATTGCATGGCACGAGGCGCTGTTGGTCGCGACCTTGGCCGCTTTGGGCCTTGCCACGATCGGGGCCGCCAATCCCTTTGCCTTTGGCACCTTTGCCCTGCTGTTTGTGGCCCGCATCTCGGCCAAGCTGAACCTGTTCCTTGGTGTGCCGCGGATCAACGTGCATTTCCTGCCCAAGCCGCTGGCCCATCTTGCCAGCCACTTTCGCATTGGCCGCATCACAGCCCTTTTCCCCGCGTCTATTTCCTGCCTGACCGTATTTTCCGCCCTGCTCTTGGAACGGGCGGTCAACGTTGAACATCCGGGCATGTCTGTGGGCTATGCGCTTCTGACCTGCCTATGCCTGCTGGCCCTGTTGGAGCACTGGTTTATGGTGCTGCCGCTGCCGGATGAAAAGCTGTGGCGCTGGATGATACCCGCCGCAAAACCGCAAAAAGAACTTGAGGACGCCAATGGACTTTGATCAGATTTTCCGCAGCCAACTGGACACGTTGAAGGCCGAAGGCAACTATCGCACCTTTGCCGAGCTTGACCGCAAGCGCGGGTCTTTCCCAAGGGCCGATAACCACAAAGACGGCAAAGTGGCCGAGGTGACGGTGTGGTGTTCGAACGACTATCTGGGCATGGGCCAGCACCCTGATGTGGTCAACGCCATGGTCGATGCCGTGCAAAACGGCGGCATCAGCGCCGGCGGCACGCGCAACATTTCGGGCAACAACCACAAGCACCTGCTGCTGGAAGCGGAACTGGCCGACTTGCACGGCAAGGAAGCGGCCCTGCTGTTCACCTCGGGCTATGTGTCGAACTGGGCGGCCTTGTCGACTTTGGGCAGCCGCATCAAGGATGCTGTGATCTTTTCGGATGCGGGCAATCACGCCAGCATGATCGAAGGCGTGCGCCACTCGCGGGCTGATAAGGTGATCTGGGGTCACAACGACTGGCGCGATTTGGATCGCAAACTGGCCGCTGTGGGCGACCGGCCCAAGATCGTGGCCTTTGAAAGCGTCTATTCGATGGATGGCGACATCGCCCCCATCAAGGAAATCGTGCAAGTCGCCAAAGCCCATGGCGCGCTGACCTATATCGACGAGGTCCATGCTGTGGGCATGTATGGCAATCGCGGCGGCGGCGTGAGCGAGCGCGAAGGGCTGGCCGACCAGATTGACCTGATCGAGGGCACCTTGGGCAAGGCGTATGGCGTGGTGGGTGGCTATATCACCGGCTCGGCCAATCTGTGCGACTTTATCCGCAGTTTTGCTTCGGGTTTTATCTTCACCACCGCCTTGCCACCGGCCATTGCGGCAGCGGCGACTGCGTCGATCAAGCACCTGAAAACCTCGCAATCTGAACGCGAAGGGCAACGTGCCCAAGTGGCCAAGCTGCGGGCCAAGCTGGATAAACTGGGCATTCCCCATATGGCCAACGAAAGCCACATCGTGCCCGTGGTCATCGGCGATCCGGTCAAGTGCCGTATGATCTCTGACATTTTGATGCGCGACTGGGGCATTTATGTGCAGCCGATCAACTACCCCAC
>CAMAYO010000040.1 GCA_945862465.1 Pseudorhodobacter antarcticus | reverse complement strand
CAGCCCCAGCAGTGTTTGCGCCAAGACGAAGAGGAAAGCATGAAGATCATTTCGGAAAACAAAGCCTTTGGCGGGCGGCAATTGGTGGTGTCGCACGCCTCAGCGGTTTGCGGTGGCGAGATGACCTTTGGCCTATACCTGCCCCCACAGGCCGAGGCGGGGCGGGTTCCGGTGCTTTGGTATCTGTCAGGGCTGACCTGCACCCATGAAAACGCCATGGTCAAAGCTGGCGCACAGGCTTGGGCGGCGCGGGCAGGGATAGCTGTGGTGTTTCCCGACACCTCTCCACGCGGGGATGCGGCGGATGATGCGGCCTTTGATCTGGGGCGGGGCGCGGGGTTTTATGTGGATGCAACCCTTGCGCCTTGGGCTGCGCATTTTCAGATGTGGTCTTATATAAGCGCGGAGTTGCCCGCGTTGGTCTTTGACCAATTTGCGCTGAATGCATCACGGCAAGCCATTACGGGGCATTCGATGGGCGGACACGGGGCTTTGACTTTGGCGCTGACCGACCCTGATCGGTTCCGGTCGGTTTCGGCTTTTGCCCCGATTTGTAACCCCACAAAATCAGACTGGGGGCGCAAGCAGTTTGCGGCTTATCTGGGCGGCGATGCGGCGAATTGGGTGGCGCATGACGCGGTGGAATTGATCAAGGCGCGGGGGCTGACCTTGCCCTTGCTGGTCGATCAAGGCGGGGCGGACAAGTTCTTGGATTTGCTGCAACCGCAGGCTTTGGAAGCCGCTTTGGCCGGAACCACGGGCCAGTTGCGCTGGCAAGCGGGCTATGACCACAGCTATTTCTTTGTGGCGAGTTTCATGGAAGACCATATCGCCTTTCACGCCCGCGCGCTTTTCGCATGACGCTGTATATCGACGCCGATGCCTGCCCTGTAAAGGACGAGGCCGAGCGCGTGGCCACGCGCCTGCGGGTGCGCATGGTGCTGGTGTCAAACGGGGGCATTCGGCCTTCGGCCAATCCCTTGTTGGAAAGCGTCTTTGTCGCTCAGGGGCCGGATGAGGCGGATAAGTGGATCGCTGACAACGCAGGGCATGGCGATGTGGTGGTGACGGGCGATATACCCTTGGCCGCGCGCTGTGTGGAAGCGGGGGCGCGGGTGCTTAAGCACAACGGCGAAGAACTGACCCGCGCCAATATTGGCATGGTGCTGGCGACCCGCGACCTGATGGCCGATTTGCGCGCCGCCGACCCGTTTCGCCAAGGTGGGGGCAAGCCCTTTGCCAAGGCTGATCGGTCGCGGTTCTTGGATGTGTTAGACCGTGTGCTGCGGGCGGCGGCGGGCTAAGGCGCGGCCCGACCTGTGGCGGGTTTAAGTGTCGCATCCGCGACAGAATCGGGTGACAGGCCCCTGTTAGCCTGCGCCTATGACGCAAGATCCCCTTCTTTCGGCCAAAGGCACCGAGATGGCAAAGGCCAAGCAGTCTCGGCACGTGGTGCTGGGGATCGGCGCTGCCATGGCGGGGTCGGCGGTGTTTTCGCTGAACGATCTGTGCATCAAACAATTGTCGGGCGCCTATGCACTGCACCAGGTGATCTTGGTGCGCGGGTTGGTGGGCGTGGCCTTTATTCTGGCCTTTGCAGCCCTATCAGGCCAACGGCAGGTGTGGCGCACCAAGCGCCCCATGATGCATCTGATCAGGGCCTGTATCGTGATGGTTTCGAACGCCACCTACTTCCTTGGGCTGGCCGCTTTGCCCTTGGCCGATGCGGCGGCGATTGGCTTTGTCGCGCCCTTGCTGCTGACCATGCTGTCAGTCTTGGTGCTGCGCGAAAAGGTGGGCTGGCATCGCTGGGGCGCTGTGGTGGTGGGGTTGGTGGGCGTGGTTGTCATGCTGCGGCCCGAGGGGCAGTTTCATTGGGCCGCTGTTTTGGTGCTGATCTCGGCGCTGTGCTATGCCATCACCCAAACCATGACGCGGATGTTTCGCGATACGGAAAGCGCTGTCACAATCAACTTTTACACACAGGTCGCGTTTATCGTGCTGTCGGCTGGCATGGGATTGTGGACAGGTGACGGGCATTTGGCGGGGTCTTCAGATGCATCGCTGGCCTTCCTCTTTAGGCCTTGGGCGATGCCACCCATGGGCGATTGGATCTACTTTGTCGGCACGGGTGTTTCGGTGGCGATTGGCGGGCTGCTGATGGCACAGGCCTACAGGATGAACGAGACAGCTTTGGTCGCGCCATTTGAATATACCTCGATGCCTTTGGCGGTGATCTGGGGGTTGATTTTCTTTGGCACCTTCCCCGATCTGCAAGGCTGGATCGGCATTGCGCTGATCATCGGCGCGGGGCTTTATACGCTGTATCGCGAGGCGCGGCGGCATCGTGCGGGTTAGAGCGCAAAGAGTATCAGCCAAACAGGAGACAGGGCGATGATCGAATTCGTGGGGCGCGAGGCCGAGGCTGTGATGACATGGTCAGGCCTGACGGGCGCCTTCGAGGCGGGGCATCTGCTGGCCAAGCCCGAAATCGCTGACCTGTTCCTTTACCGCGACCGCGATGTGATGCTGGACCGCGCCGCTTGGATCACAGGGCTTGGCGCATTGGTTAAGGTGGCAACCGTTGTGCCGGGGAATGGCGCACTTGGGTTGCCTGCCGTCAACGGCGTGGTGACCTTGTTTGACGATGTCACGGGTGTGCCAAAGGCGCTGATCGACTTTCATCTGGTGACCAAGTGGAAGACGGCGGGCGACAGCTTGCTCAGCGCCTCAAAACTCGCCCGCAAGGATGCGCGGCGGTTCTTGTTGGTGGGGGCGGGCACGGTGGCGCGGTCTATGGTGCAAGCCTATAGCAGCCTATGGCCGGATGCCGAATTCACCGTGTGGAACCGCTCTGTTGAGGGCGCGCGCAAGATGGCGGCGGATGTGGCCGGTTTGCGCGTGGCCGAAGATCTGGAAGCCGCTGTGCGCGCCGCCGACGTGATCTGCACCGCCACCATGGCAAGCGCGCCGGTGGTGCTGGGGGCGTGGTTGCAGCCCGGTCAGCATCTAGATTTGATCGGGGCCTATAATCCCAGAATGCGCGAAGTGGATGATCTGGCGATGCAGCGCGCGAGCGTGTTTGTCGATGCGCGGGCCACCACAATCCACCACATTGGCGAGTTGATCGACCCTATCGCGTCAGGGGCCATCACCGAAGCCGATGTTCTGGCCGACTTCTATCAGCCCAATCTCTATAAACGCACCAGCGACGACCAGATCACCATCGCCAAAAACGGCGGCGGGGCGCATCTAGATTTGATGACGGCGGCGTATATTCTTGATCGCTGGCGTCAGCGCTAGGCCCGATGATACGGCCCGCCACCCAAGATCGTGGCGGCGCGGTACAGTTGTTCGGCGATCATCACGCGCACCAGCATATGGGGCCACACCATCGCCCCAAAGCTAACCGAGGCATCGGCTTTGGCGCGCAGCGATGGGTCAATTCCGTCTGCCCCGCCGATGACAAAGGCCACATCCTGCCGCCCACCATCGCGCCAACGGGCCAACATGGCCGCAAACTCAGGCGATGACATCAGCTTGCCACGCTCATCCAGCGTGACCAGAACGGCCCCCGATGGCACGGCGCGGGCCAACAGATCCGCTTCCGCCGCCATGCCAAGGTTCTTTTTATCTTCCACCTCATGTTCCACAACCGGGCCCAGCCCAAGGGGCCGCCCGGTTCTGTCAAACCTTTGGAAATAATCCTCCACCAAATCGCGTTCCGGCCCAGCACGAAGCCGCCCGACCGCGATCAGATGCACCCGCATTTAGACAGCGGCGTCCGTGTCGATGCGATGGCCCGATGAGGGCATCCACATCTTTTCCAATTGGTAGAATTCGCGCACTTCGGGGCGGAAGACGTGGATGATGACGTCAGAGCCGTCGATCAGCACCCAATCGCCGGTTTCCTTGCCTTCCATCTTGGCACCCATCTTGAAGCGGTCTTTCAACCGGTCCGACAGCTTGTCCGAGATGGAAGCAACCTGACGCGACGAGCGACCCGAGCAGATCACCATATAGTCTGCCACGTCAGACCGACCGCGCAGGTCGATCTGGATCACCTCTTCAGCCTTGTCATCGTCCAGCGAAGCCATAACTTCGGCCAGAACGTCCTCGGACGAATAGTCAAGTTCAGCGGGCGTGTTGGCGCGCATGGTGCGCGGCCCGACCGGCAAGCCGGTCGCGGGGTCAGAATGGGTCAGGACAACGTCCTCCAAGCAAGCGCGCCGATCAGACCCCGGCGCAAGGTTTGGCACGAGCCTAACATTTGCGGTGTGAAACCTCAATGAACGGGCGGCCAAGGGATAAGCAGGCGCGCATAGCGGCGAATCGGGGCGGAAGCAAGCTATTGCACGTCAAACGCCACTTCGTTGCGGCGATTCCACGGCATGGTCCATGGCGGATCGTAGAAATAAAAGAAAGGGCCTGCCGTGATGGTCAGGTTCTGCGCCTTAACCCAATCGCGCAACGCACTTTCGTTCTTGGTCAAAGCGCTGTCGCGGGCCGTGCCCGAAAAGGTCAAAACCACCTGCCTTTGGGCCGGCAAGGTCACAAAGCGGATGCGCTCATCCTTGGGCTTGGGCAAGGTTTGCAGCGTGTAAGAGCTGGGCATCATAAACTGCACTGACCAAGTGCCCTCTTGCCCGCTTTGGGTGACTGGCGTGGTCATGGCAATGGTCTCGCCCGGGGCTTGGCTGACAGGGGTCGTCATGGCGACCTTGGCCCCGCCTTCGTTGGACCCGAAAATATAGCCCGCCAGAATGCGAAAGCCTTGGCTGCCCGCGCCACTGCGGTCAGAGGACACTGTCACCTCGGCCATGATGCGCGGCGCATAATCGCGCAGTTCGATCGGGCCGTCGGTGCGGGTTACAGTGTATTTCGGCATCTCGCTGCCGTTATAAGCATCGGCCATGGCGGGCTCCTGAGCGGCAAGGCCCAAGGGGCCAAGGATGATGGCGGCAAACAGGTGTTTGATCTGCATGAGGGGTCCTCCTGGCTTAAAGATAGGGTGGCGGTGCCAGTTTTCCAACTTGGATAAAGGGGCAAGGTGCCGCACCCCCCGCGTTTGCCTTGCGAGATGGCCCAAAACCGCGTAAAAGAGGCCCCATGATCCGGTTTTTCGACATCGCCGACCATGATCGCCTGCCGTGGCGGTTTCAGCGCGCCCTGCACGCCCAGCGCGCGCGTGGCTGATCGTCTGTCTGCGCCCCGCTGATGCGGGCGCGCTTATTGCTACATTCCGACACATCCCGCAATTCACAACGCCAAGGAAGAGCCATGACCGCTCGCACGCTTTACGACAAAATTTGGGACGACCACATGGTCGATCAAGCCGAAGACGGCACCTGCCTTTTGTACATCGACCGCCATCTGGTGCACGAAGTCACCTCGCCCCAAGCCTTTGAAGGGCTGCGGATGACGGGGCGCAAGGTGCGCGCACCGCAAAAGACGATTGCTGTGCCCGATCACAACGTGCCCACCACGCTTGACCGCGCCAATGCCGCCACCATGACGGAAGATTCGCGCATTCAGGTCGAAGCATTGGATAAGAACGCCAAGGATTTCGGGATCAACTATTACCCCGTGTCCGATGTGCGCCAAGGCATTGTGCATATCGTGGGCCCCGAACAGGGCTGGACCTTGCCGGGCATGACCGTGGTGTGCGGCGACAGCCACACCGCCACCCACGGCGCGTTTGGTGCGCTGGCGCATGGTATCGGCACGTCGGAAGTCGAACACGTTCTGGCGACCCAAACGCTGATCCAGCGCAAGGCCAAGAACTTTAAAGTGGAAATCACAGGGTCGCTGCGCCCGGGGGTTACCGCCAAAGACATCACCCTGTCAGTCATCGGTGCCACCGGCACGGCGGGCGGCACGGGCTATGTGATTGAATACTGCGGCCAAGCTATTCGCGAACTGTCGATGGAAGGCCGCATGACGGTCTGCAACATGGCCATCGAAGGTGGGGCCCGCGCCGGCCTGATTGCGCCTGATGAAAAGACCTATGCCTATTGCATGGGCCGCCCTCACGCGCCTAAGGGTGCCGCTTGGGAAGCCGCTGTCACCTATTGGAAAACCCTGTTCTCGGACGAGGGCGCGCATTGGGACAAGGTGATCACGCTGAAGGGCGAAGACATTGCGCCGGTCGTCACATGGGGCACCTCGCCCGAGGACGTGCTGCCGATCACGGGCAAAGTGCCCTCGCCTTCTGACTTCACCGGCGGCAAAGTCGAAGCGGTGCAGCGCGCTTTGGATTACATGGGCCTGACACCGGGGCAAAAGCTGTCGGACATCAAGATTGACACGGTCTTCATCGGGTCTTGCACCAACGGGCGCATCGAAGACTTGCGCGCTGCGGCGGCGATCTTGAAGGGCAAGAAAAAGAAAGACGGCATCCGCGCCATGGTGGTGCCCGGTTCTGGTCTGGTGCGCGCGCAAGCGGAAGAAGAGGGTCTGGCGCAGATTTTCATCGACGCAGGCTTTGAATGGCGTTTGGCTGGCTGCTCGATGTGCTTGGCGATGAACCCCGACCAACTGGCCCCGGGTGAACGCTGTGCAGCCACATCCAACCGTAACTTCGAAGGCCGTCAGGGTCGCGGCGGGCGCACCCACCTGCTGTCGCCCGCAATGGCCGCCGCCGCCGCAATCACCGGTCACCTGACCGATGTGCGCGATTTGATGACTGAAACCGTGTAAGGAACCGGACAGATGGATAAATTCACCAAACTGACCGGCATCGCAGCGCCTATGCCTTTGGTCAACATCGACACCGACATGATCATTCCCAAGCAGTTCCTAAAGACCATCAAACGGTCGGGGTTGGGCGTGAACCTGTTTGACGAGATGCGCTATAACCTCGACGGATCAGAGATCGCCGATTTCGTGCTGAACCAGCCCGCCTATCGCCAATCGCAAATCATCGTGGCGGGCGAGAACTTTGGCTGCGGGTCGTCGCGCGAACACGCGCCTTGGGCCTTGCTGGACTTTGGCATTCGCTGCGTGATCAGCACCTCTTTCGCCGACATTTTCTACAACAACTGCTTCAAGAACGGCATTCTGCCGATCGTGATGCCGCAAGATGTGGTCGACGTGCTGATGGAAGACGCCAAGAAAGGCGCGAATGCCCGCCAGACGATTGATCTGGAAGCGCAGACTGTCACCACCTCTGACGGGCGCGTGTTCCCGTTTGACGTTGACGCGCACCGCAAGGATTGCCTGATCAACGGGCTGGACGACATTGGCCTAACCATGGTCAAGGCCAAGGCAATCGACAGTTTCGAACACAAGGCCGCCGCCCTGCGCCCTTGGGCGTAAGGCGTTACAGCTATTCCCACGACAAAGGGCGCAGGATATTCCTGCGCCCTTTGTCCAAGATCAAATCGCATTGCAACGTTTGTCTGCTATGCTTGGTCTGTGCAGATCATGGGGTCTGCATGGCGGCCAGGGTTTTGCCCATTCTACGTTCACTGCGCGTCGGGGTCTTTGCGACCCATCCTCTGCGTCGCGGTGGTTTATAAGACTTCGGCCACCTTTTATCTCCTTGGGTGACATTTGAGCGCCCATGTGAAGGAGGATGACATTTGACCCGTTCGATCCTTTTCCTTGGCCCGCAAAGCCTGTTTGCGAAACTTGCCGTTCTGCTGTGGCTGGCGCTTTGGCCCAGCCTTGCTGCGGCCTTTGATCTGACTTTGGCGACCTTTACCACGCAGTTCAGCCAATCCGGCCCAGGGCTTTTGTTGCGGCATCTGCAAAAGAGTGACAAGCCCGAGGTAGAGCAGGACATTGCCGCCATCTTGGATATGCGCGCCGATGTGGTGGTTTTGACCAGTTTTGATTTTGATTATGACGGTTTGGCGCTGACAACTCTGCAAAAGCGGTTGGCCGATCAGGGGTTGATCTATACCGACACCTTGGGCTTGCAGCCCAACACCGGCATTCCGACATGGCTGGATTTGAACCATGACGGCGCGCTAAGCGGGCCGCGCGATGCCCAAGCCTATGGGCGCTTTGCGGGGCAGGCGGGGATGGCTGTGCTGTCGCGCTATCCATTAGACCGCGCCCATATCCGCGATTTCACCGCGCTTTTGTGGAAAGACCTGCCCCAAGCCAATCTGCCCCCCGATCTGACCAAGGACGCGCGGTTGTTGCAGCGCCTGTCCACATCGGGCCATTACGAGGTGCCGGTGGTCTATGCGAAGGGCAAGGCGCTGCGACTTTTGGTCTGGTCAGCCACCCCGCCGATCTTTGACGGCCCCGAAGATCGCAATGGCCGCCGCAATGCCGATGAAACAGACCTTTGGCTGCATCTGTTAGATGGCACGCTGCCCATGATTGCGCCTGCCACGGGCACTTATGCCCCACCCCAGCCGCCCTTTGTGATCTTGGGCCAAGCCAGTCTTGACCCGTTCGATGGGTCTGGCCTGTCCCTGTCACTGCGGGAATTGTTGCGCCATCCGCAATTGCAAGACACCGAACCGCGCGGACAGACCAGCCACGTCGACACGGGGCAAAGGGGCGATCCGGCGCTGGATACGGCCCTGTTGAAAGGCGGCACGGGCTTGCGCTTGGACTACCTTTTGCCGTCGCGCAAGATCAGGGTGCAAAGCTCTGCCGTGCTGTGGCCCGCCCAAAAGCCGCCCATGGCCGAACCTGTCACCCAGCACTTTCCCGTTTGGGCGCGCCTGACCCTGCCCTAAAGCCCCCCGCTTTTCGACCCCTTTTCCAAGCCCCCGCTTGACCCCGTGCTGCCCACCCGTTACGCCAACGGCGACCAAGCATAGGAGCCGCAGATGGCCAATCCCTCAATCCTCATCCTCGCCGGTGACGGCATCGGCCCTGAAGTTATGGGCGAAGTCAAAAAGATCATCTCTTGGTTTGATACCAAGCGTGGGATCAAGTTTGACGTGTCCGAAGACCTGGTGGGGGGCTGCGCTTATGACGCGCATGGCACACCGCTGACCGATGCCACCATGGCCAAGGCGCAAGAGGTGGACTGCGTTCTGTTGGGCGCTGTGGGCGGGCCGAAGTATGACAAGCTTGATTTCTCGGTCAAACCGGAACGCGGCTTGCTACGCTTGCGCAAAGAGATGGACCTGTTTTCCAACCTGCGCCCCGCGCAATGCTTTGACGCGCTGGCCGACTTTTCGTCGCTGAAGAAAGAGGTCGTGGCGGGTCTGGATATCGTGATCGTGCGCGAACTGACTTCGGGCGTGTATTTCGGCGAACCGCGCGGAATTTTCATGGAGGGCAACGAGCGCGTGGGCATCAACACCCAGCGCTACACCGAATCCGAAATTGCCCGTGTGGCGCGTTCGGCGTTCGAACTGGCCCGCAAGCGCAACAACAAGGTCTGCTCGATGGAGAAGGCCAACGTTATGGAATCGGGCATTCTGTGGCGCGATGTGGTGCAGGAAATTCACGACAAAGAATATCCCGACGTTCAGTTGACCCATATGTATGCCGACGCTGGCGCTATGCAGCTGTGCCGTTGGCCCAAGCAGTTTGACGTCATTGTCACCGACAACCTGTTTGGCGATATGCTGTCGGACATGGCGGCGATGCTGACGGGTTCGCTGGGGATGCTGCCATCGGCCAGCCTTGGGCTGCCGCAAGCCAATGGCCGCCCCAAGGCGCTTTATGAACCGGTGCATGGTTCGGCCCCTGACATTGCGGGCACGGGCAAGGCCAATCCGATCGCTTGTATTCTGTCGTTCGCAATGGCGCTGCGCTATTCGTTTGATCTGGGCGCGGAAGCAACCCGTGTGGAACAGGCCGTTGAGAAAGTGCTGGCTGACGGCGTGCGCACTGCTGACCTGATGGGCCCCGAAGGCGGCACACCGGTTAGCACCGCGCAAATGGGCGATGCGGTAATTGCGGCTTTGGATGCCAGCCTGTAACCTGCCCCATCAGGACTGAAGAAAACGACGCGCCCGTGACGGTCACGGGCGCGTTTTTGTTACATAAGACCGCCACAAGGCAGATATGACCAAACCCTCTCATCCCCTGAAAGGCGCGCTTTTGGCGCTGGCGTCTTTTTGCGCTTATGCCTGTTCGGATGTGTCGATCAAGGCACTGGGCCATGGGATGAACTCATTCCAAGTCATGTTCTTTTCGGCGCTTTGCACCGTGCCCTTCATTCTGGGCCAGATGTTCTGGCAAGACCGCCGCCCCAGCCTGCGCCCCAACTTGCCGGGGCTTACGGTGATACGCGTGCTGATCTCGCTGCTTGGCGGCTGGTTTGTCATCTACACCTTCACCCACCTGCCCTTGGCGCAGTGCTATGCCATCTTCTTTACCATGCCTTTGATGATCACGCTTCTCGCTTGGCCCTTATTGGGAGAGCCGGTTGACCCCCTCCGCGGGGCGATCATTCTGGCGGGCTTTGGCGGCGTGCTGATCGCTTTGCAGCCCGGAACGACCCAATTCCAACTGGCACATCTGACGGCCATTCTGGGCGCGGTGACGGGGGCGCTGAACTCGTTGATTTTTCGCAAAATTGGCCACCGCGAAAAGTCGGGGGTGATTTTGCTTTATCCGGTGCTGGCGCAAGTTTTGGTGGCGGGGCTGATCATGCCCTTTGTCTGGACCCCGCTGACGCTCAGCGATTGGCAGGTGGGGTTGCAGATGGGGGCCTTGGGGCTGGTGGGAGGGTTGTTTATCATCGCCGCTTACCGCACCGCCCCCGCAATTGTCGTGGCACCCATGCAATACAGCCAGATCGTTTGGGCAAGTATTCTGGGGTATTTGCTGTGGGGCGAAAAACCCAGTTTGGCGTCGACCTTGGGGATTGGCGTGATTGTGGTGGCGGGTCTGGCCCTGTTGGCGGTGGCTGGCCGCTCACGTCCGCAAGACCTGCGCGTCTAACCCCGCATTTCACTTGAAATCCCGAACGTTTGCGGCGAGGGAATGATAACCCGCCCCAACATCAGGTTGCCCATGTCATCCCGCACATCCACACTGAACGGGGCTCTTTTGGCGCTGTTGTCTTTCGCCATCTACGCCACCAGCGATGCCATCGTGAAATACATGGGGGCCAGTTACAGCCCGTTTCAGAACATCTTCTTTTCCGGCCTGTTCGGCTTTCCTTTGGTGGCGATCATGCTGATGACCGATAGGTCCGAAGGCAACCTGATCCCGCGCAAACCCGCCATGACGCTGCTGCGGTCAGCCTTGGTGGTGGTGAACGTGATTTGCGGGTTTTACGCCTTTGCCACCCTGCCGATGAGCGAGGCTTATCCGATCTTTTTCGCTTCGCCCCTGTTGATCACACTATTCGCCATTCCCATGCTGGGCGAGCGTGTGGGACTTCACCGTGGCCTTGCGATTGTGGTGGGGCTTTTGGGCGTGTTGGTCGTGCTGCGGCCGGGGCAGTCGCATTTGGGGCTGGGGCATTTGGCGGCGATTGCAGCGGCGGTGATCTTTGCTGTGAACTCGGTCTTGGTGCGCATCACGGGGCAATCGGAACGATCGGTTGTGATCATGCTGTATCCAATGATCGCCAACACTGTGGTGTCGGGCTTGGCGCTGCCTTTTGTTTATCAACCGCTGCCCTTGGCGCATCTGGGGCTGTTGGCCGCGATGGCGACCTTAAGCTTTCTGGGCGGGGTGATTGCGATTGCGGCGTATAGGCGCGCGCAGGCGGCGATTGTGGGAACGATGCAATACAGCCAGATCATTTGGGCCTCGATCTTTGGGGCGGTGATCTTTCACGAGAAAAGCGATGTCTGGACGCTGGTCGGCACGGTGATCATCATCGCCTCGGGCATCTACATCGTGCTGCGCGAAGGAACGCCTGCCGTGTCAAACACCAAGCCCGTAACCGAGGCGCGGGCCGAGTTTGACCTTGGCTTGCAACCCCGCTCTAGCGCGTGGCTGAAATTCTTTGACAGCAGCAAGGCCAAGGTTGGCGAACGCAACGACGCCTCGTAAAGCATCGGCCATTGCGGCCCCAAACGCGCGGCCCCCCTTGCAAAGTGACGCACATCAGGCTAACCCCCCAGCCACGGTCGGAGCGTAGCGCAGTCTGGTAGCGCACCTGCTTCGGGAGCAGGGGGTCGGAGGTTCGAATCCTCTCGCTCCGACCAATCATCCCGATTTTCTTTCGCAAGCAACTCACAGCGCCCCTTAGGGCGGCGTGTTGCGCGTTCCTTTCGGGGCGCGTAAACAGCGGGCGACCCCTGCCAAAAAGGCCTGACCCATGACCGCGAAGAAACCCGTTGTTTTGTGCATTCTGGACGGCTGGGGGATTGGCCCCAATCCGGCGGTCTCGGCCCCCGCTCAAGCCCATGTGCCCCATTTCAACCGCCTGTGGCAGACGTGCCCGCATGAAACCCTGACAACCTTTGGCCCCGATGTGGGCCTGCCCACAGGGCAAATGGGCAATTCGGAAGTGGGCCACACCAACATCGGCGCGGGGCGGGTGGTGGCGATGGACCTTGGCGCGATTGATCTGGCGATTGAGGATGGAAGCTTTGCGCTGAACCCAAGCGTGGTGGCCTTTGCAGATAAGCTGAAAGCCTCGGGCGGGACGGCGCATTTGATGGGGGTGATCTCGGACGGCGGGGTGCATGGGCATTTGAACCATGTGCTGGCCGCCGCCCGTGCGATTACGGCACAGGGTGTGCCCGTGGCGTTGCACGCCATCACCGATGGCCGCGATGTCGCGCCCAATTCGGCGGCTGACTTTATTGCGGCCCTGATGGTGTCCCTGCCGCAGGGGGCCAAGGTTGCCACCGTGATCGGCCGCTATTGGGCGATGGACCGCGACACAAGGTGGGAGCGTGTTGCCCGCGCCTTTCAGGCGATGGTCAACGCCCAAGGCGAACACGCCGCCACCCCGCAAGCAGCCGTTGCGGCATCTTACGCCAAGGGCGAGATGGACGAGTTTGTAGCCCCCACGGTGATTGGCGATTACCAAGGGGCAAAGGATGGCGACGGCTATTTCTGCCTGAACTTCCGTTCTGACCGCGCGCGGGAAATTATGGCGGCCTTGGCCGAACCAAACTTTATCGGCTTTGACACGGGCAAACGCCCCGTTTGGGGCGCTTTGCTCGGCATGGTGGAATATTCAGCACTGTCCAGCACCTATCTGGACACGGCCTATCCGAAACGCTTCTTGACCAATACGATTGGCGAATGGGTGGCCAAACAAGGCAAAACCCAGTTCCGCTTGGCGGAAACCGAAAAATACCCCCATGTCACCTTCTTTTTAAACGGTGGACGCGAAGAGCCCTTTGACGGCGAGGCGCGCTTTATGCCCAAATCGCCCAAGGTGGCGACCTATGATTTGCAGCCTGAAATGTCCTCGGTCGAGGTGGGCGACCAATTGGTGCAGGCGATTGAAACGGGCTATGACCTGATCGTGGTGAATTTTGCCAACCCCGATATGGTGGGCCACACGGGCAGCCTGCCCGCCGCCATTAAGGCGTGCGAGGCGGTGGATATCGGACTGGGCCGCGCCCTTGCCGCGCTGCAAAAGGCGGGCGGCGCGATGCTCGTGACGGCGGACCATGGCAATTGCGAGTTGATGGTCGATCCGGTGACGGGGGGGCCGCACACCTCGCACACAGTTAATCCGGTGCCGGTGATTCTGGTGGGCGGGCCAGCGGAGGCCAAACTGCGCGCAGGCGGGCGGTTGGCCGATCTGGCGCCCACCCTGCTGGCGCTGATGGGTCTTGATCAACCGACCGAGATGACGGGGAAAAGCCTGCTTTTGGCCTGATGCGATGCGCCACTACGCAATTGTGATGCGCCCGATCGGGGCTTTGGTATAAGCAAACACAACAAGACAAGCGGCGCTGCTCGCCCCCTGAACGGGGCAGCGGGCCGCAAACTGGGAATGGGACGAGGATGAACAAGGTTCTGATGGCCGCTGTTGGCGGTGTTGTGGCTGGGGCGCTGATTGTGACGCAATGGGTCGGCCCCTTGGTGGCCCAAACGGCGGGCAAGGACACCTCAGTTTACCAGCAACTTGACCTGTTCGGCGATGTCTTTGAACGCATCCGCGCACAATATGTCGAAGAGGCCGACAGTAAGAAACTGATCGAGGCGGCGGTAAACGGGATGCTCACCTCGCTTGACCCGCATTCCAGCTATATGAACGCCGAAGATTATGCCGCTATGCAGGTGGAAACCAAGGGCGAGTTTGGTGGCCTTGGCATCGAGGTGACGCAGCAAGATGGCTATGTCAAAGTCGTCTCGCCCATCGACGGCACACCCGCGGACAAGGCTGGCATCACCTCGGGCGATTTGATCATCAAGGTGGACGGCAAATCCGTCAACGGGCTCACGATGGACCAAGCGGTCGACCTGATGCGCGGGCCGATCGGGTCAGAGATTATCATCACCGTGGTGCGCGAAGGGGTCACAGAGCCTTTCGATGTGTCCATCATCCGCGACACGATCAAGGTCGCCGCCGTCAAGGGCCGCTTGATCGGCACGACGATTGTGGTGCGCATCACCTCTTTCACCGATCAGACTTTTTCGGGGCTGCAAAGCGAACTGAAGAAAGCCGCTGACGCGGCGGGCGGGATGGATAAGGTCACCGGCGTGGTGCTGGATCTGCGCAACAACCCCGGCGGGTTGTTGATGCAAGCGGTGGATGTATCTGACGCCTTCCTGACCAAGGGCGAGATTGTGTCGACCCGTGGGCGCAACCCGCAAGACAACGAGCGCTTCAACGCCACCGAGGGCGATCTGACCAATGGCAAACCGGTGGTGGTGCTGATCAACGGCGGCTCAGCCTCGGCATCAGAAATCGTGGCAGGCGCGCTGCAAGACCATCACCGCGCCATTGTCGTGGGCACCAAAAGCTTCGGCAAAGGGTCGGTTCAAACGATCATTCCGGTGCGCGGCGAAGGGGCGATGCGGTTGACAACGTCGCGGTATTACACGCCGTCAGGTCGGTCTATCCAAGCCTTGGGGGTTATGCCCGACATCGTGGTCAACCAGCCGCCGGTTGACCCCAACGCCACACCCGCCGAAGATAAGGCCAAGGATGCCAACCAGATGACATCCGAAGCCGATCTGAACGGGATATTGTCGAACGATTCGATGACGGATGAGGAAAAGAAACTGTTGGAAGAAGAACGCGCCCACACGGAAGAAGCATCCAAGTTGCGCGACGACGATTTCCAACTGGCCTATGCCATCGACATTCTGCGTGGTCTGGCCGCAGTAGCCCCCCAGCAATGACCGACCTGCCCTATCGTCCCTGCGTTGGTGTGACACTGATCAACCCTTCGGGGTTGATCTTTGCCGGCCGCCGTCTGGATGGCGCGCCTGATGCGTGGCAAATGCCACAAGGCGGCATTGATGAGGGCGAAAAGCCCCGCGCTGCCGCCTTGCGCGAATTGGCTGAGGAAACGGGTGTGACGGCCGACTTGGTAACCTTTGTCGACAAGACATCCGACTGGCTGACCTATGACCTGCCGCCCGAATTGCTGGGCAAGGTCTGGGGCGGCAAGTTCAAAGGGCAAAAACAAAAGTGGTATCTGTATCGCTTTAACGGGCGCGACGATCAGGTTAACATCGTGCAGCCACATCAGGAATTCGGCGAATGGCGCTGGATTGCAGCCGACCAAATGCTGGCCGCCATCGTGCCCTTTAAACGCGCGGTCTATGAACAGGTGATCACAGCCTTTCGCAGCCATTTGGCCTAAGTGCTGGGCGGCAAGCCAAGGGCCTTGCGCCAATAGTCTGGCGTGGCGATTTGGGGAAAGCGGCGGCGATAAAGGGCCCTAAGCCTGCCGTGCTGCACCAAGGTGCGCAGCGATAGGCCAAGTACGCGCACCAACAGCCAAACGGCCCTTGGCGTGTTGCAGCGCGTGACATAGGCCTTTTCGCCCGCCACATTCAAAAACGTCAGTTGAACTGCGCCCCAAACCGCATCGCTGGATCCACGCTCGGCAGCGGGAATAACCCGCTTGGCCCCCCATCGCCCGAAAAAGGGCAAGGCGTGACCGTTGAGGGAAAACGGATAAAACAGGCGGCGGACGATCTTGTTCGTGCCTAGGAAGCCTTCGCGCTGATCCAGATGAAAGTTGGTCAGCGGTTGCCAAACCTCGGCCTTGGTCAAAACCTTGATGGCCGCGCGCGCGGGTGCAGCATCTGGGTGGGTGGCAAAGTAATCGGGGCCTTTCAGAACATCCCCCCAAGCCAGCAGAACCGCTTCGATGGTTTCGTACTGAAACTTAACGATATTGCGCCGCACAAAGGCCAAACCAATGGCTATCAGCCCAAACGGACTGGTCGCCATCTTTGGCAGGACAAGGTGATGCACCATGTGGCTGCGCAGATCGAGATACCAGGTCAGAGGCGTCTCTTTATCGACAAAACTTTCGCCAAAGGCCACGACACCATTCAGTGTGGTGATTGCAAAATCATTGGCCAACGAGAAATTCACATCATCGCCGCGCACGAAAAACGGAAAGGGATAGGTGCGGGCATGGGCCACGGGAAAGGCAAAGAACCACCAGCCGCCGTACAATTTGGGCGGGCGGGCGAGGGCGCTTTTCTGTTCCATCTGAAATAGGGCGTCAAAGTGGCGCAGATCGGTGCCGCGAAACTGCGGGCGGCACTTGTGGTCAAAGACTGCGCCATTTTCAGCCATCAGCGCCCGCTGGGTGGTGTGGATCAACGCGCCAGCGATGGCGGCCCTGTCATCCTTGGCTAAGGCAAGAAAAGCAAAGGTGCGGTGCAACGCCTCGGTCGGGGAGGCGGCGTCGTCATCCATGAACAGCACATGGGAAAAGCCCTCTGCTGTGGCTTGCAGCAAGCCGCGGGTAAAACCGCCCGCGCCACCCAGATTGGCATTGGCAAAGCGGCGGATTTTGGGGTGCGGGGCGATCTGGGCGCTGTCAGCGTTGTCGATGATAAGGCAGTCCATCTGCGCGCCAAACTCTGCCCGATCAAGGTATTGCGCCAAGCGAAGCGCGGTGGCCTGAACTTGGGTCTCACGGCAAAAGGTCGTGATCACAATCGCCAAGCGCAAATCGGGGTTGGGCTGCGCTTGGGTCATATAGCGCGCCGCTTTCAAACTGGCGTTGGGGGCAATGGCACGGACCTCAAAGGTGATCAAGCCCAACGCCTCATTGTCAGTGTAATGCGATAGGTCGAGCCGGATTTCGTCGGTCAAAGTCAGGTCGACAACGGTGCTGACCAATACCTCGTGATAGGTGCCAGTCAGGGCGTGCAGGACGGTCACCTCGACCCGACCTAGGCCTATTAGGCCCAACCACAGGCCCTGCAAGGTGCAGGACCTGTGCCATTTGGCGATGGATAGGGCGTTGAAATAGGTGTCAAACTTGACCACCGCATCTTGTGCGACCCGGTAAGCGCCCAGCTCGCGATCATATGCCACGTTGCCTTGGGCATGCACAAACATATGCGGCTCAAGGCACAGATGTTTTTCTGGAAAGCTGAGGTTTTGCAGCGTCATCCACGGGCCAAGCGCAGGGGGGCGAAATGCATCTTTCATGCCACCCTCTTGGCCGACTGGCCCCTACCAAAGCGGCGAGTTGGCCGCTTTACGTTATCCATCGCGACTCAAAGAACGGGCAAGCGCGCGCACTTGCGCGATGTCACGGTTCGCGTGCCCCCACAGCGCATCTTTCACCGCCAAGTTCAGCAGCGTGAGATAGGCGGCGCGGTCAGACTCGGCATGGCGCGCACGCCTGCGCCATTTAAACAAGGTCAGTGCCAAGACCGGCCAAAACAGCACAGGGCCCGCGACCATGCGGTACGCGCGCAAAGCGTTGCGGTAGTTATAATACACCTTCCAAAGCGGCCGATGGATGCCGCTGCCATCGACGGGATAAGTTGTGCAATCATGTTCAAAGCGCAACTCAGGCAAAAAGCCGATGCGCCCGCCCCGCTGCGTAAGGCGCAGGGTGTACATGACATCATCAGCATACAAAAACAGTTCGCCATCGGGATATCCTGCGCGTGCCAAGCCTTGGCGCGACAAGAACAGGCCCACAAAGGATGACGCATCAACCTGTACGGGGGCAGTGGCGGCATAGTCTGCATCGCGCAAATGAAATCCGCTGCGCCCCTGACCCAGGGCCGTGCGGATGAAATCCGCCACGTGCCAAAACGGATTGCGCGAGGGGCGGTTCATTTCGCAAATGCGCCCGTCAGGATAAAACACCCCAGAGGCAATGGCGTCATAACCTGCGCCCAACAGCTGTTCAGACTGGTCCTGAAAGCGCGCGAAGGTGCCGCTTTCAGGACGGGAATCGTCATCCATCAGCACACACCACGCAGGATCAAACCACGCCACCATGGCGCGCAACCCGGCTTCAAACCCACCCGCCCCGCCCATGTTGCGCGGCAAATTGATCACATGCAGGCGTGGATCGGTGATGGTCAAAAGCATCGCAGTGGTGCCATCGGTCGAGGCATTGTTGACCACGACAATCACATCGACCTGTTCGGCGAGCAGTCGGTCAAGCGTTTGGCGCAACTGGGCTTTGCGGTTGTGCGTGACAACCAAAGCCGAGAGCCCAACTGGGACCGGCACACTTCGGGTTTCAAGAAAAAGCAGATTGCTTGAAAAATCATTCATATCGGGCGAACCATAAAGGCGGGCATCGTCTGGCCCGTTGCGGTTAAGGCAGCAAAGTGTTGGGCGGTGTCTATCGCCTCACGGATGGTGATATCCATGTCTAGGTAGCGGTAGGTGCCCAAGCGGCCGATGAAGGTCACACCGCGCTCACGCTCGGCGCGGGTGACGTATTGGCTGAGCAAGGCTTGTTCTTGCGTTAGTCTAATCGGGTAATAAGGCGTGTCATCAGGCCCGCAGGGGCGCGACACCTCGCGCGACAGGACAGAGGCGTCGTGGCTTTCCCATGGCGCGAAATGTTTATGTTCGGTGATGCGCGTCCAAGGCACGTCCGGCGACGGGTAATTCATCACAGCACAGCCCTGATAGTCGCCCTGATGGGTGACGTGTTCAAAATCAAGGGTGCGATAGCCCAGGCGGCCCATGTCATAGTCAAACCAGCCATCAAGAGGGCCAGAATAGAAGACATGATCAAACCCCACCGTCTGCGCGCGGGTAAAAGCGGTGTTCAAGTGCAGCGTGATCGCAGGGTGATCCAGCATCCGGGTGACCATCGCGGTGTACCCCTGTTCTGGCATGCCCTGAAATGCGTGGAAAAAGTAATTGTCATCATAGGTGAACCGCACCGGCAAGCGTTTCAGGATGGATGCGGGAAGCTGCTTTGGGTCAACACCCCACTGCTTTTGCGTGTAGAATTTAAAAAACGCCTCGTACAAATGCGGGCCGATCAGGCTAAGGGCTTGCTCTTCAAAGTTTTGCGGAGTTGCAAGGGACGCATCGGCCTGCGCGGCCAAGAAATCCCGCGCCTGTTGTGGGGAAAGGGCTTTGCCGAAGAACTGGTTGATCGTGTGCAGATTGACGGGCAGCGCATAAACTTGGCCGGCAACCGTAGTTTTGACCCTGTGCTGGAAGGGTTTGAAGGTTGCGTAACGGTTCACATAGGCCCACACCTTGGCATCGTCCGTATGGAAGATATGGGGGCCGTAGACATGCACCAAAACCCCAGTGGCCGCATCCCGCGCGGTGTGACAGTTGCCTGCCACGTGGCTGCGCTGGTCTAGCACGGTCACCTTATGCCCCAGTTCTGCCAGCTGCCGCGCCATCACCGCTCCAGACAAACCCGCGCCCACGATCAGAACGCCAGAGGTCATTGCATGCTCTCTTCAGGGTGAGCATTTGCCCATGCCGACCGTGATAAGCCGCCTTGATTAATAAAGCGTGTGAAGGATGTGGTGCTGAAGCGGCCCAAACCAGGGGTGTCTTTGGCAAAGGTCAAAGAGGTCATTTTGAAATAATCCGCAGGAAAATTATCGAAAGAGCTGAATTTGCGATAAGTGTTAACTTTAATTTAACTTAGGTTGCCACACTTACGCGCCGGTGAAAAGTGTTTTCGCAGGGGTGATCAAAGCGCCTGTCGGCCCCTAAAGCCTTGGCACAACCCTCGCCTGTAGGTCTTCTTCCTAGTTCAACCGTTGGCGGGTGCCATCTAGAATATCGCGCACCATCGGGATGACTTTTTCCCCATAAAGTTGCAGACAATCGATCAGCTGTCCGTGAGGGATGGGGCCTGTGGTGTATTTCATATCAAACCGCGCCAGCCCCAGATCGGCCATTGTGGCAGCAATTTTACGCGCCACGGTGACCGGAGAGCCTATGTACAACGACCCTTCCTCGACCTCGGCCACGAATCGGGCTTTGGTTGTGGGCGGCCAGCCGCGCTCGCGGCCGATGCGGCCGAACATATCCTGATAGGCGGGCCAAGCAATTTCGCGGGCCTCCTCGTCTGTCTTGGCTATGAAGCCCGGCGAATGCACACCCACCGGACGCAAAGGCTTGTCCAACTGGGCGCAGGCACGCTTATACAGGTCGATATAGGGAAGAAAGCGGCGCGGATCGCCACCGATGATGGCCAGCATCAGGCGCAAGTCTTGCCGCACGACGCGCACCACCGATTCGGGGCTGCCGCCGACGCCAACCCAAACCGTTATGCCCTGCGGGCCCAAGGGTGGCTGAATACGCGCACGCTCTAACCCCGTGCGGGTCTGGCCCTGCCACGAGACTTCCTGATCGCGCACCAGCTTTGCAAAGAGATCAAGCTTTTCTTCAAAGAGCAGGTCGTAGTCTTTGGTGTCATAGCCAAACAGCGGATAGCTTTCGGTAAAGCTGCCTCGTCCGACAATCGCCTCGGCCCGCCCGTTGGAAACGGCGTTTAGGGTGGAAAACCGCTGAAAGGCCCGCACGGGATCGTCCGAGGATAAAACCGTCACCGCCGTGCCCAGCCGAATGCGCGTGGTGCGCCCAGCAATGGCCGCCAGCACAATTTCGGGGGCGGAAATGGCAAAGTCGGGTCGGTGATGTTCACCCAGACCGATAAAGTCGATGCCCACCTGATCGGCCACCACCGCCTCTTCCACCACATCACGCAAAACCTGATCAGGCCGCTTCAGTGCGCCATCCGCCCCCAGCGATATATCGCCAAAGGTATCGATCCCAAGTTCCACCATACGCAATCCTCCGCTACGGAAACGACCCTATCGGCAATTGTGCTTGCAGGAAATGGCGCATAGCGGCAGAGGACTTGCGCGAAAATGTGGGATAGGATTGGCCCAAATGCGGGAGATTTGTTCGAATGCCTGACCCTTAAAAAGCAAGTGGCGCCAAAGGGTCTATCCTTTAACGCCACTCGTATATTTGGTGAGCCGGTCGGGATCCGAACCCGAGACCTACTGATTAAAAGTCAGTTGCTCTACCAGCTGAGCTACCGGCCCACTGCGGCGCTGACTAAGGAAAGCTGAGGGGGACGTCAACCCTTAATCAGCAGGGAAATCGTGTGGATTGTGACAGTTACAACCCACACCGCCCTGTTGGCCCTTGAAACACTGGCAAAACCTTAAGCTGCAGCGTATATCGCGGCCATGAACACAACAAGACCCCCCGCCACGCTGGCCTTTATGAAGATGCATGGGGCTGGCAATGATTTTGTGGTGATCGACTCGCGCGGGCGCGAGGCGGTGGTGACGCATGGGCTAGCACGGGCCTTGGGTGACAGGCATCGCGGCGTGGGGTTTGACCAGTTGGCCGAAATTCGCAGCAGCGAAGTGGCTGATTTTGCGTTGGATTTCTGGAACAGCGATGGCAGCCGCGCCGGGGCTTGCGGCAATGCCACGCGCTGTGTGTCGGATTATGTCATGCGCGGCGCGGGGCGTGCCTCGGTTGATCTGGTGACAGACCGCGGGCATTTGCGGGCCGAACGGGTGGATGGCAGCGTTTGGGTGAACATGGGTGCGCCGCAATTGATGTGGGGCGAGGTGCCCTTGGCATCGGCGGTTGACACATTGCACCTGCCGCTTGCCGGTGACCCTGCAGCGGTGGGCATGGGCAACCCACATTGTGTGCATTTTGTTGCCGATGCAGAAGCGGTCGATCTTGCGGGACTTGGCCCTGCCATCGAACACAACGCCCTCTTCCCCCAGCGCACCAATGTTGAATTTGCTGCCCTGCTCGGCCCCGATCACCTGCGGATGCGGGTGTGGGAACGCGGGGCGGGCATCACCCTAGCTTGCGGGTCTGGCGCTTGTGCCACGGCGGTTGCGGCCCATCTGCGCGGCCTGACGGGGCGCAAGGTGCGACTGGATATGGACGGCGGTGTGCTGTGGGTGGATTGGCGCGCAGATGGCGTGTGGCTGACCGGCCCGGTGGCCCATGTGTTTGACGGCGTTATGTCGGCCGAGTTTCTGGCGGCCCACGCATGACCCTACCCTTTGCCAAGCCCCCCATCTTTGCAACACTGGGGTGTAGGCTGAACGCCTATGAATCCGAAGCGATGAAAGAGTTGGCGGCGTCTGCTGGCCTGTCGGGTGCAGTGATTGTGAACACCTGTGCGGTAACTGCAGAGGCGGTGCGCAAAGCCAAGCAGGAAATCCGCCGGCTTGCCCGCGAAAACCCGGGGGCGGCGGTGATTGTCACGGGATGTGCCGCCCAGACAGAGCCTGAGACTTTCGCAGAAATGCCCGAAGTCACACGGGTGATCGGCAATCATGAAAAGATGCAGGCCGATACATGGATGGGCTTAACCGATAGCCTAAAAATGCCTGACCTTATTGGTCTGACTGAGAAGATTCAGGTCGATGACATTATGTCCGTGCGCGAAACAGCAGGGCATTTGATCGACGGCTTTGGCCGCCAACGCGCCTATGTTCAGGTGCAAAATGGCTGCGACCATCGCTGCACGTTTTGCATCATTCCTTTTGGGCGGGGCAACTCGCGTTCTGTGCCTGCAGGCGTTGTCGTCGAACAAGTTAAGCGCTTGGTTGATAAAGGCTTCGCCGAAGTTGTTCTGACAGGCGTTGACCTGACCTCTTGGGGTGCAGACCTGCCCGGCGCGCCGCATTTGGGCGATTTGGTGCTGCAGCTTTTGCGACTGACAGACATCGCCCGTTTGCGAATTTCTTCAATTGACTCAATCGAGGCTGATCCTGCCTTGATGGAGGCCATTGCCACCGAACCCCGTCTGATGCCGCATTTGCATTTAAGCCTGCAGGCGGGCGATGACATGATTTTGAAGCGCATGAAACGGCGGCATTTGCGTGAGGATTCCATTCGCTTCTGCGAGGAAACCCGTGCTCTGCGGGCCGATATGGTGTTTGGCGCCGATTTGATTGCGGGCTTTCCCACCGAAACCGAAGAGATGTTCGGTAATTCTTTGAAACTGATCGAAGACTGCGGCCTTACTTTCTTGCACGTCTTCCCCTTTAGTCCGCGCAAGGGCACACCGGCCGCCCGTATGCCGCAGGTGAAAGGGCCCGAGATCAAGGCCCGCGCCGCCCGTTTGCGTGCGGCAGGCGACCTTGCGCTGGAACGTCATCTTGCAGCCCAAATGGGGCAGGTGCATCAGGTGTTGATGGAAACACCCCGCATGGGGCGGACCGGGCAGTTTGCTGAGGTGGCTTTCACCACAGACCACGCGGAAGGTCGCGTGATTTCAGCGCAGATCACGGGCCAGCAAGGCGGCCAATTGTTGGCGAAAGCGCTATAATCAGAACTGCCTGATTGTATCGCCCGGCTGAAGGGTTGGGAACAATTCAACCACCTCCGGCTCAAGATCCGCGGTTTGATTGCGGGCCGCGATGATTTGGGCGGCGCGTTGTCCAATCTCGCGCCGGCAGGCATCCATCGTGGCCAAGCGGCGCGGCAAACCATCAAGCAGTTCCACCCCGTTAAAGCCCGCCAAGCCCACTTTGCCCGGCACATCTATGCCTTGATCTAGGCAATACAACAGCCCACCCGCCCCGATCATGTCGTTGGAGTAATATAGAAAATCAACATCGGGGCTGCGGCGCAAAATCGCGGCTGTCATCTCGCGCCCTTTTAGCAGGGCCGATCCGCCATCGTAAAACTCCCGATCGACCAAGGCCAAACCATTGCGGCGCAACGCTTCCTCGAAACCCTCCAGACGTTTCTTGGCACGGAAGTCATTGGGCATTTGCGTGCCCATAAACGCGATCCGCCGATACCCCGAGGCAATGATCGCCTCGGCCATCTGCCGTCCGGCGCGGCGGTGCGAAATGCCGACGGCACTGTCGACGGCCTGCCCATCTATATCCATAATCTCAACAATCGGGATACCCGCCTGCGCCATCATAGCGCGTGCGGCGGCGGTATGTTCCAGCCCCGCAATGATCACGCCCGAGGGCCGCCAGCTGAGCATTTCATACAGCACCGCTTCTTCGCGGTCGGGCAAATAGTTCGTTACCCCCACGACGGGCTGCAAACCGGTATGGTCCAGCACCGAAGAGATCCCCGTCATCACTTCGGGGAAAACCATGTTCGACATCGACGGGATGATCACCCCCACCAAATTCACCCTTTGGCTGGCCAAGGCCCCTGCGATCTTATTGGGCACATAGCCCAAGGCGCGACTGGCCTGCAGCACCCGTTCGCGCGTGGCGGCCGACACATCGCCCCGATTGCGCAGCACGCGGCTGACCGTCATTTCACTGACGCCAGAAGCTTCAGAAACATCGCGCAGCGTCAAGGCGCGCCGTGGTTCGGTGGATGTGGGCTGTGTCAAACCGTGTCCCTTCGTTTGCGGAATGGTATCGTTAAATCTTTTGCTTGTCCAAGCCGCGATTTCGCGCTATGTTACCGCTAACGGAACGCGAAAAGTGTTTCGCCAAAATCCAGCGCGGCCTGCAAGCTCTCAACCCAGACGCAATGGACCCAAGGGGGAGTGGTGGGCCAAATTCACTCCCCCTTTTCTTTTCCCCGCCAAGTTTCGCCAAATCCGTTGCATAACAAGGGTTTTTCGGCGACAAGCCGCACAGGTCTTTGGCCTCGTAGCTCAGGGGATAGAGCGGCCGCCTCCTAAGCGGCAGGTCGATGGTTCGAATCCATCCGGGGTCACCAGACCAAAAAGGGGGCCGAAGCCCCCTTTAGCAGCCAATTTCACACCAAATCAGATATCCAGATGTTCCACGTTCAGCGCGTTGGCCTGAATGAATTCGCGTCGCGGTTCAACAACATCGCCCATCAGTTTGGTGAATATGTCGTCGGCTTCGGCCAGATCATTGACCTTCACCTGCAACAAAGTCCGCGCTTCGGGGTCAAGGGTGGTTTCCCACAACTGGCCAGGGTTCATTTCGCCCAAGCCCTTGTAGCGTTGCAGCGACAGGCCCTTTTCGCCCTCGGCCAGCACCGATTTCAACAGATCGACAGGGCCAAGCACCGGCTGATCGCGATCTTTGCGCACCAAACGGCCGGCATCGCGGTAAACATCACGGTCGCGCTTGGCGATGACAGCCAAGCGCCGCGCCTCACCCGAGCGCAAAACAGCGCCGTCCAGCGTGCGCAACTCTTCGACGCCGCGCAGAATGCGCGACAGGCGGATACCGTGGTCTTGGGTGATGCGGCCGACCCATGAGCGTTCGAATTCCGGCGCCACGGTGTTCAGACGACGCGCGACCTGATCCGCCACCGCCTGCAAATCCCCCTCAGAAGCGCCGGGGTCAAACGCCCCCGCTAAGGCCGCCTGTTCCAGAATCGCACGCGGATAATGGGTCGGGAAAGCATCCAGCACACGGCGGAAGGCGCGGGCACCTTCGATCACGCGCACCAGATCGTTGCCCGCGATTTCGGTGCCATCGGCCATGCGCAAAATTGCACCTTCGACACCCATTTCGATCAGGTAATCGTCCAGCGCGACTTGGTCTTTCAGATAAACCTCAGACTTGCCGCGCGCCACTTTGTACAGCGGCGGTTGCGCGATATACAAATACCCGCCCTCGATCAGTTCCGGCATCTGGCGGAAGAAAAAGGTCAAAAGCAGCGTGCGGATATGCGCGCCGTCCACATCGGCATCGGTCATGATGACGACTTTGTGGTAGCGCAACTTCTTGATATCAAACTCATCTCGGCCAATGCCCGTGCCAAGCGCCGTGATCAAGGTGCCAATTTCTTGGCTGCCCAGCATCCTGTCAAACCGCGCGCGTTCCACGTTTAAGATCTTGCCCTTGAGCGGCAAAACCGCCTGATTGGCCCGCGA
>CAMAYO010000039.1 GCA_945862465.1 Pseudorhodobacter antarcticus | reverse complement strand
CTAGACATCGGCGCTGCCACCCCGGGCTTGATCATCGACGTGCCCGATGTGTTCGCCGAAGGAATGTTGCTGAACGGCTTGAAGCTGGTCGAAGCGGGCAAGCGCAACGACACGCTGTGGCGCTATATCAGCGGCAACACCCGTGTGCCCGGATTGGTGATGCGCGACCTCGAAGCGCAGATCGCCAGCGCAGAACTGGGCGTCAAGCGGTTCTGCGAGCTGATGGACACCTATGGTCGCGCCACGGTGGAGCAAGCGTCCAAGCAGTTGATGGATTATTCCGAAAAGATGCTGCGGCGCGAAATCGCGAAGATCCCTGACGGCGAATATGTGGCCGAAGGTTTCCTTGACGACGATGGCCGCACAAGGGGGGTGCATCTGCCGATCAAGGTAACCGTGCGCGTGACGGGCGACGATGTCGAGGTTGATATGACGGGTTCCTCGCCACAGGTGCCCACGGCCTATAACGTGCCCTTCGAAGGCTCGACCAAGGTGGCCTGCTACTTTGCTTTTCGCGCGCTGCTGTTGGATACCTACACCAACACCGAATATATCCCGCAAAACGAAGGCTCTTTCCGCCCTGTCAAAGTGACGGCCCCCTTGGGCTGCATCTTTAACCCCATCGCCCCCGCAGCGTGCGAGGCGCGGTTCAACCAGATCCAGCGCATCGTTGACCTGATCATCAAAGCGCTGGCCCCCGTGCTGCCCGACAAATGCACCGCCGGAAACGCCGCCTGCCTGTCGTTTGCCAGCTATTCCGGCGTGCGCGACACCGGCGATTACTGGGTGCTGATCGAGGTGAACGAGGCGTCTATGGGCGGGCGTCCAAAATCGGACGGCCCCGATACGATTGAAGAGTTGATGCGCAACACCCGCAACAACCCGCTGGAAGATTTGGGCATGCACCTGCCCGTCATCTGCGACCGCTACGAAATTCGTGACGATGTGTTTCCGGGGGCTGGAGAGTTTCGCGGCGGCATGGGCGTGGTCAAATCGCAGCGCTTCTTGGTGCCGGGCTTTATGACCCACGAAAGCGACCGCAACGAGGATGTGCCATGGGGCATCTTTGGCGGCGGCGAGGGTGTCACGGCTGCCGTGCGGATGCACAACCATACCAAAGACACCCCGCCGATCGATGTGCCTGCCAAAATCTCGGGCCTGCGCGCGGAAGCGGGGGATGTGATCACCTATCTATCCCCAGGCGGCGGCGGCTATGGCCCCAGCCTCAAGCGTGATCCGAACAAGGTGCTCGATGACCTGCTGGATGGCTACATCACCCCCGACCACGCGCGCGATGTTTACGGCGTGGTCGTCAAGCCCGTGACCAACGGCTACCAGTGGGGCCTTGATCTGCCCGCCACAGCCAAGCTGCGCGCTAGCCTGACTATGGCTTGACACTTGCGGGCTTAGCCCTGTCACTAAGGGGGCGGTGCGGTGGGGATACCCTGCCGCCCGCCCTTTTGCATTGGGGCTTGGGCCATGGACCTGCGCGACTTTCAGTATTTCATCGCCATCGCCGAAACGGGCAGCTTTTCCAAAGCGGCCTTGGCGCACACCATCGCCCAATCAGCCCTCAGCCGCCGCATCCGCGATCTTGAGGCGGATCTGGGCGTTTCCCTGTTCTACCGCAACGGGCGTGGCGTGGTCGTGACCGAAGCGGGGGCCACCTTTCTAACCCGCGCGCGCAGCATCTTGGCGGATGTGGCGCAGATCAGGTCAGACCTGAACGCCAGCCACGCCACCTTGCAGGGGGTGGTGACGCTGGGGGTGCCACCCTCGGTCGGGCTGGTGCTTCTGGCCCCTTTGCTGTCGCAGATCAGAAACGATTTTCCCGGTATTCAGATGCGCGTGTTGGAAGGGTTCAGCGGCTATGTTGCCGAATGGCTTGCCAGTGGGCGGGTTGATCTGGCGGTGCTGTATAAAGTGCGCGCGGGCACATTTCCGGATGCCGAGCATTTGCTGTTTGAAGATATGCACCTGATCTCGTCGCGCCATGCGCGCGCCATTGGGCAAGGGGCCACCGTGGCGCTGCGCGACCTTGTGGGCGAGGATTTGGCCCTGCCCGGTGCACCGCATGGGTTGCGCATTCTGGTGGATGAAGCCTGTGCGCGTGCGCAAGTTAGCCTGTCGGTGGCGATGGAGTTGGAAACCCTGCCCACCATTCGCGGCCTTGTTGCCACAGGCACCATCCGCACCATTTTGCCCGTCACCGCCGTGCAGGCCGAATTGCAAAGTGGAGAGTTGGTGGCGCAAAAAATCACAGGCCCTGTGATCAGCCGAGAGCTGATCTTGGTCCACGCGCCCCAACGCGCCCAAGCCCCCGCCACGCGCGCGGTGGTGCACCTGATCCGCGCGCATATTGAACGGCTGCTGGAATCGGGTGCTTGGTTGGGGCGGGTTTAGCGGCCCGTCAGGCTGGCGCGGTAGCCGCTGGGGGTTTGGCCGAACATCGCCTTGAACAGGCGCGAAAACTGCGCTTGATCGGAAAAGCCAAAGCGATAGGCGATGTCTGACATTGGGCCGGGATTTGACATCGCCAGCAAATTGCGCGCCGCAATCAGGCGCTGTTCGCGGATCAGTTGCGACACAGTCGCGTTGCCGTCGGCAAAAAGTTCGTGCAGGTAACGCTTGGAAATGCCGCAGGCATCGGCCACCAAATCGGGCGACAGGTCAGGGTTTGACAGGTTGCGGCGGATCACCTCTTCGGCGCGTTTCAGATGCGCCGTGCGCACCGCACTTTGCGCCCCATCCGCCATCTCGCCGTTGCGGTCGATGGCCAAAGCCAACAGTTCAATCAACTGCCGCCCCAAAACATCGCCCGCTGCCGCATCATTGGGGGCTTGGGCTTGGACCTGTTGGGCCATGGTGGTGAACAGGCCACCCAACCCATCCCGCCCGTCAAAGACTTGAGCGCAAAAGCGGTCAGGGCTGCGCAGGCGTTGGGTTAGCACCGGCTTGGCGACTTTCAGCACGCACAAATCATTCGCCGCCTCATACGAAAAGCGGTAAGGCTCGTCGCCCCGTTCCAGCAGGAACCCCCCCGGATCGCAGCGCACCTCGCGCCCCAATTGGCGAAAGGTGACGGGAGCGCGGCGGGGAATGGTGATCAGGTATTGCTCTTCGCAGGTGCCCGCGATGTGGCGCGGGTGGCGCTCGTATTGCACCGGTTCGGTTTGCAACCGCGACAGTGATAGATCGCCTAGGCTTTGGTGTTCCAACTGGCCGTCAAAGCGGGCCGCATCGCGAAAGGTCAATTGCAGCGGAAAATACACATCCGCGATCACGCCATTCCAATGCCCCGCCCGTGCGGCGGGTGGCAGGTTGGATGTGCTGTGGCGCATAAGTGTCAACGCGCTGCCCCCCTTGGGCTTAGATTATCGAACTATGCTTGGGCAAAGCGATCTTCTTTGCAAGGGGATTCGGGCCCTGTGGTGGTGGGTGGCCAAGGAAGTGCGCGGGCTGACAAATCCTTGTTCGCTGTGGCGCAAGACGTCTGCCCGGGAATCGGGCAAGCTTGGGTTTGAACGGGCGAAGTCTGCCCTGCCGTAAGCCTGACCCTTTGTTAGAAAGAGCGTCCGATGTCCCATTCTAAGGTTGATCCCATTACCCTTTCCGTCGTGCGCGGCGTGCTGGAAACCACGCAGCGCGAAATGACGCTGACGTTGGAACAAACCGCGCGCTCGTCGGTGTTCAATCTGGCGCATGATTATTCAACCGCGCTGTTCAACGCCACGCCCGAGATGATCTTGCAGGGCCAAGACATTCCGATCCACCTAGGCTCGCTCATCCCCGCGATGAAATCAGTCGCCAAGTATTTTGAGGGCGACATTCACGACGGCGACCTGATCTTGCACAACGATCCAGAATATGGTGGATCGCATATCATCGACACCTGTATGTACTACCCCGTCTTCTACCAAGGCGAGCTGGTATTCTGGACGGTGTGCAAAGGCCACCTGACCGACATCGGCGGCCCCGTGCCAGCAGGCTACAACCCCGCCGCCACCGAGATTTATGCCGAAGGCCTGCGCATCCCACCCTTGAAGCTGTGGGATAGGGGCAAGCCGCGCAATGATGTGATCAACCTTTTGCTGTCGAACATGCGCGCGCGGCGCGACCAGCAAGGCGACTTCAACGCGCTGATCGGGGCTTGCAAGGTCGGCGCACGGGCCTTGATTGCGCTGATGGACAAATATGGCAAAGACACGGTGCAAACCTGCATCGCAGAACTGCTCAACATGGCCGAAGCGCATATGCGCAGCCTGATCGCCAAGGTGCCTGATGGCACCTATACCGGCACGGCCATTCTGGAAGATGCGGGTCACGGGTTTGGCGATTTTGACATCACGGCCACTGTCACGATCACGGGCGACAGCTGCCACATCGCCATTCAATCGCCACCGCAAATCCCGTATTTCATCAACAGCTACGAAGGCAACAGCCACTCTGGCGTCTACCTTGGGCTGATGATGTTCGCCCAACTGCCCCCGCCCTATAACGAGGGGCTGTACCGCTGCGTGTCGACCGACATGGGCCCCAAAGGCACTTTGTGCAACGCCAAGTCGCCTGCCCCGCATATGAACTGCACCACCACGCCGATGGAAACGCTGACCGATGCCGTGCGTTTGGCCTTTGAACAGGCCGCCCCGGATAAGGTTTCGGCAAGCTGGGGCCATGCCAATGGCTGCAACATCGCTGGCTGGGACAAGCGCCATGACGAGGAATATGTGACGATGGTTCTGGCCTCGATCATTTCAGGCGCTGGGGCTACAGCCAACCAAGACGGTTGGCACGCTTGCGGGCCGGAATGCTGCTTTGGCGCGCTGACCTCGGGCGATATCGAGATGCTGGAGCATTCCTACCCCATCATCATCCACCGCTATTCGCTGATGGAGGACTCGGGCGGCGCGGGCCGTAACCGTGGCGGTTCGGGGACGTGTTGGGAGGTTGAGCCGCTAGACACCCCCATGACCCTGATCACCTTTGGCGAAGGCCGCCGCATTCCCGCTATGGGGGCCGCTGGCGCAAAATCGGCTATGGTGGCACCCAAGGTCGGTTCGCTGGAGTTGACGCGCAACGGAAAGACCGAAGTGATCACCAACAACGTCATCGAAACCATCCACCCCGGTGAACGCGCCGCCAATCGCAACCCTGGGGGTGGCGGGTTCGGGCTGGCCTTTCAGCGCGACATCGCCCGTGTGGTCGATGATGTGCGCAACGGGCTCGTCAGCGAAAAGGGTGCCCGCCTAGATTACGGCGTGGTCTTTGCCAATTTCGCAGCACTTGAGGTTGACCACCACGCCACCGCCGCCCTGCGCGCCACCGCCGCTTGATCAAGGACAAAGCCATGCAAAACCAATATCGTCTGGGCATCGACGCCGGCGGCACTTTTACCGACTTCATCCTTGCCGACCGCAAGGGCGATGTGCGCATCTTTAAGGCCCTATCGACCCCACAAGACCCGACCCTTGCCATCCGCAACGGTTTGAAACTGATCGAGGAAGAAACGGGCATTTCGGCGACCGACATCGTCTCGAACGCCGATTTGTGCATCAACGGCACGACTGTGGGCCTGAATGCGCTGATCCAGCACAAGGGGGCCAAGGCGGGGCTGATCGCCACCAAGGGGCATGAAGACAGCATCGAAATTCGTTTGGGCCACAAGGAAGACGGCTATCGCTACGACCCCGAATATCCGCCTGCCACCATGCTGGTGCCGCGCTATCTGCGGCGCGGCGTGGCTGAACGGGTGATTTCCACGGGCGCTGTGCACACGCCTATGAACGAGGAAGACGTGCGCGACGCCTGCCGCCATTTCATCCGTGAAGGTGTGGATTCGGTTGCCATCTCGTTCGTTTGGTCGGTGCTGCACCCCGACCACGAACTGCGTGCCGCTGAGATTGTGCGTGAGATGATGCCGAACGTGCGCCTTACCGTGGGCAGCCAGCTTTACCCGCAGGTGCGCGAATACACCCGCACCTCGACCGCGATTGTGAACGCCTACCTTGCCCCGATCCTGACGCGCTATGTTGAAGCGGTGGATGGCTATTTCCGCAGCCTAGGGGCCAAGAACCCCGTGCGCTATTTCCAATCCAACGGCGGGTTGGCGGTGGGGTCGGTGGTGTCTGACCAGTCGGTTTATGCGATCAACTCTGGCCCAGCCTCAGCCCCGCAGGCAGCACTTTATATCGCGGAACCTTGGGGTCTGAAGAACATCATCACGGTCGACATGGGCGGCACATCCTTTGACATCACGCTGACGCGGGATGGGCGGGCCAATGTGTCCAAGAACATCGACTTCCTGCGCTACCGCATCGGCATTCCGATGATTCAGGTGGAAACGCTGGGCGCGGGTGGCGGGTCGATTGGGTGGATTGACTCGATGGGCCTGATGCAAATGGGCCCGCAATCGGCCGGGTCTGAACCCGGCCCTGCGGCTTATGACCAAGGCGGCAAACAGCCCACAACCACCGATGCCAATTTGGTGCTGGGCTATATCAACCCCGATGGGTTGGTGGGCGGGCGCTTGCCGCTGCACACGCAAAAGGCGCGTGACGCTATTAAGGCGCGTATCGCTGACCCCTTGGGATTGTCGGTGGAAAAGGCCGCTTACGGCATGTTCAACATCGTCAACAACAACATGGTCAACGCCATCCGCCGCGTGTCGGTGGAACGCGGCTATGACCCGCGTGACTTTGTGCTGAACTGCGCGGGCGGGGCCACGGGGGCGCATATCACGGCGCTGGCGCGGGAAATGGGGATCAAGCGGGTGCTGATCTCGAAACTCGCATCAGGGCTTTGCGCCTATGGGCAGATTATCTCGGATGTGAAGTATAACTACATGGCCCCAGCCCCGATCCGGCTGGATGCCGTGGGTGCTGCGCAAAAGCTGGATGGGCTGTTCAGCGGGCTGGAAACCAAGGGCGTGGCTGATCTGACCCGTGACGGCTTCACCCAAGACCGCATTTCCATCCGCCGTTCGCTGGATATGCGCTATGTCGGCCAAGTGCATGAATGCACGGTCGAAATCGACCCCTTCGCGCTTACCGACGATGCGCTGATAAAACTGATCGAAGCCTTCCACGCCCGCCATGAAGAGCTTTACACCTATTCCGAACGCCAAAGCGTGGTCGAAATCGTCAACGTTGAAAGCGCGATCTGGGGGCGGGTTGATCGGCCCAATCGCATGACGGTGGCAAAGGGCAAAGGTGCTGCATCGGCCTTGGAAGGCACGCGCCCGATGATCTTTGATGCGAGTGCTGTGGCCCATGATGTGCCGGTCTATGCCGGTGCGCGTTTGGGGGCGGGCGATAAGATCATCGGGCCCGCCGTGATCGAAGAAATCACAACGACCCTTGTGATCGAACCCAATTGGCAGGCAGAGTTGCACGAAAGCGGCGTCTATCTTGTCGATATGATCGGCGCGTAAGGGGCGGAGGAAACGATGACTTTGCTAAACTGTGACATGGGCGAAAGCTTTGGGCTGTACCGCATCGGCGACGATGCGGGCCTGATGCCGCTGATTGATGTGGCCAACGTGGCCTGCGGCTTTCATGCGTCAGACTACAACCACATGCGATCCACCGTGCAACTGGCGAAAAAGCACGGGGTCAAGGTGGGCGCGCATCCGTCGCTGCCCGACCTTCAGGGCTTTGGCCGCCGCGAGATGAAGATCGGGCGGGAAGAAATGACCAACTGCCTGATCTATCAAATCGGCGCGCTCAAAGGCTTTTTGCAGGCCGAGGGGATGGAGTTAAACCATATCAAACCCCACGGCTCGCTATACGGCATGGCCGCACGCATGGAAGACATCGCCCACGCCATCTGCGATGCGGCTGATATCTTCAAAGTGCCGCTGTTTGGCATGATCGGCACGTTGCACGAAACCATCTATCAGGCCCGTGGGCACAAGTTCCTGTCAGAATTCTACGCCGATCTTGACTATAATGATGCCGGTGGCTTGATCATCACCCGTGAACACCACGCGACCGACGAGGCGAAAGCCTCCGCCGCCTGTCTGCGCGCCATCACGCAAGGCAAAGTGACCAGCGTGGGCGGGGTTGACGTTAAAGTGCGGGCCGATACGATCTGCGTGCATTCTGATACGCCCAATGCCGTGGCCCTTGCCCAAGCGGTCCGCGGCGCCATCTCTTCCCTTCCATCCAAGCGCTGAAAAGGCCTGAACCATGAGCAAACAAATCCTCTCGCCCCTGCCCGGCACTTTTTACAGCAAGCCAGCACCTGACCAACCCGCCTTCAAATCTGTGGGCGACACGGTTGCCGTGGGCGATGTGATCGGGCTGATCGAAGTGATGAAATCCTTTCACGAGGTTGCCGCCGACCAAGCGGGCACGATCACAGCCTTTATTGCAGAGGACGAGGAACCCGTCATGGCAGGCCAAGCGCTGATCGAACTGGCGTAACAATGGCCATCCAAAAGCTTTTGATTGCAAACCGGGGCGAAATTGCCGTGCGGATCATCCGCGCGGCGCAAGAGCTTGGGATTGCCACGGTGCAGGTGCATTCGGCGGCAGATGCAGGCTCGCTGGCCGTGAAGATGGCGGATGAGGCGGTGAATATCGGCCCGCCGATGGCGTCAAAATCCTATCTCAACATCGCTAACATCCTGAAAGCCGCCGCCGATACGGGGGCTGATGCCGTGCATCCGGGGTACGGCTTTCTAGCCGAAAACGCCGATTTCGCCGATGCGGTGGAAGCGGCGGGGTTGATCTGGGTTGGGCCGAAAGGCAGCGCCATTCGGGTGATGGGCGATAAGGTCGCAGCCCGTGTTGCTGCACAGTCGGCGGGTGTGCCCGTGGTGCCCGGATCAGATGGGCGGATTGACGACCCCGATCAGGCCCGTGCCTTGGCGCTGAAAATCGGCTTTCCGGTGATGATCAAAGCCGCAGCAGGTGGCGGCGGACGTGGCATTCGCATTGCCCAAGACATCGAAGACTTCGACCGCCTTCTGCCCCAAGCCAGTGCCGAGGCGAAAGCCGCCTTTGGCGATGGTGGCCTGTATATGGAAAAGGTCATCGAACGCGCCCGCCACATCGAGGTGCAGATCTTGGGCGATGGCACCGATGTGATCCATTGCTTTGAACGCGAATGCTCCTTGCAGCGCCGCCGCCAAAAGGTGTGGGAAGAAGCGCCCTCTGCCGCTTTGCCGCAAGAGATGCGCGAACAGCTTTGCGCTTCGGCCGTGGCTTTGGCAAAAGCGGTGCAGTATCGTGGCGCGGGGACGCTGGAATATCTGTACGACGATGCCTCTGGCGCGTTCTACTTCATCGAGATGAACACCCGCATTCAGGTGGAACATCCGGTCACAGAAATGATCACCGGCATCGACCTTGTGCGCGAAATGCTGCGCATCGCGGGCGGGCAGCCTTTGCGCTACAAACAAGCCGATGTGCGCCTGAACGGCCACGCGATCGAGGTGCGGATTTGCGCCGAAGACCCCGCGCAGGGCTTCAAACCCGGTCCGGGCACGATCTCGACCCTGAAAGTGCCGGGTGGGCCTGGGGTGCGGTTTGATACGCTGCTGTATCAAGGCTACACCGTGCCGCCGTTTTACGATTCATTGCTGGGCAAGCTGATCGTGTGGGATGAAACCCGCGCGCAGGCCATCGCCCGCATGGCCCGCGCCTTGGGCGAGTTAGAGGTGGGCGGGTTGCCCACAACCAAACCTTTGCATCAAGCCCTAGCGCGCGATGCAGAGGTGCAAGCCGGACAGTTCCACACCCGTTGGCTGGAACGTTGGCTGGACCAGAACGCAGACAGACTGGGTGAGGAGGCCTGAACCCCATGACAACCAGATACACATTCGGCGGCGACGAACATATCTTTGTGGAATGCAGCGAGGAAATGTCGCTAGAGGCATTCTTTACGGGCATGTCGATCACCACGGCCCTGCGTAACGCCAAGATCAAAGGCGTGACCGAGATTTGCCCCGCCAACGCATCATTCCAAGTGCGCTTTAACCCCGACATCATTGCGCCAGATGAGATGATGCGGCAGTTGAAAGCGCTAGAGGCTGCGGCGCAATCGGCCCCGTCAACGCTGAACACCCGCATTATCGAAGTGCCGGTCTATTACAATGACCCGTGGACACATGAAACCGGCCAGCGCTTTCGCGAACGCCACCAAGACCCGACCTCGACCGATATCGAATACACAGCGCGGATCAACAATCTTGATGGCATTGACGGCTTTATCAAAGCCCATTCCGGCGCGCCGTGGTTTGTGTCGATGGTGGGGTTTGTGGCGGGCTTGCCGTTCCTGTACCAAATGGTTGACCGTGACCGCCAAATCCAGTCGCCCAAATACCTGCGCCCGCGCACGGATACGCCGCGCCTGACCGTGGGCCATGGCGGTTGCTTTGCCTGCATCTATTCGGTGCGCGGTGCGGGTGGGTATCAGATGTTTGGCATCACACCCATGCCGATCTATGACCCGAACCAAACCACCAGCTATCTGCGCGACTTTATGTGCCTGTTCAAACCGGGTGACATTGTGAAGTGGAAGCCGATTGGCCGCGAAGAATACGATCACACCGTGGCCGAGGTTGACGCCGGCCGCTGGCAACCCCGCATTGCGCCGGTGACTTTCAGCTTGGAAGAGTTCGCCAAGGACATCGACGGCACCAATGCCCGCGTGATGGAGGCTCTCAATGGCCATTAATGTCCTCAAACCCGGCCTGTCGACGACGGTGCAAGACCTTGGCCGTCCGGGATATTACCACATCGGCATTCCCACATCGGGCGGGATGGATACGCTGTCGCTGGCGGCGGCCAACCTGCTGGTCGGCAATGATGCGGGCGCTGCCGTGCTGGAAGCCGTGTTCATGGGGCCAGAGCTAGAGTTTACCCAAGACGCCATGGTTGCCGTGACAGGTGCTGATCTTCCGCCCAAGGTTGATGGGCAAGAACAGCCCTGCTGGACGGCGTTCAAGGTCAAGAAGGGGCAGGTTTTGTCCTTTGGCTTTCTGAAAAAGGGCGCGCGGGGGTATATCGCGGTGTCGGGCGGCATTGATGTGCCGGTCGTTCTTGGGTCGCGGTCAACCTATACTCTGGGCGCTTTGGGTGGGTTTGAAGGGCGCAAACTTGCAGCGGGCGATGTGCTGCCCGTGGGCAAAGGCGCGTTTGTGGCCGAAGGCCGCAGCGTGGCCGAAGCCCTGCGCCGCGCACCGGGTGCACCTGCTGAATTGCGGATGCTGCCGGGGCTTTATTGGCACCGCATCACCGAACAGGCCGGCAAGACATTTTTTGAAGACACGTGGAAAGTCGCCCCCGAAGCTGACCGCATCGGTTACCGCTTCAAGGCTGGTCGCCCGCTAGACTTTGTGCCGCGCACACCACCGTTTGGTGCGGGCTCTGACCCGTCGAATATCGTGGATGCCTGCTATCCCTATGGCTCGGTTCAGGTGCCTTCGGGCACGGAACCGATTGTTCTGCACCGCGATGCGGTGTCGGGCGGTGGCTATATGATGATCGGCACCGTGGTGTCGGCTGACATGGACCTGATCGGCCAATTGCAGCCCCACACGCCCACCAAGTTCGTGAAAGTCACGATGGAGCAGGCCCTGACCGCCCGCGCTGACCGTCGCAAGACGTTAGAGGCTATCGCCAAAGCCTTGGCATGATAGGATGTGGCGGGGCATAGCCTCGCCACTTTCACGCCGCCCTGAACGGGCAACGAGGTTCCCTTGTCGCTTGCCCCCAAACCAAACCTAGCCGCCCCGCCCCATGTGCCCCGCCGCAGGCTGCGGGTGCGTGGCACCTCGATCACGCTGCTCAAAGAGGTGCGCGAGCGGGCGCAGGCGGATTTGGGCTTTGATGTCGATTACGAGCTTTTGGATTTCATCACCTGCCAGAGACAAGCGGCGATGCAACCTGAAGGCTATGATATTTATGAACAATGTTTCCACAATCTGGATATTGTGTGGTTTTGGGGCGCGTTACAGCCCATCGACACCGACCGCATCGCTGATTGGAACAAAATCACCGACCTGTCGAAAGAGGGTGGCATCAGCAAATATGCGTGGCGCGGCCATGGCGATGCGCCGGTGCGCAAGCTTTATGTGCAACCGGGCGGGTTTTTGGGGGCAAAACAGGGGCGTTACATTTCGATGTTGCCCACGGTTCACAACATGGACAGTTTTGGCTTTGACACGCGGGTGTTTGGCAATGGTGAGGTCAAGCGCCCCTCTTGGGCGTGGTTGTTAGACCGCCGCGCCAAGGGCCGCATCGCCTTGGTCGACGAACCTGCGATTGGCTTTTTTGATGCGGCCCTTGCGGCCGAAGCCGCTGGAGAGTTGCAGTTCACCGATATTGGCAACATGACCATCGCCGAAATTGACGGACTTATGACCTTGTTGGAAGACAGGCGGCGGCAGGGATATTTCTGCGCCAGTTGGCGCACGGGCGAAGAAGCGGCTGAGCTTTTGTTGCAAGACCGCGTTTCGGCGCAAAGTATGTGGTCGCCGGTTTACGGCCATTTGGGCAAAATGGCGGAAGTTTTCGTTGAATCCGCTCCGGTCGAAGGCTACCGCGCGTGGCATGGCGGGGCCAGCCTGTCGCGCCACTTGGCGGGTGCGCAACTCGACATGGGCTATGACTATCTCAACTGGTGGCTAGATGGCTATGCGGGTGCCGTTATGGCGCGGCAGGGGTATTATATGTCAGCCCCCGAACGCACCAAGGCAGCCTTGGCCCCCGAAGAATGGGCCTATTGGTACGAAGGCGCGCCTGCTGGGCGTGATTTGCTGGGGCCTTCAGGCGCGGTGGTGGTAAAAACCGGCGCAAAGCGGGCCGGTGGCACCTATCAAGATCGCGCCAATCACATCGCCCTTTGGAACACCGTAATGGAGGAATACAACTACGCCGCCCGTGCGTGGGACCGCTTTATCCGCCGCGTGAACGAGGGGCAGAAATGACGCTGCGCCCCAGCAATTCCTTGGCGCAAGAGCCGCGCTATGAACTGATCACCCAAGTGCTGCGCGCCAACATCGCCTCTGGCTTGCTGCCCGCTGGGCTTGTTCTGCTGGAAGGGCCGATTGCCGCCCTTATGCAAACCAGCCGAATTCCGGTGCAAGCCGCCCTGCGCAGCTTGGCTGCTGAGGGTTTGGTGCACCGCTTTGACGGGCGGGGCTATCTGGTCGGGGCCCCGCATGAAGATATTGCCCCCCTGCGCCGCGACATCAGCGACTTTGGCCTGAACATTTCCCAACAGGTCGACGATGCGCTGCAAACCCGTGGCACGTGGAAGCATTTCTACGACGAGGTCGAAGAGCAGGTGGCGCTCTGCCAAGTCTTTGGCGAATTTCGCGTCGTGGAAACTGAGCTGTCCGACTATCTGGGCGTTAGCCGCACAGTGGTGCGCGATGTTCTGTCTCGCTTGCAAGAACGCGGGTTGATCCGCAAGAATGCCAGCTCGCACTGGATCGCGGGGCCTTTGACGGCGCGGACCCTGCGCGAAAAATTCGAGTTGCGTGCTATCGTGGAACCAGCCGCTTTGCGCTTGGCGGCGCCGCATATTCACTACAGCCAGATCGAAGCTTTTCGTGACCGAATCGGGATAGACCCCATGCTGAAGCCCGAAGGGCTTGAAGCCGCTTTGATGACGTATTGCATCTCGCGGGCATCAAACACAGCCCTGGTCGAGATGATCCAGACCAATCAGATGCTGCTGACCTCGGTCAACCGGGCTTTGACAGGCCTTGGCCTGCCCGAGGACGAGATAGCCTTGGACCAATACCGCACTTTGTTTGATTTGATCGCAAGGCATCCTATTGATTCAGCAGCAGAATACCTGCGCGACCATTTGCATATCATGGCATCCAAAAACTTGGCGCGAATGAAGATTGTCGCCGTGATCAGCGAAACAGTCGGTTTCGCGCCCTACTTGGTGCTGCAATAAAATGAATATTGGATTGTAAGTTCATTTTGGTGAGACCCGAAGAGTTTTCATAAGGCCTAAACTTTATGTGTTTGAAGCACTTATTGCGCAAAACTACCGCAGTTCAGCAACAAATGTTCGATTGACACACAGCAAAAACCGCTATGTTATACGAAGTACAGTTTGCATGAGGCTGTTGCACCACGCATGAGGCGCGATGACGCGGCCATAGGCAAGAAGTAGGGGGCGGGGTGTGGCATGCCACAGCGCCGCGACAGGACGAATGACAACGCAAACGGCTATCTTTCGGATCGACGGTGTGACGAAAAGCTACGGGGGGGTCAAAGCCCTTGATTCCGTGACGCTTGAGGCAGGGGTCAATGAATACCTGTCATTGCTGGGCCCGTCAGGCTCTGGCAAGACCACCTTGCTGCGCGTGATTGCAGGGTTCGAAGTGCCCGATAGCGGCCGCGTTTTCTTTCAGGGGCGCGACATCACCAACCTGCCTGCGCATGAACGTGGCATTGGCTTTGTGTTCCAGAACTTTGCCCTGTTTCCCCACCTGACCGTGCGGCAAAATATTGCCTTCGGCATGGCCAATGGGGCGGTGCCCGTGTCAGCGCAAGAAACCGCACAGCGCACGCAAGCCATGATCGATATGGTCGGTCTAACCGGGATGGAGGATCGCGGCGTCGATCAAATCTCGGGCGGCCAACGCCAGCGCGTGGCATTGGCCCGCACCTTGGTGATGCAGCCAAAACTGGTGCTACTGGATGAACCTTTGGGCGCATTGGACGCCAATTTGCGCGGCAGAATGCGCAACGAATTGCGCGCGATCCGCGAAAGAATGGGCGTGACCTTCCTGCACGTGACCGGCAGCGAAACCGAAGCTTTGGCGATGGGCGATAGCGTTGTGGTGCTGGACCGTGGCCGCATCATTCAGCGCGGTGCGCCCGATGACGTTTATTCGACCCCTGCAAGCCCCGACGTGGCGCATTTCTTGAACAGGTTCAATCTGTTTGACGGCACACTTGTGGACGGTAAGTTTACCGGTGCTTTCGGCACAGTTGCTTCACCCAAAGCTACCCGCGCCCCGCGCGATGTTTACGCCATTCGATATGATCGTCTGCGCGTGATGCCCGTGTCGACTGCCGCCAAAGGCCCTGCGTTGAAAGCCACCTATATCGCCAACGAATACCTTGGCTCTTCGGTGATGAACTTCTTTGAAGCCGCCGATGGCAAAGTGGTCGAGGTGGAGCATCACCTCTCGCTTGGCGCGCCAGAAACGTATGAACCCCGTCAAGACTATCTGCTGACCTGGGCCGCCGATCAGGCCATTGTTTTCGGCCGGGAGGGCAAGTGATGTCAGACGCAACCGTAACAGCCAAGCGTCAAGGGCCAAGTTGGCTGATCCTTCCGGGGATTGTCTGGATGGCTTTGTTCATGGTCGTGCCAATCGCCATGATCTGCTATGTGTCTTTCTGGACGCAGACGACGTTTAACATCTCTTCCACGCCGACCTTGGCCAGTTGGAAGCAATTCTTCGCATCCGACACCTATACCGGTGCCTTGTGGACCACGGTGCGCATCTGGCTGATCGTTTTGGCCACGACCTTTATCATAGGCTATCCAACCGCCTTGTTTGTCGGGCTTTTTGTCAAATCAAAAACCCTGTCGACGGTGCTGCTGGTGGTTTGCGTGATCCCGTTCTGGACCTCGTTCCTGATCCGCGTTCTGGCGTGGCGGCCGATGTTGGGAAAAGAGGGGGCTATCAACATCATCTTGATGAAGCTGCATATCATCAGCCAACCGATTGAGGTGCTGCTGTTCACCGAACTGTCGGTGATCATCGGGATGAGCCAGATTTACTGTGTGTTCATGGTGGGCCCCATCGCCTTTATGCTGGGCCGAATTGACCGCAACATCATCGAAGCTGCGCGCGATCTGGGTGCTGGATTCGGGCGGATTTTCTGGAAGATCATCTTCCCCCTTAGCCTGCCCGGCGTGGTTGTCGGCGCGATCTTTGTGAGCGTGATGGTCTTGGGCGAATTTGCAACCTCGAGCGCTTTGTCGGGGCGTAAGGTGAACTTGCTGGGCAATATCATCGTCACACAGGTGGGCTCGCTGAAATGGGCGATGGCCTCGGTTACGGGGGTGATCCTGACGGTGGTCATGGGGATGGTTATTGCCGCCTTCCTGCGGATCGTTGACCTGAAGCGGGAGCTGTAAGAGATGGAAAGCCGCGTTCTTAAACCCATGCTTGCTGTCTATGTGGTGGCCTTTATCCTGTTTCTCTATGGGCCGTTCTTTGTGCTGGGAATCTTGTCATTCCAGGAGGGCCCAGATGGCGGGCCGCAGTTTCCGATCACGGAATGGTCCACCTATTGGTATCGGCAAATCTTCGGCTTAACACCGCCCTCGCGCATTGCGCCCTTGCCCGTGGGCGAGGCGTTGATCCGCTCGTTGATCTTGGCCTTTATGACGATGGTCACATCGACTGTGCTGGGCGTGATGTCAGCCCAGGCATTCCGGCGGAAATTCCGCGGGTCGGGTTTTGTGTTCTACCTGATCGTGCTGGGCATGATGGTGCCGGGCGTCTTGACGGGTCTTGGCACTTCGCTGCTCGCCAACAACGTCTTTGATATTACGCGCCATTGGTACACGACGGCCTTTGCCACCCATGTGGCCTATACCTTCCCCTTCGCCTTCTTGGTGATGCTGGCCATCTTGAACCGCTTTGACGGCTCGGTTGAAGAAGCCGCTTGGTCGCTGGGCGTTAGCCCGTGGAAAACCTTTCGCAAGGTCACTTTCCCGCTCATTTTCCCGGGCGTTCTGTCGGCCATGCTGTTTGCCTTCACGCTCAGCTTTGATGAATTCCCCCGCTCGCTCTTTGCCGCTGGCGGGTCTGAGGATCAGACTTTGCCCTTGGCGATCTACGGCACCTTCTCGGTTGAAATTCACCCGAACATCTTTGCCTTTGGCGTGCTGACCACCTTGTTCTCTTTCGCGCTACTTTCTGTTTACGGGATTTTGATGGGCCTCTCGGTCCGCCGTGCCCGCAAATTGGCCATGCAGGAGGAGATTGCATGACCATGACAGCGATCGTCACCGGCGCTGGGTCGGGGATCGGGCAGGCCATTGCGCTGCGGTTGTCAGCGGATGGCTATAACGTGCTTGTGAATGACTTTCGCTTGCAGGCCGCGCAGGCGACTGCCGCGCAGATTGGTGCGAAAGCTGTGGCGATCGGTGGCGATGTGTCGGTTGAGGCGGACGTGGCATCCATGGTTGCCGCGGCAGAAGCGGCTTTTGGCCCCGTGACCCATTTGGTCAACTGTGCGGGCCATGTGCATCAGGGCAAGTTCACTGACCTGACTGTGGGTGATTTTGACCGGATGATCGCGGTGCATCTGCGCGGCACGTTCCTGTGCACACATGCCGTGCTCAAGGGGATGCTTGCGCGTGGTTCGGGGGTGATTGTCAACATCGCCTCGCAACTGGGTCAGATCGGCGGGATCGAACTGGTGCATTATTCTGCGGCAAAGGCTGGGATCATCGGCATGACCAAGGCCTTGGCGCGCGAAGTTTCGGCGCAGGGCGTGCGCGTGAATGCGGTGGCCCCAGGCCCCATCAACACGCCCTTGGTGCGCAGCCTCTCGGAAGACTGGCAACGCGCCAAAGCGGCTGAGTTGCCCTTGGGCCGTTTTGGCGAACCTGAAGAGGTGGCCAATACCGTGGCCTTCCTATGTTCGCCGCAAGCCTCGTTGTTTGTCGGCCAAACCCTTGGCCCGAATTCCGGAGATGTGATGCTATGACCGATGTCGTTTTGATCACCGGCGCAGGAATTGGGATTGGTCGCGCCACGGCGAAGGCCTTTGCCAAGGCCGGCTTTCATGTGGTGGCAACCGATGTGCTGGCGACTGAGGGCGCGTCAGTCGTGGCCGAGATTGTGGCCGAAGGCGGCACGGCAGAGTTTCATATGCTGGACGTTCGTTCCACCGAAGCCGCCGACGCTGTGGTGGCGGCGGTCGAGGCCAAGCATGGTGGGATTGATGTGATCGTGGCCAATGCCGGCATCGCACACCGCGTGCCTTTGGATCAGATGACCGATGCCAAGTGGGATCACACGTTTGACATCGACCTCAAAGGCATCTTCCGCGTTGTGCGCCCCGCTTTGGCGGGGATGAAGCGGCGCAAAAAGGGGGCGATCGTGGCCCTGTCTTCGATCATGGGCGTGGCCTATGGCTGGGACGAACACGTGCATTATTCAGCGGCGAAATCCGGCGTGGTAGGGCTTGTGCGCGGCCTTGCGGTGGAATTGGCCAAAGACGGAATCCGGGTGAACGGCATCGCGCCGGGCTACATCCGGACAGCGCAGCTTTTGTCGAAGGAACATTCCCTCGGCCCTGAAGCTGCCGAGAAGGCGGGGGAGTTCATCCCCATGGGTCGCATCGGTCAACCTGAAGAGATTGCCGATGTCGCCCTGTTCCTCGCTTCCAACGCGGCCCGCTACATGACGGGTCAAGTGGTAGTGGTCGACGGAGGTTTGCTGGTCGGGCGATATTAACCCGGGCAGTAGGAAGAAACGTAAAATCAACTCGGAGGTACTGAAATGAAACACAGTTCACTATCCCGCCGTGGGTTCCTGAAAGGGACCGCCGGCGTTGCCTTGGCCGCGGGCGGCATGCCCTTCTTGGGCGCGCAGCAAGCCTTCGCTGCTGACCTTGCCAGCCAAGAGCTGCGCACTGTCGGCCTGTCGGTGACCGTGCAGGACCGTATCCTGGCAGAATTCCAGGCGGCTTCGGGCGTTAAGGCCGTGTCGGGCAAAGCCGACATTTTCCCCAACACCCAAACCGAACTGCTGTCGGGCTCGACCGCTTACGACTGCTGGGAAACCATTGGCGAGCGTCTGCCGTCGATCACCCAAACCGGCCTTGTTTCGCCCATCGCCACCTCGGCGCTGACGAACTGGACTGGCGTTGGCGAAAGCTTCCTGAAGCCTGACCCGAAGTGGGAAGCCAGCGCACAGATCGTTGGCCAGATCTACACGGACGAGTCGATGACCGCCCTGAACATGGTCCCGACCGTTTATAACTTTGACTCCATCGGCTACCGCCCTGACCTGGTTTCGGCGGAAGAAGCATCGATGTGGTCGTCGCTGTTCGACCCCAAGTTCAAGGGCAAGACCGGCCTGAACGTCGACCCGCTGATCGCTTTCGGTCAGGCCGTCTTGGCTATGAACGAACTGGGTCTGTTGGAAGTTGCGAACCCTGGCAATCCGGACGCGGCTGCCATCGAAGAAGCAGCCAAGTTCCTGATCTCGAAGAAGAAAGAAGGCCAGTTCCGCGCCCTTTGGGGTGACTTTGGTGAATTGGTTAACCTGATGGCTTCGGGCGAAATGGTTCTGGCTGACGCTTGGCAGCCGGCTGTTATGGCTGTGAAGGCACAGGGCGTTCAGTGCTCTTACGCCACCATGAAGAGCGGCTATCGTGGCTGGGCTATCGGCGTTTCGGCGCTGAAATCCTCGCCCAACCTCGACGCTGTGACGGCTTATGCCGATTACTGGCTGTCGGGTGGCCCGGCTGTGGCTGTGTCGGAGCAGGGCTACTACTCGCCCAACGACAAGGTCAAAGCCATCATGTCGGCCGAAAAGTACGCCTTCTGGTACGAAGGCGCACCGTGGGTTGGCGCGGAAGAGCGCGGCATCAAGGAAGGCGATCTGCGCGATGGCGGTTCCTTGGCAACCCGTGCTGCGAACGTTGCTTACTGGCACCAGTGGCCCGCTGAATACGACCTCTTGATGACCAAGTGGGACGAATTCCTGTCGGCCTAATCTGACAATAAACCGGTCGGGGCTTACGCTCCGGCCGGACCCCTCGTTGCAAGGATAAGACGCGTGGCCTACGACCTTCAGCTTTCCCATATCGGCAAGGTTTATGACAACGGCACGCCCGCCGTAATCGACTTCAATCTGGATGTGGACAAGGGCGAATTCATTGCCTTTCTGGGGCCATCAGGCTGTGGCAAAACGACAACTCTGCGCATGATTGCAGGCTTTGAAACGATCACCTCGGGCGATTTGATGATCCGTGGCAGCCGAATAAACGACCTGCTGCCGGAAAAGCGCCCAACGTCGATGATCTTCCAGAATTACGCGCTGTTTCCCCATATGAACGTGCGCCAGAACATCCGCTTTGGCCTAGAGGTCAAAGGGATGGCTGCCGCAGAAGCGGACCGCAAGGTTGACCGCATCATTGACAAGCTGGGCCTGTCGGATGTCGCCGATATGCGCCCCAACCGCCTGTCAGGTGGCCAGCGCCAGCGCATCGCCCTAGCGCGGTCTTTGGTGGTGGAACCTGATATTTTGCTGCTCGATGAACCTTTGGGCGCTTTGGACGCCAACCTGCGCAAAAGCATTCAGAACGAGCTGAAGCTTTTGCAACGCGAGCTTGGGATTACCTTTGTTTTTGTGACCCACGCGCAATCGGAAGCCTTGGCGCTATCCGACCGCATCGTGGTGATGAACGCAGGCCGTGTGGAACAAATCAGCCCACCGCGCGAATTGTACACCCGCCCGCAAAGCCTGTTCGTCAGCCGCTTTATCGGGGCCAATACGCTTATTCCGGGCGTTGTGAAAGACTTGAAGGGCGAAGGCGTCACTCTGGACACAGCCTTTGGCATTTTGACCGGCGAAAAGCATGACCGCTTGGCGCTGGGCGACCAAGCCTCGCTTATCCTGCCGGCTGAATCGGTGGATATTCTGCCTGCCGATGTGTCGCCCGAAGAGGCGCGCAAGACCTATGGCACCAATATGATCCCCTGCCAGATCACCCGCGCGCAACTGATCGGCCATATCCTGCAAATGGCGGTGCAATTGCCCAATGGTGACATCATCGCGGTCGAAGGCCATGCCGACAAGTATCGCGGTCAGTTTGCGGCCGGAGCGCAGGGCTTTGTCGCATGGCAGGCCCTGCGGTCCACCGTGATCAAGCACTAGGGGCCGATGATGCGCAAGACAACGGCCAGTGACCTTTCCCGTCAATTGCGCGACGGGCGGCTTGATCCGCTGGATCTGGTCGATCAAGTTTTCGCCCGTATCGCCGAAGTGGGCGATGACGCGATTTTCACCAAGACCTTGCGCCCAAGGGCCGAGGCTGAAGCGCGCGCTTCGCGTGAACGCCTGCGGGCGGGCAATCCGGTCAGCTTGCTGGATGGGATTCCGGTGGCTTGGAAGGATTTGTACGATCTGAAAGGCCGCGTCACCACGGCGGGGTCGGTTGTGCTGGCAGATAACCCGCCTGCTTCGCAGGATGCGGCTTTGGTCGCTGCAGGTGCCCGTGCTGGCTTGGTCAGCATTGGTGCGCTGAACATGACGGAATTTGCCTATTCCGGCATAGGTCTAAACCCCCACTACGGCACGCCGCGCAACCCCAACGGAACCGGCCCTGCTCGTGCGCCGGGGGGATCTTCATCCGCCAGCGGGGTGGTCGTGGCCAACGATATTGTGCCGATATCTTTTGGCACAGATACTGGCGGGTCTATTCGCATTCCGGCGGCGTTTAACGGGGTGGTGGGCTATAAATCCTCGACCGGGCATTACCCGATGCAAGGCGTTTTCCCGCTGTCGCACACGTTAGACACGCTGGGCCCCTTGGCGCATAGCGTCGAAGATTGCGTGCTGGCTGACACAGTGCTGCGCGGGTTGCAAAGCCCAGTGGTGCAGGCGGCCCCACTGACGGCGTTGGATTTTGTGATCCCCGATGCCGTGATGTTTGACGCTTTGGCCCCCGCCGTCGCGGCAAATTTCGCCGCTGCCGCTGATCGCTTGGCCAATGCCGGCGCAAGGGTGCGCCGCATCGCTTTGCCAGAACTGACCGAAACGCTAGAATTAATCACCCACCGCGCCGTTCTTGCCGCGGTTGAGGCGTTGGACCTGCATTGGGACAGGATGCACGGCCCCGACGCCGCCCGCATCGACGCCCGGGTGGTGCGGCGTATCATGAATGCTGCCAAGACGACGGCGGTTGACCTGTCGATCCTAATGCGTGAACGCGCGCGCCTGATTGCCCAAGTCACCGCCAAGTTGGGCGGTGCATTGATGATCTGCCCCACCACACCTTCGGTTGCGATGCCGATCGCGCCGCTCGAAGCCGATCAAGAAGTATTCTTCCGCCACAACGGGTTGACGCTGCGCAACACCTCGCTTGGGAATTTCTTGGATTGGTGCGGGCTTTCAATTCCCAACGGGGTCGATGCTGAGCAGATGCCCACGGGCTTTATGATTTCCGCCCCCCATGGCCGCGACAGCGCGGTTCTAGCGGCGGGGCTTGCAATAGAACAGATTGTACGAGGTGCGTAATGGCTGAAGCTTTCCCAACCCTGTTTTCGCCCATCAAGCTGGGGCCACTCGCGCTGCGCAACCGCATCGCGATGGCGCCGCTGACCCGCCAAATGGCCGAAGCTGATGGCACCCCGACCGATGAAATGGCGGCCTATTATGCGCGCCGCGCGCGGGGTGGGTTGGGGCTGATCATCACTGAAGGCACCTATGAAAATGATGGCGTGCAGTCGCGCGCCTATCTATCGCAGCCCGGAATTGCGACGAAACAGCATCAGGCCGGATGGGCCAAGGTGTTCGATGCGGTGCATCAGCATGATTGCAAGATCATCGTGCAACTGATGCACGCCGGCCGAGTTGCGGACCCGCGGGTGCTGGGCGGCAAGCCGCCGGTCAGCGCCTCGGCCACGCAAAGCGGGGGCTGGACGCTGTATACCGACAGCGATAATGAAAAGAATATCCGGGGGATTTCTGGCCCTTGGCCGAAAGTGACCTTTGGTCCCGCGCGCGAGTTGACTGTCGCCGACATTCACCAGATTGCCGATGGCTTTGCCGCAGGAGCGAAACGCGCTGTTGATGCGGGCGCGGATGGGGTCGAAGTGCACGGTGCCAACGGTTATCTGCTATGGCAATTCATCACCCCAAAGACCAACCTGCGCACCGATGACTTCGGCGGATCGCCCGAAAACAACATCCGCTTTGCCAAACTGGTGGGCGACAAGGTGCGCGCCGCGATTGGGCCGGATAAGCTGATCGTGCTGCGCCTGTCGCAAGACGGGGTGGATGATTTTGTGGGTGCTTGGCCTGGCACATCCTATGCCAAAGCGATTGGCGAAGCGTTGAAGGGATCGTCCTATGATGCGCTGCATTGGTCAAGTTTCAACTACCTTGATAACCGCCAAACCGATGACGCCACGCCCATGTCCACCGTGCTGCGCAAGGCATCGGGCCTGCCTGTGATCACCAACGGCGGCATCGCCGAGGGCGCGCAGGCCGAAGAAGTCCTGACCAAAGGCGCGGGCGACATTGTCGCCATTGGCCGCCCGATTTTTGCCCAACCCGACTGGCCCTATATCGTGCGCTCGGGTGCTGCCTATAACTGGGCGGAGTTTGACCGCAAATATGTGGTCCGCCCCCCCATTGATTACGCCATTGCTTATCCCATGGCGCTGACTGACCCGAAATGGCCCACAATCTGACATCTTAGGAGGACACCTTCATGGCTAAAAAGATCTACTGTGCCTTTGGCACCGATATCGACTCGGTCGCAGGCTGGATCGGCTCTTACGGCGGTGGAGACTCACCGTCTGACATCCAGCGCGGCATCTTCGCCACAGAAGTGGGCGTTCCGCGCCTGCTGCGCTTGTTCAAGAAATACGATCTGAAGACCTCGTTCTTCATTCCGGGCCACTCTTTGGAAACCTTCCCCAAGGAAATGGAAATGATCGTCAAAGACGGTCACGAAGTGGGCGCGCATGGCTATTTGCACGAAAACCCCATCGCCATGACGCCCAGCCAAGAAGAAGACGTTCTGGTCAAATCGATCGAGCTGATCAAGGGCCTGACGGGCAAAGCCCCGCGCGGCTATGTGGCCCCGTGGTGGGAGATGTCGAACTCGACCGCCGCTTTGCTTCTGAAGCATGGCTTCACCTATGACCACAGCCAAGGCTACCGCGACTTCCAGCCCTTCTATGCCAAAGTGGGCGACAGCTGGAACACGATCGATTATTCCAAGACTGCCAAGGAATGGATGCATCCCTTGAAGCATGGCAAGGAAATCGACCTCGTCGATATCGCGGCCAACTGGTATGTCGACGATCTGCCGCCGATGATGTTCATGAAAAAGGCCCCGAACTCGCACGGGTTCGTCAACCCGCGTGACATTGAAGAAATGTGGCGCGACCAGTTCGATTGGGTGTACCGCGAGATGGATTATGCCGTCTTCGCCTTTACCATCCACCCCGATGTGGCGGGCCGTCCGCAGGTTCTGCTGATGTTGGAACGTTTGATCGAGTATATCTCGAAGCATTCGGGCGTCGAATGGGCCCCGTTCGAAGATATCGCCAACGACTTCCGCAAGCGCTATCCCTTCGGCGCACCGGCCCGTCCGGAAGTGATCTGATGCAATCGCGGGTGTCGGGCGACCGGCACCCGCTACTTTGACGAGAGTATTATGTGCAACGCCTGCGGCAATCCGGCTGTGCCCGGCCATTGGACGGAAGCAGGGGCAGACACCCCAGGCGACCGTTTGCGCGCGCGGTTTCACCGCGCGGGCCTGTTGGACAAAGTGCTGCGCCCCTATGGGCTGACCGCGCATGATGGTGGCGTTGTGCCGGGCATTCAGCTTAGCACCCTGTCGGGTAACCAAAGCATTGTGCCCGACCTAAGCGCTGTCTGGGCCGAGGCCGAGCGTTTGCTGGGCCGCCCGATTGACCCTTTGGACCCCGTGTTCCTGCATGACGACTGACTTTGCCGATGGGCGGATGCGGTTGACGGTTCTGGGTGGCTATCTGGGCTCTGGCAAGACAACTTGGCTGCGCCACCAGTTGCACGTGGGCAGATTTGGCCCCGTGCATGTGATCGTGAACGAAGCCGCCGAGACGGGTGTTGACGATGTGCTGCTTGCAGCGGCATCGGGCCTGACGCTTCTGGCCGGTGGGTGCAGTTGCTGCACGGGGCGGCAGGATTTGATCGATGCGCTGCGGGGGCTGTGTGATCAGCGCAGTCGGAAAGCCTCTGATGAGCAACGCTTGCAACGCATCGTGCTGGAAACCAGCGGCTTGGCCGATCCGGGGGCGATTGTGGCCGCCATTCAGGGCGACCCCGTCTTGGTCAACCATATCGTGATTGAACAGACGATTGTGGTGGTCGATGCCCTACACGGCTTGGCGCAATTGCAAACTGAACCGCTGGGCCGCCGCCAGATCGGTGCGGCGGATCAGGTGATCTTGTCTAAGGTTGACGCGGTTGACCCGGCCAGCCTGACCCTGCTGCGCGCCACGCTGCGGGCTTTGAACCCAAGTGCGCCGCAATCGGCTGCTGTGCTGGGCGCAGCGCAACCTTTGCTGGATTTGGCCCCCGATGCACAGGCCCCCGCCTTGCCTCCCTTGTCAGATGACGACACGCGTGGTGCGATTTTTCCCACGCGCCTGAAGATCGACGAAAGCATTGATTGGTCAGCCTTTGCCCTCTGGCTTTCGGCCCTGCTGCACGCGCGGGGCAATGATCTGGTGCGCGTGAAGGGTGTTCTACCCACCCCTGCGGGAAGGCTTTTGCTGCAAACCGTGCGCAAAGTGGTTCAGTCCCCTGAAATTCTACCCGCGCAAGAAAATCAATCCGAAGACGGCACCATCGTCTTTATCGGCCGAGGTTTTCGCCCAGAAGATTTGCAAACATCGCTGCGGCGCTTTGCTGGCCGGCCCACTGGGCTGGGGCAAAAGACGTAAGTGCGGCAAAGGGCACATCCGCGCCGCACTTGACTGTTCTCTGACTGCGGTTTCGCCACCGCCCATTGTCAGCACGGGTCGGCCAAAGTCGCTGCGTGTTCGACGATCGTTCTGAATGACTTTTGCCAGATCATTCGATTTTCCAATGCGCACCATAAGCTAATGCCCCAACCGCGCGCTTTCCGTCAGCATAAGCGCAATCTATACCGAATATCAGGATTTCCGAATTGGTGTCCGTCGTCGAATGATTTGGAACATCCGCGGTGATTTTGGAGCGGAGGTTATTGGCTCATCGGGTTCAGGTTATGCTGCTTTACGCTGGTGGTTCAAGCGGCGGTTTTGGATGGTCTTGTGTTTGATGCGTCTCCTTTCAGCCAGGATGGTTTCACCGCGCCCGAAGTAAACATCAGCTGGGGTGAGGTTGGCGATGCTCTCGTGGTAGCGATGGTTGTTGTAGTGGTCGATGAAGGCGGCGATGGCGGCTTCAAGCTCCCCTTCGAGGAAGTAGTTTTCCAGCAGGATTCGGTTCTTCAGGGTCTGATGCCATCTCTCGATTTTGCCTTGTGTTTGTGGATGCATCGGCGCGCCGCGAATATGTTTCATGCCCTTGTCCGCAAGATATTCGGCCAGATCGCCAGCGATGTAAGACGAGCCATTGTCGCTGAGCAGGCGCGGTTTGTGCACAACCTTCGCACTGTCACAGCCTGATGCGGCCAAAGCGATGTTGAGCGTGTCGGTGACATC
>CAMAYO010000038.1 GCA_945862465.1 Pseudorhodobacter antarcticus | reverse complement strand
CCATGGCCGCGTGCTGTTTGGCGACCGCGATGTGACAGATGAGGAAACTGCAGCGCGCAACATAGCCCAAGTTTTTCAGTTTCCCGTGGTCTATGACACGATGACGGTTCGTGAAAACCTTGCCTTCCCCTTGCGCAACCGTGGCATGGATGCGGCCTATATCGCGGCACGGGTGGGCCATATTGCACAGATGATCGGCATGGAAGATCGTCTTAACCGAAAGGCGCGCGGGCTGACGGCGGATGCCAAGCAAAAGATCAGTCTTGGGCGCGGCATGGTGCGCGAAGACGTCAATGCCATTTTGTTTGACGAACCCCTCACCGTGATCGACCCGCATATGAAATGGGAATTGCGCACCCAGCTTAAGCAACTGCACCGCCAGCTTGGCCATACCATGATCTACGTCACCCACGACCAAACCGAGGCGCTGACCTTCGCCGATAAGGTTGTTGTGATGTATGACGGCCGTGTGGTGCAAATGGGCACGCCGGAAGAGCTGTTTGAAACCCCTGCCCATACCTTTGTGGGTTATTTCATCGGCTCGCCCGGTATGAATCTGATGGATGCGACAATCGCAGGCAACCGCGCCCATCTGAATGGCTGCGACGTGGCGCTAGGTGCCAGCTATGCGCCCGTCGTAGGGCGCAGCCAAATCGGCATTCGCCCCGAATATTGCAGCCTGACCAGCGGGTCAGGCTTGCCCGTCACGTTGCGCCGCGTCGAAGACGTTGGCCGCCACCGGATCATCCGCGCTGACCTGTTCGGCCAAGCCTTCAACCTGATCGCGCCCGAGGGTCTGGTGATCGGCGCCGATATGACACGGGTTGTCTTTGCCCCAGACAAGATCAACGTCTTTGCCGATGACTGGCGCGTTGCAGCCCAAGGGGCCGTGTAATGGACAAGACGCAAAACAACAAAGCGTGGTTCTTGGTGCTGCCGGTTTTGGTCATCGTGGCCTTTTCCGCAGTGATCCCGCTGATGACCGTGGTCAACTATTCGGTCAACGACACTTTTGGTGAGAACGAGTTTTTCTGGAACGGTCTTGGCTGGTTTGAAGACATGATCGCCTCTGACCGGATGCACAGCGCCTTGGGGCGGCAGGTGCTGTTTTCGGCGATTATTTTGGCGATAGAGGTGCCCTTGGGCATCTTCATCGCGCTGAACATGCCCAAAAAAGGGTTCTGGGCCAGCTTCTGCTTGGTGCTGATGGCGCTGCCCTTGCTGATCCCGTTCAACGTGGTTGGCACGATCTGGCAGATTTTCGGGCGGGTGGACATCGGCCTTTTGGGCCACGGCTTGGCCAGCTTGGGGGTTGATTACAACTACACCAGTGACGCGCTGGATGCTTGGATCACCATCATCGTGATGGATGTATGGCACTGGACCTCGCTTGTCGCTTTGCTGTGTTATGCGGGTTTGCAATCTATCCCGCAGGCCTATTACCAAGCCGCACGGATCGACCAAGCCAGCCGGTGGAGTGTGTTTCGCTTTATCGAACTGCCCAAGATGTCGGGGGTCTTACTGATCGCGGTGCTGTTGCGCTTTATGGACAGCTTCATGATCTACACCGAACCTTTCGTCGTCACCGGCGGGGGGCCGGGCAATTCCACCACCTTCCTGTCGATTGATCTGGTGAAGATGGCGGTGGGGCAGTTTGACCTTGGGCCTGCGGCGGCCTTTTCGATCATGTATTTCTTGGTGATCTTGCTGGTGTCTTGGGTGTTTTACACCGTCATGACCACCCTTGATAACGCGGAGACGAAATGATGCGCGTTCGCTCTTCTGCCATCGTCATGACCTTGTATCTGCTGTTCTTGCTGATCCCGATCTATTGGCTGATCAACATGAGCCTTAAGACCAACACCGAGATCACGTCGACCTTTACCCTTATTCCCGCGACCCTGACCTTTGCCAACTATGTCACGATCCTAACGGACCCGTCGTGGTATATGGGCTATGTAAACTCGCTCATCTATGTCGTGCTGAACACGCTGATCTCGATCACGGTGGCATTGCCTGCGGCCTATGCCTTTTCGCGCTACAATTTCATGGGTGACAAGCATCTGTTCTTTTGGCTTTTGACCAACCGTATGTCGCCGCCAGCCGTCTTTGCGCTGCCGTTCTTCCAGCTTTACTCCAGCGTGGGCTTATTCGACACGCACATCGCTGTGGCCTTGGCCCATTGCCTGTTCAACGTGCCTTTGGCGGTGTGGATCTTGGAAGGTTTCATGCGCGGCGTGCCCAAAGAGATCGACGAGACAGCCTATATCGACGGCTATTCCTTTGGCCGTTTCTTCACACGTATCTTTATGCCGCTTATCGCCAGCGGCATCGGGGTCGCGGCGTTCTTTTGCTTTATGTTCTCGTGGGTGGAACTGTTGCTGTCGCGCACGCTGACCTCAGTCTACGCCAAATCCATCGCGTCGACCATGACACGCACCGTGTCGGCCAGCGGGATGGACTGGGGGGTTCTGGCTGCGGCAGGGGTGCTGACGATCATCCCTGGGGCCTTGGTGATCTATTTTGTCCGCAACTACATTGCCAAGGGCTTTGCCCTGGGGAGGGTGTGATGACCGCTGCCCGCTGGAACAGCCTGTATCTTGGCCTTGGTGTCATAATGGCCGCCATCCTTGGCTTTCTTTTCTGGTCCGTGCCACGCGATGACAGTGGCATGCTGTGGTATGACCCGATGATCCCAGGCGGCTGGATGGCTTGGACCTTTCCGGTGGCCCTGTTTTTCTTTCTGATCGCCAGTTTGCTGATCACCTTCACCCTTCTGGCCATTCGCTTTCCCGAAACACCCCGTCGCGGCGTCTTGCTTATTGAAACCACGCGCGGTGATCGGTTGTTCATAACGCTCTTGGGCTCGGCCTTCATCAATCTGGTCTGGCTCTTTTTCTTCGGTGCGCCGCTGACATGGCCGCTGATCCTAAGCCTGCTTTATGCCATAGCGGTGTTTCGCTGGGTATAAGATAGGACGAACGACGCCGGACGGGCGGGCGGTGCCTGCCCCATGGCAAGACGGCAAGACTCATCAACCTTCTGGGAGGAAAAAAATGAGACTAAGACAAACCACCACCGCGATGGCGCTAGCGCTGATCGCCTGCGGCATGCCGGCATTCGCCGACATGGATGCAGCCAAAGCGTTTCTTGACACCGAAATCGGCGACCTGTCCACGCTCAGCCGCGCGGATCAAGAAGCCGAAATGCAATGGTTCGTGGACGCAGCCAAGCCTTTCGCCGGCATGGAAATCAAGGTCGTGTCCGAAACCATCGGCACCCATGAATACGAATCCAAAGTGCTGGCTCCGGCGTTTACTGCCATCACCGGCATCAAGATCACCCACGATCTGATCGGTGAAGGTGACGTTGTTGAAAAGCTGCAAACGCAAATGCAGTCGGGCGAAAACATCTATGACGCCTATATCAACGACTCTGACCTGATCGGCACCCACTGGCGCTACCAGCAGGCCCGCAACCTGACCGACTGGATGGCAGGCGAAGGCGCTTCGGTCACCAACCCCGGTCTGGATATTGCCGACTTTATCGGCACGTCCTTCACCACCGGTCCGGATGGCAAACTGTACCAACTGCCCGACCAGCAGTTCGCGAACCTGTATTGGTTCCGCTACGACTGGTTCAACGATCAGAAAACCAAAGACGACTTCAAAGCCAAGTATGGCTATGATCTGGGCGTTCCGGTCAACTGGTCGGCCTATGAAGACATCGCGGAATTCTTCACCGGTCGCGATATGTCCTATATGGGCGGGCCGACCTCGGTCTTTGGCAACATGGACTATGGTAAGAAAGACCCGTCGCTGGGCTGGCGTTACACCGACGCGTGGATGTCGATGGCCGGTATGGGCGACAAGGGTGAACCCAACGGCCTGCCGGTCGACGAATGGGGCATCCGCGTCAACGAAAAGTCGCAGCCGGTTGGTTCTTGCGTTGCGCGTGGCGGTGCCACCAACGACGCAGCCGCTGTTTACGCTGTGACCAAGGCCATCGAATGGCTGCAAAAGTACTCGCCCCCGGAAGCCGCTGGTATGACCTTTGGCGAAGCAGGGCCGGTTCCGGCCCAAGGTGCGATTGCCCAGCAGATGTTCTGGTACACCGCCTTCACGGCAGCTTCGGTTGCCCCGGGCACACCCGTGATGAACGAGGATGGCACGCCCAAGTGGCGCATGGCTCCCTCGCCGCACGGCGCTTACTGGTCTGAAGGCACCAAGATCGGCTACCAAGACGCCGGTTCGTGGACCTTGATGCAATCCACCCCGGTGGACCGCGCCCAAGCTGCGTGGCTTTATGCGCAGTTCGTCGTGTCCAAGACGGTGGACGTGAAGAAGTCTGACGTTGGCCTGACCTTTATCCGTCAGTCCACCATCGACGCCCAACACTTCACCGATCGTGCCCCCAAACTTGGCGGCCTGATCGAATTCTACCGTTCGCCCGCCCGCGTTCAGTGGTCGCCCACCGGCACCAACGTTCCGGATTATCCTAAGCTGGCACAACTGTGGTGGCAGAACATCGGCGACGCTATGTCCGGTGCAAAAACCCCGCAAGAAGCTTTAGACAGCCTCTGCGCCGAGCAAGAGAAAGTGCTGATCCGTCTGGAGAAATCTGGCGCTCAGGGCGATCTGGGTCCGGTTATGAACGAAGAGCAAGATCCGCAAGTTTGGCTGGATGAACCCGGTTCGCCGGTTGCCAAACTGGACAATGAAAAGCCGCAGGGTGAGACCATCGCCTATGACGAGCTGATCAAGTCCTGGCAGAAGTAAGCTTTGATACGCAGGGGGGCGGGGGCTTTGGCCCTCGCCCCTTTGCCATTTGCCGCGATGTTTTCTAACACAGGCCCCATGATGACCCAAATTCTCGCCATTGATCAGGGCACCACCTCGACCCGGTCTATTCTGTTTTCCCAAGATTTGCGGCCCATCACGCAGGCTCAAGAAGAGTTTGCCCAGCATTTCCCCAATTCTGGCTGGGTGGAGCATGATCCGGCCGACCTGTGGCGCACCACATTGTCAACCGCCCGCGCAGTTTTGGCGCGCACCGATATTGCTAAGGTCGCCGCCATCGGCATCACCAACCAACGCGAGACCACGCTGGTCTGGGATCGTGAGACGGGCATCCCCATAGCCAATGCGATCGTCTGGCAAGACCGCCGCAGCGCTGCCATCTGCGCCGCATTTAAGGAGGCGGGCCACGAGCCGCTGGTCAACGCCCGCACGGGTCTGCTGTGCGACCCCTATTTCAGCGGCACTAAGATCAAATGGCTCCTCGATCATATCCCCGGCGCACGCGCCAAGGCCGAGGCGGGCAAACTGGCCTTTGGCACGGTGGACAGCTACCTGATCTGGCACCTTACGGGCGGGCGCGTTCACGCCACGGATGCCACCAACGCCGCGCGGACCTTGATCTACAATATCAAAACGGGCACTTGGGATGCTGAGATTTGTGACCTGTTGGGCATTCCGATGTCACTTTTGCCGCAAGTCAAAGACAGCGCTGCTGAGTTTGGATCAACCGACCCTGACATCTTCGGTCGTGCCATCCCCATTCGCGGTGTGGCTGGCGATCAACAGGCCGCAACGGTGGGCCAAGCCTGTTTCCAACCTGGCATGATGAAATCGACCTATGGCACAGGGTGCTTTGCGCTGTTGAACACTGGAAGCGATATGGTGCTTTCAAAGAACCGCTTGCTGACGACCATCGCCTATCAACTGAATGGCGCGCCCACCTATGCGCTAGAAGGATCGATCTTTGTGGCGGGGGCTGTGGTGCAATGGCTGCGGGATGAGTTGAAGATCATAGGGTCGGCTGCGGAAACCCAAGCCTTAGCGGGTCAGGCTGATCTTGGGCAAGATGTTGTCTTGGTGCCCGCCTTCACAGGTCTTGGCGCGCCGTATTGGCGGCCCGACTGTCGCGGGGCGATCTATGGGCTGACGCGGGGAACGGGCGCGGCTGAACTGTCCAAAGCGGCACTGGAAAGCGTGGGCTATCAAACCCGTGATTTGCTTGAAGCAATGCGCGCCGATTGGGGCGCTTTGGGAGAGAGTGTGTTGCGCGTCGATGGCGGCATGGTCGCCAGCGATTGGGCCATGCAGTTTCTGGCCGATATTTTGGGCGCGCCGGTGGACAGGCCTGTTGTGTCCGAGACCACTGCCTTGGGGGCCGCTTACCTTGCGGGTCTGCAAAGTGGCCTTTGCCCCGAGCCTGCACGGTTTGCCGAAACTTGGGTGCTAGAGCGCAGATTTACACCGACGATGGCAACCGATGTTCGCGCCGCGAAATACGCGCGCTGGGGCAGGGCGGTTGCTGCAACGTTGATGGTCTAGACCCGCGCACAGGCGGCAGACGCCTATGGCTATCGCGGCAGACCTATATCAGCTTCGAGCGGATCCAGCTGCTGCCCTGCTCCACCGCCACGACCAGCACCAGCATCATAAGGATGATCGTTAGCGCCTCGTCATAGTTGAACAGATCGAAGGCAACCTTCAAATCCACCCCAATCCCGCCCGCGCCCACAAGGCCCAAGGCCGCTGACCCACGCACCGATTTTTCCAAGGCAAACAGCGATGTGGCGGTGAACGAGGGCAGACAGGCCGGAAAGACCGCTGAAAAGATAACTCCCATCCGGCTGGCTCCAATAGCGCGCAAAGCGTCTTGGGGGCCGGTATCGGCCTCTTCCATTGCTTCGGCAAAGAACCGACCTGCAAAGCCGATTTTGTCGATCATAAGCGCCAAGACACCGGCGGCAGGGCCCAGACCCACAACGATGATGAAGAAAATCGCCCAGACCAAATCGGGCACAGTGCGGAAAAAAGCGATCATGCCCCGTGCCGCGATCTTGATCACCGGATGCGGTGATAGCCGATCTGTTGCTAGAATGGCAAAGGGAACCGCAAAGACCAACCCCAAAGCGGCACCTGCAACGGCCATTTGCAAAGTTTCGACCAACTTCCAAGTGATATGCTCCACCCGGCTGAAATCGGGCGGAAACATCTGCATCAAGAAGCCCGACGGCGCAAAAAGCCGCGCTGTGCCGCGTTGCAGCTTATCCAATGAGGGGGCCGTGTTCATAACGCTGGTCAAGACCAGTGCAAGTACCACGATAATCGCCACATATTCGGCGATGGATCGATGTTGGAACCGTGGCGGTGCGGGACTAGCTTGGGGCATGGGGCGCCTATTGTGTGGGTTTATCAAAAAAACGGCGCAGCATGGCAGGATCTGCTTGCGATGTTGCCACATCCAATGTGATGACACCGCCGCTGAGGCCAATGATCCTGTCGGAAAAGGCCAAGGTATGTTCCAGACGATGCGAGATGATGATCAAGGTCAGCCCGTCTTGCCGCGCCAAATCAGACAACAGGCGCATGACATCTTCGCCTGACTGCGGATCAAGGCTGGCATCAGGCTCGTCAGCCAAGACCAGTTCGGGGCGCTGCATCAACATGCGCGCTATCGCCACACGTTGTTGTTGGCCGCCCGACAGGCTGTCGACCCGCTGCAAAGCTTTGTCCGCCAAGCCAACGCGGGCCAGACAGGCCATCGCTTCGGCCCGCACCTCGGCGGGGGCGGCCCATTGCCACCAACTGCGCGGGCCGCTCATACGCGCTTGAACCCCGTGCAGCACGTTGGAAAGGGCCGACAAGCGCGGGACCAAATTGTGCTTTTGCCAAACCACCCCAACCCGAGACCGAAACTGCCGCAGCGCCCGCGCGCCCATGTCACCGACACTTTGCCCCAACATCTCTATCTTGCCAGAACTAGGGTCTGTCAGCCGGATAAGGCACTTCAAAAGCGTGGACTTGCCCGACCCATTCGCGCCAATGATCGCAAGGGAAACCCCTGAAAAAGCGGCAAAAGAGACGCCGCGCAACACAACAGGGCCACCGTAAGACTTTGAAAGATCAGACACCAACAAAACAGGCCCCGCCAAAGCGGGGCCTGTCGTTGTGCCAACAAATTGTGGCAGGTTCATACCTTGATCACTCAAGGAAAGCCGAGAACTCGGTCACACCGACGTTTTCGTACATTTTGCGAACTTGGTCATAGTCGGCGTCGGTGACGGTGGGGTTAAAGCCGCCGCCGATGAACTTGGCGTTTGCGTCAACCGACGTAACAGCCGCCAGCAGTTCGTCGCCATGGTCGACAAAGGCTTTGCGCACGGCTTCGATCACTTCTGGCTTGACCGTGGCCGAGGCCAGCAGCACGTCATTGGGCAGTTCCGGCCCTTTGACCAGAATGCGCAGCTTTTGGTCGGGGAACTTTTCGGTGATCTGATCGATGTGGGTTTTGTTCACGCCGATGGCCGCGATTTCACCCGCGATCAAGGATTCCATAGCGACGTTGCGCTTCAGAAAAACTGGCTCGTAGTCGGTGGCGTAAACCAAACCGGCTTCGGCCAGCAGGGTGGCGGGGGCCAAGTGCTGCGAGGTCGAACCAATTTCGCCAAAGGAGATTTTCTTGCCCTTCAGGTCTGCCGGAGCTTGCTCTGCCGCGCCGTCAAGCACAACGATATTGGAATAGTAGTCGGGGCGGTTCCACGTCACGACAGGCTGGGCCTTCAGGCGAGCGTTGAACACCACGTATTCGGCGGGGCCGGTCAACACGAAGTCAACCTGATCAGCGGCCATTGCTTCAACAGCCACAGTGCGGCCCGATACGGCGAACAATTCAACCTTCAGGCCCGAGACTTTTTCAAGCGCGTCCTTGAACGGGCCCATCTCGGTTTGCAGGGCTTCCAGACCGTCAATATCGGTCACAGCGAAGCGAATCGTGTCTTGAGCCGAGGCCACGTTTGCGGCGGAAAAGCCCACAAACATCGAAGCAGCAACCAAGCTGGCTTTGATAAAGCTGTTCATCGTCATCTCTCCATATGTTAAACTTCGCGGTAAGGTATTCATCTCAAGTTAAGATTTCGTGACACTCTCAAGGCGCCACGAAAATTAGTTAAGTATTTGTTTTAATTTAAATTTTTCACATATTTCGGGTGGCTTGCCCTGCCGTTCTTTCGCCGTCCCGTGCGACCGTCAACGGCCATGCAGGTCTGTGCCGATATGGATGTTGCGGAAAAATCTCTCAAACTACTTAGGGGTGTTGAGAAAAGTCAGGCTTGGCCCAAAAAAAACTAGCCAAGAAACATTATCTCTGCGCTAAATTCTTTCCTGTGAGGAAATTCACACACGATACTTCCGCCGACCTTACGTGCGATTAAACAACCATAAACGCGAACAGGGTGAAAAATGCTGAAATATCTGAATACTGCGCTTGGCGCAGCCGCACTATCGCTGACATTGGGGGGTATGCCGCAAGCGGCCTTTGCCCAAGACTCAGCCGAACCGATCATCATCCCGACACACAACTGGTCCAGCCAAGTGGTGATGGCCTATGTGATTGGGGGCATCTTCCAAAGCATCGGCGACACCGTTGAATATGTGCCCGCTGACACGCAGGCCGTCTACGAAGCCATCCGCAACGGCGACGTGACAATCAGCCATGAAGTCTGGCAGTCGACCTTTGGCGCATCGTTCTACAATGCCATGGCGCAGGGCGGCGTCATCGATGCCGGCAACCACGAAGCCATGACGCTGGAAGAGCTGGGTGTGCCCCACTACGTTGTCGAACAAAACCTCTGCCCCGGTTTGCCGGATTGGGAAGCGCTTAAGAACTGCCCTGAAGTGTTCGCCACCGCTGACTCCGAAGGCAAAGGCCGCATTTTGGAAGGCCCGCAAAGCTGGCACGGCGACCTGATGCCTGACCGCATCAAAGCGCTGGGCATCGATGACAAATATGTCGTCAAGTTTGCAGGTTCGGCCGATGCGATCTGGGCTGAACTGGAATCTGCCAAGAAAGAAGGGCGCGGGATCATCACGTTCAACTGGACCCCGAACTTCACCGATGCCGAAGGCTTCGACTTCATCAAGTTCCCCGCTTACACCGATGGCTGCCGCAAGGCTGATGGCGGTGATGGCAGCTGTGGGTCGCCCATTGGTTGGCTGAAGAAAGCGGCGAACTACAAGTTCCCCAAAACTCACCCGAAGGCCTACACGATTTTCACCAAGATTTCGTTCAGCACCGCCCAAATAGGGCAAATGGCTGCCTTGGTCGATATCGACAAACTCAGCCACGAAGACGCCGCCAAAAAGTGGCTGGCTGAGAACGAGGCCGTTTGGACCCCTTGGACCAAGTGATGTGACCGCCTGCGAAAGCAGGCCTTGCAAAATAGACCTTACCCCCGCGCACAGCGCTGGGGGTAAGCCTTTGAAAGGGGTATCCAACCCCTCGCCCAGAGAATTTTCGGGAAAGACGCCATGGCCCAAACTGACCGCGCTCCCTCGTCTCAGCCAGTCATCAAATGCGAGGCGGTTTATAAGATCTTTGGCGACAACGCCGCTGCCATGATGCGCAGTTCATCGGGCGTGGTCGAGGCGGCAGCTTTTCAGGCTGCAGGCTGTATCGTGGGCGTCAACAAAGCCACGTTTGAAGTGCAAAAAGGTGAGTTGTTGGTGGTTATGGGCCTGTCGGGCTCTGGCAAATCAACGCTTTTGCGCTGCATCTCGCGGTTGACTGAACCGACTGCGGGCAAGATTTTCATCGACGGCGAAGATTTAACCGCCATGTCGGGCAAGCAACTGGTTGACCTGCGCCGCAACAAGATGGGTATGGTGTTTCAAAGCTTTGCCTTGCTGCCGCATAAGACCGTGTTGGAAAACATCGCTTTTCCCTTGCTGATCAAAGGCCAGTCCACCGCCGCCGCTATCAAACGTGCGATGGAAATGGTGGAACTGGTCAGCCTGAAGGGGCGCGAAAACTACTACCCCCGCCAATTATCTGGTGGCCAACAGCAGCGCGTGGGCATTGCTAGATCCTTGGCGGTCGAGCCGGATATCTGGCTGCTGGATGAACCGTTTTCGGCGCTGGATCCTTTGATCCGTAAGGAAATGCAGGATGAATTCCTGCGGCTTCAAGGTTTGCTGCAAAAGACCATCCTCTTTGTCACCCATGATTTTGAAGAAGCCCTGCGTCTTGCCGACCGTATCGCCATCATGAAAGACGGCTTGATTGAGCAGTTGGATACGCCTGCCAACATCGTCTTGCATCCTGCAACAGACTATGTCGCCAAGTTTACCCGCGATGTGCCGCGCGAAAAGGTCTTAAGCTGCGCCAATTTGATGGAACCGCTCAGCATCGATCCGGTCAGCGCCATGACAGTGCATAAAGATGCGCTCATCGCCACGGTGGCCGAGGCGGTCTTGGCCGAAAACCATCCGGTGCAGGTGGTGGATGATGCGGGCAAACCCGTAGGGCTGTTGAACCGCAAAACTGTGCTGCACGTCTTGTTTGGCGCGCGCGGCCCGCAGGGCTTGGTCGGATAGGTGGGCAAGATGCGCGCAGACCTTCTCCGCTCTGGCTTTGCAAAGTTTGCCCTGCTGATCGCGGTATTTCTGGTGCTTTACTTCGCCATTCCGGCGGTCGAGGGCAATTACCTGTGGCGCTTGCCCCATTTGATCTCTGGCTGGCCCGAGCAGATCAACACATTCGTTAGGTTCCTGATGTACGATTGGTGGCCGATCGACATCTATGATCCGGAAATCGAAGAATACGAAGCATCGCCCTTGATCAAAGAGGTGACGCGCGCCTTTTCGACGGCAATTTTGTTCTGCATTGATCTTCTGCGCGAGTTTTTGTTGGGCGGGGCTAAGACCTTAGCTGCCTTTGTTGGCTGGGATTATGCGCGCGCCCATCCTGAACTTGCTTGGCCCGCTTTGCCTTGGACGATTGTAGCGGCAGGCTCTGCCCTGCTGGGCTATGCGCTAAAGGGCTGGTGGCTGGCGCTGTTGGCGGCTTGTGCCACGCTTTACATTGCCATTTTCGGCCAGTGGGAACCCGCGATGGAGACGCTCTCTCTGGTCTTGATCGCGGCCCCCATCGCCTTTGCGCTGGGGCTGCTGTTGGGCGTTTTGGCGTTTAAGTCGCGCAGTGTCGAAATGATCCTGACCCCGCTTTTGAACGTCGCCCAAACCATGCCGCATTTTTCTTATCTGGTGCCCGTCATGGTGATGTTCGGCGTGGGCGACCATGCAGGGGCGATTGCGACTATTGTGTTCGCCACCCCCCCGATGGTGCGCTTGACCATGCTGGGCCTCAAGAAAGTGCCGGTCGAAGTGGTCGAAGCCGCTGTGATGAATGGCTGCACCAACCGCCAACTGATGCTGAAAGTGATGATCCCTGCGGCGCGGCGTGACATTTTGATCGGCGTGAACCAGATGATTATGCAGTGCTTGGCCCTTGCGGTGATCGCCTCGTTCATCGGGGCCAAGGGGCTGGGGTTCAACCTGCTTTTGGCGCTGAACCAATTGCGGATCGGTCAGGCGTTGGAACTGGGCATTTGCATCGTGCTGATTGCTGTGGTGCTGGATCGCTTGTCGCTGGCTTGGGCCAACAAAGGGACAGACTATTTTGCCGACCAAAGCTTTGCGGTGCGCCACAAGTACTCCTTGGTCTTCGCAGCCATCGTTCTGGGCTGCTTTGCCCTCGCCTATCTCGGCCGTTTCATTTTTGGGGATGGCATCAATTACTTTTACATGATCCCGCATAATCAGGGCATCACCACCGAGCACTTCTGGCAATCGGGCGTCGATTGGATGGTGGAAAACTGGTATCAAGGCTTGCAAGGATTCAACCGGTGGCTGATCACGCAGGTGCTGATCCCGATGAAGACGGCCTTTCTGGGCATGCCGGTGATTGCGACATTTGTGCTGACGATGGGCATAGGCTTCATTGTGGGTGGCAAGCGGTCGATGGCAACGGTTGGGATGTTCATGCTGTTCATCGCCCTGACCGACTGGTGGGATCGGGCGCTGATCACGGCCTATATGGCGACCTTTGCGGTGATCGTTTCGGGGACCATCGGGTTTGGCATCGGGGTCTTATCGGCGCGCAGTGACAGGGCCAGCAAAATCGTGCTTTTGGTCTGCGACACGCTGCAAACCTTTCCGTCATTCATCTATTTGATCCCGGTCATCATGCTGTTTGGCGTCACCGACACCTCGGTTTTGATTGCAGTGATCATCTATGCCACCATCCCCGCCGCGCGCTACACGATTGAGGGGCTGCGTGCCGTGCCGCTGCCCTTGCAGGATCTGGGCCTGATGTCGGGCGCAAATCGGGTGCAAAGCTTTTTCAACATCGAACTGCCCCTTGCCCTGCCGCATATCATGCTGGGCATCAACCAAACCGTGATCTTCGCGCTGTTCATGGTGATCATCGGGGCCATGATCGGCACGGATGATTTGGGGCAATACATCCTAAAGGCGCTGTCGGATAAGAACGGCATCGGCAATGGGTTGATGCTGGGCCTGTGCGTGGCCTTTATGGGGCTTGCGGTAGATCACGTCATCCAAACGTGGGCGCGCAAACAGCGCACGGCATTGGGTCTGGCTTAACGACAGCGCCCTGTCGCGATTACCGGCCCCTGATGCGCGGATCTAGCGCGTCGCGCAATCCGTCGCCGATGTAGTTGACCGACAAGACGGTCAATGAAATCGCAAGGCCGGGCCAGATCACCCGTTCGGGATACAGCTGAATATACTGCAACCCATCGAACAACAGCCGCCCCCATGTTGGGAAATCGGGCGGAAAGCCAAGGCCAAGGAACGACAGGACAGATTCCGTGATGATGGCCTCTGCCACGCCCAAGGTCGCCGCAACCATGACCGGCGAGATGATGTTGGGCAGGATATGGCGCAAGATCACACGCCGCGCGGGCACGCCGATTGATTTGGCGGCCAGCACATACTCTCGCTCTTTCAGGGCCAAAACCTCGCCCCGCACAATCCGCGCCGCTTGCATCCACGATGTGATACCAATGGCAAAAACGATCAGCAAGAAGGCCCCAAGCTCTGGCCCAAGCACCGATGCGATCGTATCGCGAAACAGCATGACCAAAACCAGCAAGAGCGGGATCAGGGGCAGCGACAGAAACAAATCCGTCATGCGCATGAGCGGACCGTCAAGGCGTTTGAAATAGCCGGCCAAAATGCCAATTCCCGTGCCGACAAAAATGGCGATGATCATGGCCACAAAGCCCACGGCCAAAGATACCTTCCCCGCCGCCATCATCCGCACCATCATATCGCGGCCCAGTTGGTCGGTTCCAAAGGGAAAGCGCAGCGAGGGGCCTTGGTTTTTGACCTTCAAAGCCTCGACCACTCTTAACTTCACCTCAGGCCAAAACAACGGGCCGAAAATCACAAATGCGGCCAGAAGCCCCAGCACGATCAGCCCGAAAACAGCGCCCCGATGCACGCGAAACTGCCGCCAAACGGCGCCAAACTGGCTTTGTGCCTTGGGGATGGCGGTGGATTGCTCACTCATAGCGGATCCTTGGGTCAAGCAGGCCATAAAGCACATCGGCAATCAGGTTAAAGACGACGATGAGCACCGCGAAGATAAAGGCAAGGGTTTGCACCATGGGCAGGTCGTTGGCATGGATGGCCCCGATCAGGGCAGCGCCAATGCCGTTCACGCCAAACAGGTTCTCGGTGATGATGGCCCCGCCAAAGATCGAGGGGATGCCAAGCGCAATCACCGTAACCACGGGGATCAAAGAGTTTCGCAGCACGTGTTTTAGAACCACAACCCGCTCTGTCATGCCCTTGGCCCGGGCGGTGCGCACATAGTCTTGCCCCATGTTTTCAAGCATCGACGAGCGCATATACCGACTGATCGCTGCCGCATTGGCCAAGGCCAGCACCATCACAGGCATCGCCATTTGCTTCAATTGCAAAACAAAACTCGGCCAGTCTGTGACCAGCAGTGTTGTGTCGTATTTGGTGGGAAACCAGTGCAGCCAGACGGCGAAAATGATGATGAACAACGTGCCGCTGAAAAAGGTCGGCACGGAAAAGCCGATCATCGCCACCAAGGTGCCAAGTTGGTCAAAAAACGAATACTGCCGATAGGCCGAATAAATCCCAATCGGTATGGCGATGGCGATGCCCAGCAGATAGGCCGTACCGATCACCGTCAGGGTTTGGGGAATACGTTGGCCGATCACGGTAAAGACGGGGCTGCGCGATTGCCACGACAAGATGCGCTGCTCATTGCCTGCCAGATTTAAGCCAAACCAACCGTCAATCAAAGTGGCAGGTTCTACCCAAAAGAATTGCCGCAGCCAAAGTATATAGCGCACGAACACCGGTTGATCCGCGCCAAGCGCCTCGATCATCTTTTGGCGCACCTCGGGCGGCACGGTCAGGGGGATTTCTGACATTGGCGATCCGGGGGCCAGATCGACCAGCAGAAAAATGATCAAACTGATGAACAAAAGCGTCGGCAACGCTAAAAGCAGCCTGCGAAGGGTAAAGGTCAGCATGGCCAGCGACGCCTTTGTTCATAAGCCTAAGGAAAAGGCGGGCCCCTTGCAGGGCCCGCCCGATGGATTAGATCACTTCACGCGGAACCAGTCTGCCACGTTCCACAACTCGCTGTCCCAAGCGTTGATTTTAACGCCGCCCAAGGCATTGGAATGGGCCGACAAAGTGCCACGGTGCACCAACGGGACCACGATGCTGCTGTCCTTGGTGACCATGTCGTTCAGCTTTTTGGCCAATTCGGCGCGCTTCGCCTCATCGCGGGTGCCCGACAATTCGGCGATCATGGCATCATAAGCCGGGTCGCAGAACCGGTTCATGTTTTCACCTTGCCACTGATTTTCAGGCGAAGGGGCTTTGTCGCACTTGTATTGCGTCAGATAGGCTTCCGGATCAGTGCCGTCAAAGTTGTTGGCATACATTTCCACGTCGGCATAGAACTTCTGGAACGTGTCAGGCGAGCCTGCATCACCGCCAAAGAACACCGAAGGGTCGATGGCTTTCAGTTCAGTTTCAACGCCGATCTCTGCCCACCAATCTTTGATCAAGGCTTGGAAGTCTTGACGGATCGGGTTCACCGTCGATTGATACAGGATCGACAGGTTCTTGCCGTCTTTTTCGCGGATGCCGTCGCCGTTGGTATCAACCCAGCCTGCTGCTTCCAGCAGTGCCTTTGCGCCCTCGATGTCTTGCGTCAGGCAACCTGTGTTGTCGGATGCGTAAAGGGCGGGGGCGGGGACGATGTTACACGTCGGAGCGCCGCCGGCCCCGTAGCCCACTTCGGTCAAGGTCTGACGATCAATTGCCATCGAAAGCGCTTTACGCACGTTGATGTCGGTCAGGAAGGGGTGGGGGTGCTTGACGGTTGCGCGTTCGCCTTCGGGCAAATCAGCCGAAGGATCGGTCATGTTCATTTCCAGACGCTCGACAAGAGTGCCGAAGGCCACAACGAACACGCCTTTGCCCTCTGCCGCCATGGCAGCTTGGCTGTCGGGGGCGATTTGGGTGTTCCAGGCATAGTCAAACTCGCCGGTCGACATCACAGCGCGGGCCGAACCTTCGGCATCGCCACCGCCCTTGATCACAGCCGAAGCAAATGCCGGCTTTGTCGCATCGCGGTAGTTGGCATTGGCTTCCATCGACACCGTGTCATTGACGGTAAAGCCAGTCACCTTGAACGGCCCCGTGCCAAGCGGCATCGAGTTCGGGTCGGTGCAGGTTGGTGCAGCAGCTCCCATGCAAGCCGCGAACTGCGCCTTTTGCAAGACGGGCGAGGTCGAGCCGACAAAAGCAGTGAAGGGGTTGGGCTTTGGCGCGTTGAAGGTGATCTTCACGGTCGCATCATCGACAGCTTCGATCGATTTGATGCCTTCGAATTTCGACAATTGGGCGCAGCCGCCAGCCGGATCCATGCAATACTGGCCGGTAAAGACCACATCCGCCGCCGTTACAGGCGAACCATCGCCCCACAGCAGGCCGGGCAGCAGTTTCCAAGTGATCGACGTCAGATCTTCGGAAATCCCGCCATTTTCAACGCTGGGAATTTCGCTGACCAGTTTGGCGATCAGTGCGCCAGTGTCATCATAGCCCGCCAAAGGTTCAACTACCATTGAGGCGGCAAAGATGTCTTTCGTCCCCGAGGACAGGTAGGGGTTCATGATCGACACGGCTTGCGGGAAGGTCAGCTTGACCTCGCCGTCCGTGCCACGCTCGGCAAAGGCGGCCGGCGCCATGGCAAAGGCGCAGACGGCCCCAAGTAGGGCAGATTTCAAGTTCATAGGGTCACTCCTTGTTGAAAGTCGTCTTGGGTGTGAAAACCTCCGGTTGATCCGGCGGTCGGTTTAAGGGTTTGAAACAAGTGACAGGCGACTTTGCGGCCTGGTTCCACTTGCACAAGTGCTGGCTTTTCGGTCAAGCACCGATCAAAGACTTTGGGGCAACGGGTGCAAAAATTGCACCCCTTGGGCGGATTGGCGGGCGAGGGTAGATCGCCCTTAAGCAAAATACGGCTTCGCGTGCGAGCACGTTCGGGGTTGGGTTCGTTCACCGCCGACAACAGGGCTTCGGCATAGGGATGCAGTGGGCGGGCGTACAGATCATCTCGCGGCGACAGTTCGACAATCCGGCCCAGATACATCACCGCCACCCGATCTGCGATATGGCGCACCATCGACAGATCGTGGCTGATGAACAGATAGGTCAGGCCCAACTTATCCTGCAAATCTTCCAGCAGGTTGACCACCTGCGCTTGGATCGACACATCCAAGGCCGCGATGGGTTCATCACAGACGATGAATTTGGGGTTCAGCGCCAAGGCACGGGCAATGCCGATGCGCTGGCGCTGCCCGCCAGAGAATTCATGCGGAAAGCGGTTGGCAAAGCGGCGGTTCAGGCCCACTTGATCCATCAACTCATAAATCCGGTCCTGCCGCTGCGCCGTGGTCAGCGCGGTGTGCTCCACCAGTGGTTCGCCGATGATCGAGGATAAGGACATCCGCGGGTTCAAACTGGCCTGCGGGTCTTGAAACACCATCTGCATGGTCGGCCGCTTTTTGCGCAGCGCCTCGGGCGACAGCCGCGCAATATCTTCGCCATCAATCACCACCCGCCCCGCCGTTGGGTCATAAAGCCGCAGCATGGCGCGACCAAGGGTCGACTTTCCACAGCCAGATTCCCCCACAAGCCCCAAAGTCTCGCCTGCGCGGATGGTAAAGCTAACGTCATCCACCGCCTTGATATCGCCGCTGTGCCGGCGCAACACGCCAGAATAGACGGGGAAATACATCTTCAAACCATCCACTTGCACCAAATCGGGGGCACTTGCGTCACGCATAGCCCACCTCCGCTGACCAATGGCAGGCCACATCATGCCCTTGGCCTAAGGGCAAACAATCCAAAGGGCGCCGTTGGGGGTTTTCGGCATCGCAACGCGCAAAGTGATGGGCGCAGCGCGCGCCAAAGGGACAGGCTTTGGGCGCTTGCGCCATGATGGGCGGCTGACCCTCGATCACGGAAAGGCGCGCCTCGCGCTTGCCAGTGATCGTGGGAATGGTGCGCAACAGGGCGCGGGTATAGGGATGTTGGGGGCTGTGGAAAATTTGATCGACGGGGGCGTGTTCCACCACCTGCCCACCATACATCACCATCACACGGTCGGCGATGCCCGCAATCACGCCCATATCATGGGTGATCCAAATGATCGCCATGCCAAGTTTCTTCTGCAGATCCTTCATCAACTCAATAATTTGTGCCTGAATGGTCACATCCAGCGCTGTGGTGGGCTCATCGGCGATCAACAAGTCGGGCTCACATGCCAAGGCGATGGCGATCATCACCCTTTGCCGCATCCCGCCGGAAAATTGGTGGGGATAGTATTTCACCCGTTTGGCGGCATCAGGAATGCCGACCAATTCCAGCAACTCAACTGACCGAGCGCGCGCTTGCGCCTTTGACAGGCCCATATGGCGCGTCAGAGGCTCGCAGATTTGGTTTTCAACGGTGAAGACGGGGTTCAGGCTGGTCATCGGGTCTTGAAACACAAACCCCACCTTGGCCCCGCGCACGTCAGACAGGTCTTTCGCTGACATCTGCAGCAAATCGCGCGTGCCCAACATCACTTGGCCTGCCCGCACTTCGGCTGGCGGGGTTGGTAAAAGCCCTACCAAAGACATCATGGTAACAGATTTTCCCGACCCGCTTTCACCCACCACACCCAAAACCTCGCCGCGCTTCAAAGCGAAGCTGACGGCGTTGACAGCGTGGATCTCACCCTGACGCGTGTGAAAAACGGTCGTAAGCCCCCGAACATCCAGAACGGGCGCGGCCTCGTCGGCCATGGAAATCTCCCCGAAATGTCGAACTTTTTAACTTTTTTCGTCGAAAGATCAGCTTTGCTGCTCTCTTCTTGAAAGTAAAGTGCTTCGTGGCGCGCGCGGCAGATCAATCCAGATTTTGGGCGATGTTAGGGCCTGTTTGTGCGAAAACGCACATTTCCTTGGCTCTGCTCTTGTGTGAACTCTGCGGAGATTTTCTGGCCTTTTAGTTGACCAAATGCCCCTGACGATGGTCATTAGGTTTCCCAATGTTTCAGATCGAAATTCGGCGCAAACCTGCCAGCGGTTAGGGTGAACCGGTTTATTGGCGGCTAAGGGCCCTGCATGCGCACCCGCCGCTGCAGGCACAAGGCGCAGTGGGGTATATTTGCAAATATGGCGCAAAAGCTCTTGATTTGACAAAGAACTCGTCGCTTTGCGCAGATTGGCAGGCCTGCCTTTGGCTAAGAAACCTCGCGCATCGAAGGGGCCAAAAGCACGTCCTTTTTGCGCGGTGGGGAATGGGTAAGGTGGGCTCGTGGGCCCCTTACGCGGGGGCTTCCAAGACTTGACCAACGGAAAATCGCCCTGCTAGGGTTGGGCAAGGATCAGCGGTAAGCGCTGAATAAATAGATGAAATTTAGCAGGCGGCCCAGATAGGGCAGGCGTGTAATGGGGGATCAAAATGGCGTCTGAAGTAGGGACTAATCGTGCCAGCGCGGGTGTCTGGATTTTCCGCGTGCTGGTCGTGGCTGCGGCCGCCTATATGGTTTACACATGGTTCGCGCCGTGGTGGGGCGCTAAAGTTGCAGTTTTGCCGGGCGAAGATCACCTTGTCTTGCATCCCTGGGGGGTCGAGGCTGTCGCACAGATCCGTGCCAATGCGGATGAGTCCCTGTATTCCATGCCTTGGTTCTTTGCGCCCTTCATGTGGACCTATCTGACAGTCTGTATGTTGGCACTTGCGGCCAGCCTTTTCGTGGATCGGACGGTCTCAATCGGCCGGATTAAGCTGCCGCTTGCGACTGTTTTGATCGGACTGGTCGGGGTGTCTTACTTTGCCTGTGTTAGCCTTGCCTATGCCGTTGGCGAGTTGCGGGCCGGATGGGCAGGCAGCAACTTCATTGGCAAATCCATGATCCACAACAGCACGATTGATGCCAAGATCAAGATGACCTCGGCCTTGAAAATAGGGTACTGGTTGGCGCTTTATTCAGGCCCAGCGCTGATTTTCTTGGCGCTTATTCGCGGCCTGTTTGTTCGCAAGCCCAAAGCTTAAAGAGCCAGTTGGGCTGACCCCGAAAGCATGGACAAGGGCGCAGTGCTTTCTCTTGTTTTGCTGCTGACCACGCTCTACATCTTTCGCATGGGCGTTGTTTTACGCTTTTGCTGATGGGGTTTATCTTCGTCGGGTCATCACAACCGCAGACGGTCATAAGATTGCGCGGTGAAACCTGAAAGGCTAGTCCATGCCCTTCGTCAATATCCGTATCGTCAAAGAAGTGATCGCCGATGATCCTATCGGCAAGAAATCAGCCATGGCGGCCAAGATCGCGGCCGCTATTGCTGAAACGGCGGGCATCCCGAAAGACGATGTCTGGATCGTGTTTGAAGAGGTCGCAGCCCGTGATTGGTTTGTGGGCGATGCCAGCGTGCATCAGTTGCGCCAAAAGCCCTGATGCCTTAGGGCTTTTGCGCGCCAGTTGCCGCGACATAGATCGAATATAGCGACGAGGTCGCCGCGATAAACAGTCGGTTGCGCATGGGCCCGCCAAAGGTCAGGTTCGCCACCGTCTCGGGAACAAAGATCTTGCCCAGACGGGTTCCATCGGGGGCAAAGCAATGCACCCCATCGCCCGCACTTGACCAAATGTTCCCCTCGACATCCACGCGAATGCCATCGGGCAGGCCCGCGTCGATCTCGGCAAAGACACGGGCGTTGCTCAGTTTGCCGGCTTTCACATCAAACACCCGAATATGGCGCGGCGCGGAAGGGTCGTGGCTAAAGGCGCTGTCGGCGATGTAAAGTTTGCTTTCGTCGGGAGAGAAGACAAGCCCGTTCGGCTGGGCGAAATCATCTGCCACCAGCGTCACAGCCCCTGACGGATCGATCCGGTAGACGCCGTGCACGGGCTGCTCTGGCGTGGCGCGGTAGCCTTCGTAGTCTGACATGATCCCATAGGTCGGGTCGGTAAACCAGATCGAGCCATCCGAATGTACCACCACGTCATTGGGAGAGTTCAACCGCTTGCCCTGGAACTGATCGACCAAAACGGTGAGAGAGCCGTCCACCTCTGTCCGCGTCACGCGGCGCGCACCATGTTCGCAAGAAACGAGGCGACCCCGCCCATCGCGGGTGTGGCCGTTGGCAAAGTTTGATTCGCTACGAAACACAGAAACACCATCGCCCATCAACGGGTTGGCGCAATAGCGCAGGATGCGTTGGTTTGGAATGTCGCTCCACAGCAGGCATCCCAGATCGTTGAACCAAACCGGTCCCTCGGCCCAGCGACATCCGCCGTAAAGCTTTTCAAGGCGCGAGGAGCCCACTGTCAGATGCAAGAACCGCGGGTCATCAACTTGATATTGTGCCTGTGTCATCGCTTCCCCCTGCGCGCCTTGTTTTGTCTGCTTCAGCCTAACTGGCCCATTCAGGCCAGCACAAAAGCTATCGTATGATCCCAAAGGTCGAACGCCGCGTTGTGCAACCGGCATTCACGGCTGCGCTAGGGCTGCATCATGAAAGAGAGTATTGCAGCTGCATAGTCCCAAAGCATAGGGCCATTTCCCTGCATAGTTTAACCATCACGATCTGCGGGCGAGTTCTGTGGCACCACGATTTCTCGGTGTAAAACAGCGGCAAAGAAGCCATCGGTCTCATGCTGTGCAGGGGTGAGTGAAAGGTGGTCGAAGGGGGCAACCATTGCCAGATGCGGTGCAACCTGTTGCACCGGCACGATGCGAAAAGCTGGATGGGCTGCCAGAAAAGCTGCGACCTGTTCTTCGTTCTCTTCGTGCAAGACGGAGCAGGTCGCATAAACCAGCTGCCCACCGGGCTTCACCAGGCGCGCCGCACTGGCAAGGATGCGCGCTTGAAGGGCAACAAGACCGCCCAGCCCCAAGTCTGGCACCCGCCAACGGGCATCGGGATTGCGCCGCCATGTGCCCGTGCCGCTGCAAGGCGCATCGATCAAGACGTGATCGAAGCTGCACTTGTGACGCTTGACCCACAGGTCAGTTTCGCTGGCCAGCACCCGTGTTTCCACATTGTGTAGCCCCGCGCGGCGCAAGCGTTCGGCGCAGCGTTTCAGGCGCGCTTCGTTGATGTCGCAGGCGATGAGATGGCCTTTGTTCTGCATCTGCGCGGCGATTGCCAAGGTTTTGCCGCCAGCCCCTGCGCAAAAATCCACGACGCGGTCGCCGGGCTTGGCATTTACCAACAGCGCCACAAGCTGCGAGCCTTCGTCTTGGATCTCGATCTCGCCGGTTTTCAACCCCGCCAGCCGCGCCAAAGACAACCGCTCGCGCAGGCGGATGCCACGCGGGGCAAGCTTGGTGGCTACGGCGTGCAGGCCCATGGCCTTTAACGTGCGCAGCACGGTCTCGCGGTTGGATTTGATCGGGTTGACCCTTAGATCCAGCGGTGGTGGTAAAAGGGTCGCAACCATCTCGGTCTCAAACGCCTGCCCAAAGCGGTGCCTGAGCGGGCCAACCGCCCAAGCTGGGCATTCTAAGCGCACCTCTTGGGGCATGTCCGCATGGTCCATCGCACAACCGCGCAAGCCCAAAACCATAGCGTATTCGGGCTGTGACAGGGCGGCAGGTGCCAACTTTTCCCCATCAAACAGGCGCTTGATCTGATCAGGCGTTTGGCCTTCGGCCAGTAAAAGCCAAGCCAGAAGCCGATTGCGCGGGGTGTCGCGGCTTTGCTGCCGTGCCAGCCACCAGCCAAGCCGCGCCCGATGTCGCAGCAATGCATAAAGCATCTCTAATAACGCGCCGCGATCTGCATCGGTGATGTGCCGCCTATCGCGAAACCAGCCAGAGGTGACGGCATCCGCAGGGCGCGAGGCGCTTTCGACTTCCGACAAAAGCTCGATGGTGGATTGCAAGCGTGTGGCGAGGATCACGGGTGACACAATCAGGTTGAGAATACGAAGAAATCGCGGTGCAACATGGGGCATGTGGCGGCGCCCTTCTGTTCGCCCCCTTCAGCCTTGCGGCTTCTACTGGTAACGGGCCGTTTTGCAAACGCATTCCTGCGATAAAACCTAATCCGCGGGCGCACGCTTGGCTGCACGGCTTCGACCTTATCTGCTTTCCCAAAAGGGCCATACCCATTAGACATCATGATCTTTGAAGATTTGGGGAAAAGCTATGGCGCAAAATGCCACCATCTACAAAGTCGAGCTGTCCGTTTCGGACATGGATCGCCATTATTATGAGACCCATAAGCTGACAATCGCCAAGCACCCTTCGGAAACAGATGAACGGCTGATGGTGCGCATTCTGGCCTTTGCGCTGAATGCGCATGAGAATTTGGAAATGACCAAGGGCCTTTCCACCGATGACGAGCCCGACATTTGGCAGAAAAGCTTAAGCGGCGAGCTGGATGTTTGGGTGGCACTTGGATTGCCCAGCGAAAAGGTTATGCGCCAATCCTGCGGCAAAGCCCGCAAGGTTATGGTCTATCCCTATGGCGGCAAACCGGCCGAGATTTGGTGGGACAAAATCAAAAACAGCGTGATCCGTTTTGACAATCTTCAGGTGATAAACCTGTCGGAACAAGACACCGACACATTATCCAAACTGGCGGCTCGTGCGATGAAGGTGCAGATCAATATTCAAGAGGGTGATGTGATGGTCAGCGTCGGGGATACGATTGTTTACGTCACCCCGCTGACATGGAAGGCGGCTGCATAATTCACCAATGCGCCGCAAACAGATCACCATCGTGCCGTCCTCTTTATAGATCGGCCTGGGCGGCAAACGGCCCAATAGGTCTAAAACCGTCTTACTTGGTCGGCACAGACGCACGCCCTTGGGGCTGCAAAGAATGGGTCGATGAACCAGGCTGGGGTGATCTGGCGTCGCAGCAATTATGTGCAGACCCTTTTGGGTATACCTTTGCGCAACACAGTGTCCGGTGCCTTTGGCCCATCACAGGCTTTGCCGAACGCACCCTTTGTGTGCAACACTGCAACCTGTCAGGCATGACACTGTCTTTGGTTGAAGAAAGTTGGGAGAGATTGATGCCAGTTTGGTCTGTTCGCGTGCTGTTGACCAGCATTGCCGCTGCAGGGTTCGTGAGTACTGGGGCCTTGGCCGATACGTCCGAGCAGATCCGATCGGTCGATCTTATCGAGCACGCTGCTGTGACCGGGCTGATCGACAATTCTGCGTTCTTGCCCAGCGCTGCAGCCCAACCCGCCCACCGCGATTTTACAGGCAGCATCGCGCTGGGCGAGGTTTTGATGGGAACCGACCCTGCCGTCTTCACGTCAACAGAAGTCTTTGGCAAGAACCCGCAGGTCTTTCCCGCCGTGACGCTGGCTTTCTTTACAGCGAACGGCGATCTCGTCCCGGTCGACCGTGATGTGATCCGCGCAGGGTCAACGGCGGCGGGGATAAGCTACTGGGACATGATCGTGCAACCGGGCCGTGTCTGGTCTGAACCGCAGGACGGTGAGTGGTCACGGGCTGCTTTTCCCTTCGCGCTTGTCCATTCGATCGAGGGTGAAAGTCACAATGGGGTTGCGACCTTTCTCTACCGAAAAGGTGCCGTCTCGGACTTGCGTTTCCAAATCGTCCAGCAGACATCGCCCTACTATGTTGAAGACTATTTCACCGCTTGGGGCGTTGCGCCCGCAAGCTTTGTTTCCCAAGGCATCAAAGACATCAAGCGGCTTCAAATTGAGTATTCTCTGGAAGTGGCTGACCGGTTCCCCATCGCGAACTGGAGCGATCTTGAAGCACGTGTCGGGGCAGAGGCGCTTGAAGGTTTCGAAAGTGCCATGTCGCAGGACGAGGTTCTTGTCAGCGGTCTGGTCGTCGATGGCATTCTTTACCAGAAACCGTGCAAAAGTGCTGCGGGTGCCTTGCCCTATTGCGACACGGCTGGCTTTGGCGTGTGGTCAGCGACCAAGTCTTTGGCCAATGCAGCGGCTCTATTGCGGTTGGCGCAGAAATACGGACCAGAGGTCTTTGATGCAAAGGTCGTAGATTACATCACCATCCCCGCTGATCATGACGGCTGGCGGGACGTGACCTTTCGCGACCTTTTGAACATGGCCAGCGGGGTCGGCTTTGGCAGTGGCCAGCGCGAACCAAATGACAGCGTTGACGGGTACCTCGACGGAAATTATGGCGAATGGTACGAGGCGCCAAGCGAAGCGGAGAAAATCGCAGCCTTGGCCAAAACCCCTGATCTTCCCTGGGGCCCAGGCGAGGTGACCCGCTACCGCGACCAAGATATGTTCCTTCTGGGCGCAGCTATGAAGGAATATCTGCGGCGCAAAGAAGGCCCAACAGCCGATCTGTGGGATATGTTGCAGGACGAAGTTTATCGCCCAATCGGCATCCATCATACGGCCACCAACCGCACGATCGAAAGCGACGGCAGTAAGGGCCTGCCTGTGATGTATGCAGGCCTTTATCCGACACTCACCGACATAGCCAAGATCGCAACGCTGTTTCAAAACAAGGGCCGTCATGGCGACACCCAAATCCTTTATGCCCCGATGCTGGAAAAGATGATGGCGGGCCCAGAAGATCGCGGCCTGCCGACCGGTGGTGCGAACGATTTCGGCGAAGATCGCTATTTCATGTCGTTTTGGACAACACGGTTCGATGCGGACGAGACGTGCAAGCTTTATGTGCCGGCAATGTCGGGTTGGGGAGGTAATACGGTGGTATTGATGCCCAATGGCATGATCGGCATCCGTTTGGCAAAGAACTGGGACGGCAACGACGCCGTCGATGATTTCAGCGGAATGATCGCCGTTGCAAACCGCTTGGATCCGTTTTGTAAGTGACAAAGCATCCTGGGGCGACCGTGGCGCGGGTTGCCGACCGCTGACAAGTAGGACACCCTTTGATGGATTGTCGTTTAAACCCGACAAAGGTGGAGAGTATCAAACCACACGTAGATGACGGGTTTCGTTACGACCAAACATCTTCAGATCCTGAAGTTGTTGGCGATCTTTTGGTGAGCTGAGCTACTCCCCGATCTTTGGACAGATTTCCGGCGTGTTTAAGCTACTGCCTGCACCTGCTGATCGGTTTCAATGCTGTTGAAGTAAACCACGGCGGGCGGTTGTCCACCATGGGCAGTGTGAGGGCGTTGGTGGTTGTAAAAGGTG
>CAMAYO010000037.1 GCA_945862465.1 Pseudorhodobacter antarcticus | reverse complement strand
TAGTGCAGTTCCTGCCGCTTGGTTGAGATCAGGTTCTTGATCAGTTCTGGATGCAGGAAGCGCGGCACAATGGTGCTTTGTTCCAAAGCATCGATGGCTGTTTCCCAATCTTCGGCAATCTGGGGCAACCCGTCGACCGCATAGGCGTTGCCGACGATGGGGCTTGCAGGCTCCATCTCGTTCTCAATCCCATCCAAAGCGGCCCCCAAAATGGCGGCTAGCATCAGATAGGGGTTCACATCGCCCCCCGCCACGCGGTGTTCAATCCGCCGCGCGCTGGGGGTGCCGGCGGGTATGCGGATGGCAGCGGTGCGGTTTTCATAGCCCCAGCAGACGGCTGTCGGGGCGTGTTTGCCGGGGATCAGGCGTTCATAGCTGTTTTGATGGGGTGCAAAAATCAAGGTGCTGTCGCGCATCGCGTGCATGCAACCGGCCACCGCTTGCTTGAGCAGGGCTGTCCCCTTGGGCCCGCCGCTGTCAAACACATTGCGCCCCGCGTCATCCAGCAGGCTGAAATGGGTGTGAAGGCCCGATCCAGAATACTCCGGATAAGGTTTGGCCATGAAACTGGCCGCAAAGCCATGCCGCCGCGCCAAGCCCTTGACCAGCATCTTGAAAAGCCAAGCATCATCCGCGGCACGCAAAGCATCGTCGCAATGCATCAGGTTGACTTCAAACTGACCAAGGCCGGTTTCCGAGGTAGAGGTATCGGCCGGAATATCCATCGCCTCGCAAGCGTCATAAAGGTCGGTGAAGAAGGTATCGAACACATCCAATGCGCGGATCGATAGCGTCTCCGCCGCCTTACGGCGCTTGCCCGAACGAGGCGAGGGTGGCACTTGCAGCGTTTTGCCGGAATCGTCGATCAGGAAGAACTCAAGCTCGATCGCGCAAACGGGTGTTAGGCCGTGCGCCTTAAAGCGCTGGACCACTTGGGCCAAGGCATGGCGCGGATCACCCTCATAAGGCGTGCCGTTTTCCCGAAACATCCAGATCGGTAGCAGGGCGGTGGGGGCCTCCAGCCAAGGCATCGGCATAAAGCCGCGCTCCGTGGGCCTTAGGATACCGTCTTGATCGCCCTGTTCAAAGACCAAAGGGCTGTCGTCAATATCCTCGCCCCAGATATCAAGGTTCAGCACCGAAAAGGGGAAGCGTGTTCCATCTTTTACAATCTTATCGGCAAAGCGTGCCGGAACCCGTTTGCCCCGCGCCTGCCCGTTCAAATCCGCCGCGGCCACGCGTATGGTCCGGACGTCCGGGTGTTTTCTTAACCAGTCTTTCATCATAGCACATCGGAGGGGCCGATCCCCGCCCGCACCTGACACCAAAAGCGCCCAGCAAGCAGGTTAGATCATGCCCTTGATCCATCCCTTATCTGTGATCCCGGCAGAGGTCGGTATAACCGCCGCACAATTTGATCAAATGTGAGAATAGGTGGGAAAGGCGCATTGGGCAAGGTAAATCGCCGTGCAGGCGAAGGGGGTGATTTTTCGCAGAAAAATCAGCTCTCGTCCTTCATCCCAAGGTCAAACGGTGTGGGTGGTGTTGGCACTGCCAGATAAGCTTCGGGCTCAATTCTGACCAGACCTCGCAGGCAGAGCGCTGTTTTGTCGGGCGCGGGCAGGGCGGCTATGGCCGCGGTGATCACCTTAAACATCAGGGCCTCATCTGCCCCCAAAGCACTGATATAGGGTAGGCCCGGCGTTGGGTCTGTCACACCCACCTCTTGCAACTGGATGGCAAAAGCTTCGTGGCGTTGGATCATTTCCCATGTGATGGCATCTAATGCTGCAATCTCGGCGCGGCCTTCGGCCACGGCGCGGGCGGATAGTAGGTGCCCTCCGGTGCGCAAAGTGGGGCGAAGCGTCAGGCCCTGAGCGCGCGCAAAGTTTTGCGGCGCAGCCCAACCGGATTGGGACAGATCCTCGTTAAAGGCCAAGCTTGCGCCGTTAAACTGCATCACGTCACGACGCGGGTCGCTTTTGGCTGCCACAAAGACCGAGCGATAATAGCCCGGCGCACAGCCTTGCACGCCAAAATCGGGCGTGCCGATCAAAGCCACTTTGCCATGCAGTTTGGCGCGATAGGGAAAGCCACAGGTTTGCGACAAAACCAAGTCGTGCGCCTGCCAAGCGGGCCAATAGGCGGCAGAGCCGCGCGTTAGCTGATCTGGCGCAGCCAGCCCTGCGGCGCAGAGCCCATCTCGGATCAGCGACCAAAGGCGGTCGTTGCTGGGCTGCACCTCGGCCCTGTCGTACATGCCAAGTGAGGCGATCATGCCCGAGCCGCCCTTTGTCGCGCTAAGGCCGATTCCACATCGCTTAAACCCAAAAGGCCCGATACCAATCGCAGTAAGCGATCTTCGTCGGCATCCCTTTGCCCATCGGCCAAGGCTACGGACCAAAGCGCTTCGACCAAGGCGGTTCGGTTTTCCAAAGGCACTGCTTCCTTCAAAGCTCGGGTGAAACGCACGGTGTCTGGCGCGAGGGTTTCGGCGGTCTCTGCCTCAAGCCGCAAAGACTGTGCCGCTGCGGGCGTTAAGCCGTAGCGGCTTTGCAAAATCCGCTCGATCCGTGCGAGTTCGGGGGCCGAGGCGAAGCCATCTGCGCGTGCGATCCGCACCAATAGGGCGGCAAGGGCCAGCCGTTCTTCAGGAACGGGCAGGCGGCTGGGTGCGGAGCCGAAGAGAAGGTCAAGAAAGCTCATAGAATTACCATATAGACGCGGTCTGCCAAACTGCCAATGCTTACCGGCGGTGGGCCTCAAAAACCGCCAATAATCGGGCGGCTTCTTCGGCCATGCCGTAAGGTGGGTTGATCACGAACATCCCCGATCCAGCCATGCGGTGACCCTCGCGGATGGGGGGGAAGCGCACTTCTGATCGCAACGTGTCTGGGAAATCGCGCGTCAGCGCCGCAAGCATCTGCACATGGGGCACATCCAACAAAATCGGATACCAGAGGGCGACGATCCCCACGTTCCAGCGCTTGATCACCTTGCCGATGATGCTGGGCAGTCGGTCGTAATCGGCCTTCACCTCGTAAGACGGGTCAATCAGCATCATCCCGCGCCGCGGCGTGGGCGGGCTAAGGGCTATGGCCGCTTCTAGCCCGTCTACTTGGGCGATATGGGCCCCCCATGGGGACAGGTTGGCCTCCAGCGCGCGAAACTCGGCCGGGTGAAGTTCGCACAAATGCATCACGTCGCCCGCACGCAGTGAGGCAGCGGCAATCATCGGCGATCCGGGATAAGACTGCGGCCCGTGGATCGCGCGCACTTGGGTCAAAAGGCGACGATAGGGGTGATCGGCGAGCAACCAGCCCTCGGCGCGGGCAATGCCAGCGGCGGCCTCGCCCGTCTTATCCGACTCCGCACCGGTGAGGTCGTAAAGCCCGCGCCCCGCATGAGTTTCAATATAGGACAGTGGTTTGTCCTTGGCCGTCAGGTAAGCCAAGGCCCAAGCCAAAAGCGCGTGCTTGTGGACATCGGCCAGATTTCCGGCGTGATAGGCGTGTTGATACGACAGCATAAGCGCCGACTAGCCTACCTTTGTCTTTGCGTAAAGCAACCTTTGGGGTTGAAAGGGCGCGCTGATGCCCTTAGGTGCCCATGGCACGTCAAAGGAACCTGACCCATGGATTTTTTCACCCCCGAAGCTTTAACCGCACTTTTCAGTGTCATCGGCATTGATCTGGTGCTGGCAGGCGACAATGCCATCGTCATCGGCATGGCGGCGGCGGGTCTTCCGAAAGATCAGCGCAAAAAAGCCATCCTGATTGGTGTTTTGGCCGCAACCGTGCTGCGGATTGTCTTTGCGCTGGCGACGACACGGTTGATGGCTATCACAGGGCTGACCTTGGCGGGTGGGGTGTTGCTGCTGTGGGTCTGCTGGAAAATGTGGCGCGAACTTCGGTCTGGCCATTCTGCTGACGCTGGGGCCGAGGTTATTACCGGCACCGACCTGAACCACGACGGCGGCATCGCCAAGGGCGCGCCGCGCAAAAGCTTTGCGCAGGCCGCTTGGCAGATCGTGGTGGCCGATGTGTCGATGAGCCTTGATAACGTGCTGGCCGTGGCGGGCGCTGCCAAAGAGCACCCGGGCGTGCTGGTCTTTGGCCTTGCGCTTTCCATCGCTTTGATGGGCTTTGCCGCCAGCTTTATCGCAGGGCTGTTGCAAAAACACCGCTGGATCGCCTTTGTCGGGTTTGCGATCATTTTGTATGTGGCGCTGCGCATGATGTACGAAGGCGCGTTTCAGGTGGTGCCGCTGGTCTAGGGGAAATACCTCCCTTAAACCAACCGCTCCTGCTCCTTTGCTGCCCGCACGAAATCCGCAAACAGCGGGTGGGGCGCGAAGGGTTTGCTCTTCAGCTCGGGGTGAAACTGCACGCCGATGAACCACGGGTGGTCCTTTACCTCGACGATTTCGGGCAGTTTGCCGTCAGGGCTCATCCCTGAGAAGATCAGCCCACAGGCTTCAAGCTTGTCGCGGTAGCGGATATCGACCTCGTAGCGATGGCGGTGGCGTTCTTCGATGGTGGTGGTGCCGTAAACCTGCGCCACCTTTGAGCCCTCTTTCAGCACCGCCGTATAGGCCCCCAACCGCATTGTGCCGCCCTTGGCATCCGTCGTTTTGCGGGTGACGGTATGGTTGCCTTGCACCCATTCTTTCAGATGGTAAACCACGGGCGTAAAACGCTTTTCACCGGTCTCATGGTCAAACTCTTCTGACCCTGCATTCTCCAAACCGCCCAAATGCCGCGCGCTTTCGATCACGGCCATTTGCATGCCCAAACAGATGCCCAGATAGGGGATCTTCTTTTCACGGGCGAATTGTGCCGCTTTAATCTTGCCTTCGGTCCCGCGCTCGCCAAAGCCGCCAGGCACCAGAATGGCATGAAAGTTTTCCAGATAGGGCGCGGGGTCTTCGCGTTCAAAGATTTCCGCGTCGATCCATTCGGCTTTCACCTTGGTGCGATTGGCCATGCCGCCATGGGTCAGCGCCTCGGCGATCGACTTATAGGCGTCTTCCAACTGCGTATACTTGCCCACAATGGCCACGCGCACCGCCCCTTCGGGGTGGGTCAAGCGGTCCATCACATCTTCCCAGCGCGCCAGATTGGGCTTGGGCGCGGGCGATATGCCAAAAGCATCCAGCACGGCTTGATCCAAGCCCGCGCGGTGATAGGCCAGCGGCGCTTCGTAGATGGTTTTCAGATCATAAGCCGCCACAACGGCTTCTTTTCGCACGTTGCAAAACAGGGCGATCTTTTCAATCTCGCGTTCGGGGATCGGGTGTTCTGAGCGGCAGACCAGCACATCAGGCGCAAGGCCAATGCTTTGCAATTCCTTGACCGAATGCTGGGTCGGTTTGGTTTTCAACTCGCCCGAGGCCGCCAGATAGGGCAGCAGGGTCAGGTGCATCAGAATAGACTGGCCGCGTGGGCGTTCGTGGATGAACTGGCGGATCGATTCAAAGAAGGGCAGGCCTTCAATATCGCCCACTGTGCCCCCAATCTCGCACAGCATGAAATCAACCTCGTCCTGACCGATGCGCAGGAAATCTTTGATCTCATTGGTAACATGGGGAATGACTTGGATCGTCTTGCCCAGATAATCGCCGCGGCGTTCCTTTTCCAATACGTTGGAATAAATCCTACCCGACGAGATGCTGTCGGTCTGGCGTGCGTGCACGCCGGTGAATCGTTCGTAATGGCCCAGATCCAAATCAGTTTCCGCGCCATCATCGGTCACAAAAACCTCACCATGTTCGAAGGGCGACATCGTACCGGGGTCGACGTTCAGGTAAGGGTCCAACTTGCGCAGGCGCACCGTATAGCCGCGCGCTTGCAACAAGGCCCCAAGTGCCGCCGAGGCCAAGCCCTTGCCCAACGAGGAGACAACGCCACCCGTTATGAAGATATAGCGTGCCATTTAGGTCCCCGTGTTCTTAGGCGATTCGGTCAGGCGGAATCGCATCACCACGGGGTTTGATGCTTAAGGCAATTTTTACCAAGAAGCAACAAGACCGCTATATGCTGTCGCCTGTTTGGTCAAACTATCAAAAGCTAGTGTCAGTTTTCGGCTTTGGGCGGTGTGGCCGGCGCATCTGTTGTTGCTGGCAACGCCGTCAGCGGCGTTGTAGCCGCAGGCAGTTCAGGCTCAGCAGGGGCCGGCACTGTTCCACCGATCTGATCGATCACCGAGGATGTTGCGCTGTCACTGGCGGCCAAAATTGTCAGCGTGATCGAGGTCGCAATGAAAAGCCCTGCGAAAATCCATGTTACTTTGGCCAGCGCCGTCGCCGCCGAGCGGCCCGAAACAACCCCGCCCGTAGACCCCATGCCCAAGCCGCCGCCTTCAGAGCGTTGCAGCAAGACCACCCCAATCAGCAGGAGGGCCAAGATCAGGTGGATGGCGAGGATGACGTTTTGCATGCGAACAAGCCTTTCGGGGTGACGCGCCTATCTAGGCGGATGCGCGCAGGCCCGCAAGCCCTCTGGAACGGGCTGGGGCCTGTCGCGCGTAATTTTGCGCCTTAAGGGGGCTTGGCCCTATTCCGGCAGGTTGCAAACGGCCGACAGCTTGTTGCCGTCAGGGTCGCGCACATAGCAGGAATAGAAGTTTGCCGAATAGCGCAGGCCGGGCGCACCCTCGTCGCTGCCGCCGTTTGCAAGCGCTGTGGTGTAAAAAGCGCGCACGGCGGCGCGGGTCTGGGCTGTCAACGCCAACATCGTGCCGTTGCCCTTGGTGGCGGGCATCCCGTCATAGGGCGAGACGATATACAGGCTAGGGTCAGCATCGCCCGGGTGACCATAGCAGGCTTCGTCTGCATCGGGTCGCAGGTCGACAATGCCCAAAGTGGCCAATGTGGCCCCGTAAAAGGCGCGGGCGCGGGGCAGGGCATTTGTGCCCAAGGTTACGTAATACAGCATGCAGGCCCTCGTTCTTGCGGGAATATTGCCTTAGTCTGCACAGGACGGGGGCAGGTCGGCAAGGGGCTGATGCGCGCTTGCCGCGCTATGCCAGCCGCTTTGGCACTTTGTGGTTTCGCTGGCCGCCACCACTCGCTATAGGTCAGACGGTTTTTCCAAAATGCGAAGGTGACGCCATGGCCAATGTTGTAGTTGTGGGCGCCCAGTGGGGCGACGAGGGCAAGGGCAAGATTGTCGATTGGCTGTCTGAACGCGCCGATGTCATCGCGCGCTTTCAAGGCGGGCATAATGCGGGCCATACTTTGGTCATCGAAGGCAAGGTTTATAAGCTTAGCCTACTGCCCAGCGGCATCGTGCGCGGTGGCAAGCTGTCGGTCATAGGCAATGGCGTGGTGGTTGATCCGTGGCATCTGGTGATGGAAATTGAAAAGCTGCGCGGCCAAGGGGTCGATATCACGCCTGAAAACCTGATGGTGGCTGAAAACGCCAGCCTGATACTGCCCATCCATGGTGAGTTGGACCGCGCCCGTGAAAACCAGAACTCTGTGGCGAAAATCGGCACCACGGGCCGCGGTATTGGCCCCGCCTACGAGGATAAAGTCGGCCGCCGCGCCATTCGTGTGGCCGATCTTGCGGACGAGGCGACATTGATCGCACGGGTGGACCGTTTGATGGGCCATCACGACGCGCTGCGCCGTGGGTTGGGGGTAGAGCCTGTCGACAAAGACGCTCTGCTGGCTGCGCTGCGCGCCATTGCCCCCCAAGTGCTGCCCTATGCACAGCCCGTGTGGAAAGTGATGAACGACGCCCGCCGTGCCGGAAAGCGCGTCTTGTTCGAAGGCGCGCAGGGGGCTTTGCTGGATATCGACTTTGGGACGTATCCCTTCGTCACCTCGTCAAACGTGATCGCGGGGCAGGCGGCGACGGGCGTGGGCCTGGGGCCGACGGCGATTGATTTCGTGCTTGGCATTGTCAAAGCCTACACAACCCGCGTGGGAGAAGGCCCTTTTCCGGCCGAGTTGATGGACGACGACGGCGAACGCTTGGGCGCGCGGGGGCACGAGTTTGGCACAGTCACAGGCCGCAAGCGCCGCTGTGGCTGGTTCGATGCCGTCTTGGTGCGCCAAACCTGCGCCACATCAGGCGTGTCGGGCATTGCGCTGACCAAGTTGGATGTGTTGGACGGCTTTAAGACGTTGAAAATCTGCATCGGTTACGATCTTGACGGCAAGCGGCTTGACTATCTGCCCACCGCTGCCGATGCGCAGGCCCGTTGCAGACCGATCTATGAAGAGATGGAAGGCTGGTCCGAAACGACCGCAGGCGCGCGGTCTTGGGCGCAACTGCCGGGTGCTGCGATCAAATATGTGCGCCGGATTGAAGAGCTGATCCAGTGCCCCGTAGCTTTGCTCTCAACCAGCCCTGAACGTGACGATACGATCCTTGTCACCGACCCATTTGCGGATTGAGCCATGGCATTGACCTATAAAACCCGACGCAGACTGGCGCTCTTGGTGCTGTGTGTTGGCTTGCCGGCCTACATCGTTGTGGCGGTGTCACTGGTGGCTCTGATCGACCGCCCGTCGGTTCTGGTAGAGTTTGCGATATATGTCGGCCTTGGCGTCCTGTGGATCGTGCCACTGCGGCCCATTTTTCTGGGCATCGGCCAGCCCGACCCGAATGCAAAGCCTGAAGACTAATCGGAACGACCTCTAGGGCCGCTCTGTCCCTTGCCTGCGGGCCTGCGCTGTTAAGGGGGCAGGGGACGGGGCTTTATCAAGATCAAGTTGAAAGGGGCCGCGGCGCTGACCTGCTAAGGTAATCTTGTCGCTTGGGCCCCGCCGTTCTGCCATTTGCGCCAGCACCGCGGCCTTCAATTGCGCCGTAGCCGCCCTGCGGCGCTGTGTATCGGGATCGTCCAGGGCACTGTCCGTCGCACTTATCAGGCGGCTCACTGACACGTCGGCCGCTTTGGACAAAGGGCGCGAGGGCGGGGTAGGGTCCCTTCTTTTGTTTTGCCGTACCCTTGGGGCTTGGCCTCCTTCGGGGTCCTGCTCCACAAAGCCAAGCTGCACCCCGCCTTTGTCGGCGACAGGCTCTGCCCCAAAACTGCGGTCTTGCGCTGCCAGATCTCGGAAATGGTCGGTCACCTCTCGCAGGGTTGCTATAGGATCATCAAAGCCTTCCAAGGTGCAGCGAAACGTCCCATAAGAGACGGTGAGGATCCGTTTGGCATCCGACATCAATGCTGCGCCTTTTGCAGGGGTCTTGGGGCAAAAATGCCCGTAGGTTTGTTCTATTCGATGGACAAATGGTGGTGATTTAAAGGATGGATTGTGTCCCTGAACCGATTTTTCGCCGCAATTGGAAAGACATCCGCAGATGACCCAAACCTTTGTCCAGTCTTCGCAAGGTGTGACCTTGGCAGGTGGCGGGCGGTTTTCGGCCGGCCTGCTGGCCCAAGCCCGCACCTTTGCCCCACGTTTGGTGGCGGCAGACAGCGGGGCGGATAGGCTTTTGGCCCTAGGGGCCGAGCCCGAGGCGGTGATTGGCGACTTCGATTCTATCTCATCCGCAGCGCGGGTGCGTTTGGTGGGGCGGTTGCACCATATCGCCGAACAGGTGACGACTGATTTTGATAAAGCCTTGCGGTCGATTGACGCGCCGTTTGTGCTTGGCTTGGGATTTGCGGGGCAAAGGTTGGATCACAGCCTTGCTGTGCTAAATGCTTTGGTGCGGTATCCTGACAAACGCTGCCTGATCCTGAGTGGGTCAGATGTGACCTTTCTGGCCCCGCGCAGCCTTGATCTGACCCTGCCCAAAGGCACGCGCCTATCGCTGTTCCCGATGGGCACAGTGCAGGGCGAAAGCACGGGCTTGCGCTGGCCCCTACAGGACTTGCACTTTGCCCCCGATGCGATGATTGGCACCTCGAACGAAGTGTCCGGCCCTGTCAGCCTGCGGTTTAACGCCGACCGGATGCTGGTTATATTGCCTCGTTCGGCAGTGGGGGCGGCATTGGATGGGCTGATCCCTGCCGGTGTTCGTGGCGGATGATGTAAAGCCCTGACCCCGTGATCAGCACGATGCCCACCCATGTGAGCGCATTGGGGAAATCGCCAAAGATCGCATAGCCTAGAAACACTGCCATCGGCAGTTCTAGATAATGCAGTGGGGCAAGTGTTGCAGCAGGCGCATATTTCATCGCAATCGTCATGCACAAATGGCTGACAGCCGCCCAGAACCCCACGCCGAACAGATAGGCCCAGTTCAACAGGTCTGGTGAGACAGGGTCCAGTTCGGTTAGGCCCGACCCATTAAAGGCCCAGAGCAAGGGCACGCAAATCACCGTACCCACAATGGATGTGTGCAGTTGCATCGTTACCGGATGCACGCGGTTAGACATCGCCTGTGTCGCCATCTCGTAGAACGAGAACGACAGCGCGCAGCCCAAGGGAAACAACGCAACAAGCCCGTAATTGTTCAGCGAGGGTTGAATGACAAACATCGCCCCGCCAAACCCCACAACCGAGGCATAGATGCGCCGCCGCCCAACTGGATTGCCAAAGATCAAGCGGCCCAAAAACATCAAAATAAAGGGCATCACGAAAACGATGGCGATGGAATCGGCGATGGGCATGAATTCCACCGAAGCCACAAAGCAATAGGTCGACAAGATCAGACACACGGCCCGCAAGACCAAAAGCCCCGCATCCCGCCCGCCCGTCCGCCAATCAAGCCGCATCAGCAAGATGACAGGCAGCATACACAGGCCCTGAAACACAAAGCGCGCGGCGGTGATCTGGCCAACGGGGATATCAGTCGTGGCGAGCTTTGAACAGGCGTCCAGCAAAGGGGCCAACACGCAAAAGGCCACCATCAGCAAAGCGCCGCGCAGAGTATTGGTTGGTTTTAACAATTTGGCACATTCACGGCCAAGCCGCCCAACGAGGTTTCTTTGTACTTCTCATGCATATCTTTGCCCGTTTGGCGCATGGTTTCGATGCAAACATCCAAAGACACCAGATGCTGCCCATCGCCGCGCAAGGATAGGCTGGCGGCAGAGACGGCCTTGATAGCGCCCAAGCCGTTGCGTTCGATACAAGGCACCTGCACCAGCCCTTTGACGGGGTCGCAGGTCATGCCCAAGTGATGTTCCAGAGCTATTTCAGCTGCGTTTTCCACTTGCTCCACACTGCCGCCCAACACCGCAGCCAAACCCGCAGCCGCCATGGCAGCGGCAGAGCCTACTTCCGCCTGACAGCCGCATTCCGCACCCGAAATGCTGGCGTTGTGCTTGCAAAGCCCGCCAATCGCCGCCGCTGTCAGCAGAAAATCGGCAATCCGATTGGTCGATGCCCCCGGCACATGATCCAGATAATAGCGCAGCACCGCTGGCAGAACGCCCGCAGCGCCATTGGTCGGGGCAGTCACGACCTGCCCGCCTGCCGCGTTTTCTTCGTTCACGGCCATCGCATAGAGCGACATCCAGTCGTTGATCACATGCGGGGCTGTCATGTTCAGCCCGCGTTCGGCGATCAGCGCATCATGGATGCCCTTGGCCCTGCGGCGCACCTTCAAGCCACCCGGCAAAATCCCTGTGCCCTCCATCCCGCGCGAGATGCAATGGTTCATGACCTCCCACAGGCGGGCGATGCCCTTGTCGATGTCGGCCTTAGACCGAAACTTCAGCTCGTTGGCCAATTTCATCTGGGCAATCGTCAGCCCCGATTTCGCGGCCATTTCCATCATCTCATCGGCCGATTCGAACGGATAGGGCACATCAGCGCGGGCTTTGGCTTTCGACCCACCCGCTTCGACCTGTTCGGCGGCCGTCAGAACAAAGCCGCCGCCGATGGAGTAATAGGTTTCCTGCAAGATCACATCGCCCTGCGCATCAGTAGCCTTCAAGATCATGCCATTGGCATGGCCGGGCAGGGCGGGGCCGTAGTCGAACACCAAGTCTTTCTTGGGGTCAAAGGTCAACTCGCTTAAGCCGGGCGGGTTGATTTTATGAGTCGAATGGATCGCCTCTAGCACTGTTTCGGCCTTGGCTGCGTCATAAGTCGCGGGCTCAAACCCCGCCAGTCCCAAGATCGTGGCGCGGTCGGTGGCATGGCCCAAGCCGGTGAAGGCCAATGATCCGTGAAGCGAGGCTTTCAGCCCCGCCGCCCGAAACGGAGAGGTGCGCAGGGTTTCCAAGAACCGTGCTGCGGCTACCATCGGCCCCATCGTGTGGGACGACGAAGGCCCGACACCCACTTTGAACATATCAAAAACGGAAAGAAACATGGGGCCCTCAGTAAGGTGCGGTGAAGATGGTGGGGGCGCAACCTTCGGCCTGCGCGACAGCCAGTGCTGCGGGGCAGGTTTCAAGCTTGGCTAAGATCGGCCCCAAGCCGGGCAGATCAGCGGTGGTGATGCGCGCAGGATGACCTGTAGGAAAGCTTGACAGCCAGCGCACCAGAACGCCCACGTAGAACGAAAAAATCGATGGCTTGGCCGAAAGCCAATCGGGCGCGTCACGGGCCACCATATGATCCAGAATGGCAAAGTGCTCTTTCAGTTTGGCGGACTGATGCGCCACCACTGCCGCCGAACATTCTGGCCCCGCCACACGGTCTGGGTAAAACACCTGCATCAAGGGCGCATGCAGGTTAGTGACGGTGTAGAAGAACCATTTCAGAAAGGCTGCGCGCTCGGGGCTGGCGGGAGAAGGGGCAAGGCCTGTATGGCGCTCGGCCAAATACAGCAGCATCGCCGCCGTCTCAAACATAGGGCCATCGGGCGTTTCCATCGCGGGGATTTTGCCCAACGGATGCATCGCGCGGTAACCGGGGCTGTCCAACTCTCCCGCTGGGCGGTCGATCTGGCGTTCGGCAAAACTGGCCCCCGTCAAGCGCAGAGCAAGCCGCACAATGAACGAAGCAGAATCAGGCGAGAAGTACAAAGTATACATCGGCTGGGACATCGCGCGCTCCATCTTTGCGTTACGATAGGATGATGGGGCGGTGTGACACAAAGCAAAACCGACAGGTAAGGGCGGAAAATGGCCGGAACTTAAGCGATGCCCCGCATTTTTCAAACTATGTTCTGGTTTTGTTTACGCAACCTTAACCACCGCCCGCAGAGGTCAAGGTCAGTTGTTCCAACCCTGACCGGAGGTTTTCATGCCCGTACTCCCCGCCCTGATCGCTGCCTTTTTGCCCATTTCCGCTGATACTCTGCCCGATCGTGCCGCTTTCACCATTCCGGAAACGGCGGTGCGTCAGGTGATGGATGATCCGCAAAAGTATTTTGAAGATATGACCGATCTTATTGCGGGTTACGGCGCCGATGGGGCGATTACCGCTGAGCAGGTCGACACCAGTATTGCCTTTGAACAGGCCAAGGCGCGCAGTTATGTCATGTCGGTTCTGGCGGCTTACTGCCAGCTTGCCGCAGACAAAGCGGTTTCCCTAACCGAAATCAAAACAACCAAACTGGTAATGGCCTTTGACGCCAACGAAGATGGCAAAGTGACGGTGGACGAGGTGCGCGAGGGACTGTCGTTCTGAACGCTGCGCCTTAAGCCCCAAAAAAATCCCACAGCAATTTCATGTTCAAAACAACAATCGCCCCCGCCACAGACCAAGCCAAAGCGCCCAGCCATACCGGGGCAACCAGCCCCCCCATGCGGGCTTTCGATGTGGTGAACAGCACCAAGGGGATGACCGCAAAGGACAGCTGCAAGCTTAACACCACCTGCGTCAAAATCAGCAAACGCCCCGTTCCCGCAGCCCCATAGAACAACGTGACCCCTGCGGCGGGTAAGATCGCCAGACTGCGAGTGATCAAGCGGCGCACCCATGGGGCAAGGCGCAGGCGCAAGAACCCCTCCATCACGGCTTGGCCTGCCAGCGTTGCTGTGACGGTGGAATTGAGCCCGCAGGCCAGCAAGGCCACGGCAAACAGAGTTGGGGCCACACCCGCCCCCAGCAAGGGCCCGATCAACTGATGCGCATCGCCAAGGTCGGTGACATCGGTCTTGCCTGCAGCATGAAAGCTGGCGGCAGCCAAGATTAGGATGGCTGCGTTGATCAGCAGGGCGAACATCAAGGCCACGGTCGAATCAATCGTAGCAAAGCGCAAGGCTTCGCGCTTGTCTTCAGGCCGATCGCCCCAGTCGCGGGTTTGGACAATGGCGGAATGCAAGTATAGGTTATGGGGCATCACTGTGGCCCCCAGAATGCCCAGCGCCAGATATAGCATTTCAGGATTGCGCAAAACATCGGTCGTGGGCGCAAAGCCGCGCAGAACGCCGCCCCAATCAGGGCTTGCCAAGGCCACTTGAATGGCAAAACACACGGCAATCAGTGCCAAAAGGGCAATCACAAAGCCTTCCAGTTTGCGAAAACCCCGCCTTTGCAGCCACAGGATCAAGAACACATCCAGCGCGGTGATCACCACGCCCAGTTCTAAGGGAATGCCAAACAGCAGGTTCAGACCAATCGCTGTGCCGATCACCTCGGCCACATCGGTGGCGATGATGGCAATCTCGGCCGTCAGCCATAAGGGAATAGACACCCATCGCGGAAAGGCATCGCGGCAGGCCTGTGCCAGATCGCGGCCAGAACCTATGGCAAGGCGCGCTGACAGCGATTGCAAGACAATCGCCATCAGGTTCGACAGCAACGCCACGAACAGCAAGGCATAGCCAAACTTTGCCCCACCTGCCAGCGATGTGGCCCAGTTGCCTGGGTCCATATACCCCACGGCGACCATATAGCCCGGCCCCAAAAAGGCCAAAAACCGCTTCCACGGCGTGGCACCCAGCTTCACGCTGCGCGCCACCTCTGACAGGGCCGCAGGCCCGCGCGGGCTGTTCCAAACGGGTTTATCGGGGCGGTCTGTTGGCGTCACTTTGGTCGATCTATGGATGAGATTGAGAATTATTCTCAATATGGGGGATAGTCCGCCCAAGTCAAGGTCAGGTCCCTATCGCGTTTGCCCATAGAACCCGCCTGCAGCTTTGCTATAAGCGGTGCAAAAGGTCAGGAGCGTAGCATGCACAAGGACTTGTCCCCCGTCGACACCGCCAAATATGTGGCCGCCAAACGCGCGGTCGAATTCGTGCAATCGGGCATGAAACTAGGCCTTGGCACAGGATCCACCGCCGCTTGGATGGTGCGTTGCTTGGCCGCTCGGGTTCAGGCCGAGGGGTTGAAGGTGATCGGCGTGCCGACATCGATACGCACGGCAGAGCTGGCGCGCGAGCTTGGGCTGACGATAAAGACCCTTGAAGAGGCCAAATGGCTAGACCTGACCATCGATGGTGCAGATGAGTTTGACCGCGATTTCAACTTGATCAAAGGCGGTGGGGCAGCCTTGTTGCAAGAAAAGATCGTGGCCGCTGCCAGCGATCAGATGATCGTGATCACCGATGCCGCGAAAGAGGTGGCCAATCTGGGGGCCTTTCCTTTGCCTGTCGAAGTCATCCGCTTTGGATGGACCACGACGCAAGTTTTGATCGAAGAGATGTTGATTGGCCAAGACGCCTTCGCCCGCGATGTCACCCTGCGGATGGGTAAAGATGGCCCTGTGCTGACGGATGAGGGCAATTACATCCTTGACCTGCACCTGAAGCGTATCGGCCACCCACGTCATTTGGCGATGGCTTTGAACCAAATCCCGGGTGTTGTGGAAAATGGCTTGTTCATCAACCTGTGCGACCGTGTGATCATCGGCCACACCGATGGGCGGGTTGTGGTGCGCGACAATCACGATGGCTCGGTTAAGGCCAGCAAGGTTGCCGTGTCGCCCTTGGACAATATATTCGCTGATCTGGGAGAGTGACCTTGCCCTTTGATTACGACCTTTTCGTCATCGGTGGCGGCTCTGGCGGTGTGCGTGCGGCGCGGATTGCTGCCGCTGACGGCGGTGCGCGGGTCGGTTTGGCTGAAGAAAGCCGCATGGGAGGCACCTGTGTCATTCGGGGCTGTGTACCCAAGAAGTTGATGGTCAACGCCTCGGCCTATCCCAAGGCTATGCAAGATGCGGCGGCTTATGGCTGGGATGTGCAAGCAGGGGCCTTTGATTGGCCCAAGTTTCGCAGGCTTTTGGGCGCGGAACTGACACGCCTAGAAAACGCCTATCGCGGCACGTTGAAAAACGCCGGTGTCGTGGTGCATGACGCCCGCGCCTCTTTGGCCGATGCCCACACGGTGCGCCTTTCGACGGGTGAAACCTTTACCGCCAAGCATATCCTAATTGCCACGGGGGGATGGCCCTTTGTCCCCGATGTGCCGGGGGCAGGTTTGGGCATTACGTCGAACGAGATGTTTGATCTGGAAAACCTGCCGCGCCGTGCGGCCATTGTGGGGGGCGGTTACATCGCGTCGGAATTCGCCTGCATCCTCAACGGGTTTGGCACGCAAGTGACGCAGTATTACCGCGGTCCACAAATCCTGCGCGGCTTTGATGATGAAGCGCGCGGCCATGTTGTGGCGGGCATGGTCGCTGCAGGCATAGACATTCGCAGTAACGCCGACGTGACGCGGCTTGATCGAAGCGACACGGGCATTCTGGTCACCGATCTGACAGGCGCGCAGACCGAAGTGGACCTTGTGCTCTTCGCGACAGGCCGCAGGCCCAATGTGCAGGGCTTGGGGCTAGAAGCCTTGGGCGTGGCGTTGGGCCAGCAGGGCGAGGTGATTGTGAACGCGTGGAGCCAGACTGCCGTGCCCTCGATCTACGCGGTGGGCGATGTCACCAACCGCATCAACCTAACACCTGTGGCCATCCGCGAAGGCCACGCCTTGGCTGACACGCTGTTTCGTGCCCAACCCAGCAAAGCCGATCACGAACTTGCGGCCTCTGCCGTCTTTACCCAGCCCGAATTGGGCGCAGTTGGTATGACAGAAGAGCAGGGCATCGAACGCGGCGGGGTTCAGGTGTACACTGCCACCTTCCGTCCTATGAAGACCATGTTCGTCGGTCGCCCCGACCGCGTCATGATGAAACTGATCGTCGATGCCCAAACACGCGTGGTGCTGGGCTGCCATATTGTGGGCCCAGAAGCGGGAGAGATGATACAACTGGCGGCGATTGCGGTGAAGATGGGGGCAACGAAAGAAGATTTCGACCGCACCGTGGCCGTGCACCCCACGATGGCCGAAGAACTGGTCACGATGCGCAAGCCCACAAGGATGCATCCATTCCTTTAGCTGCACGCCTTGAAATCTCGTGGGCAATACCCAAATTCAGCAAGACAAAGCATAAGAGGAAAACCGATGGCAGGTGGAAATGGCCCCTGGGGCGGCGGCAACGGACCCGAGGACGAAGACGACCGCAAAGCGGAAGGGCGCAAGTCTGATCCGCGCAATGGCGACAATCGCCGCCCGCAGGGCGCACAAATCCCCGATCTGGATGATGTATTCCGCATGGGGCAAGAGCGTTTGCGCGTTATCATGGGTGGGCGCGGCAATGGCGGCGGTGGCAATGGTGGTGGAGCCGGTGGCGACGGCAATTGGTTCTTCACCCGCCAAGGCGTGATCTCTACCGTTATCGCCTTGGCGCTTGTCTGGTCTTACCTGTCGTTCTACACCGTCAAGCCCGAAGAAAAAGCGGTCGAACTGTTCTTGGGCCAATTCTACCAAGTCAAAGCCGATGGTTTGAACGTGGCCCCTTGGCCCATCGTTTCGGCTGTGATCGTCAACACCAGTCAGCAACGCACGACCGATATCGGCACGGGCACCGGCGGTGATCTGGACAATGGCCTGATGCTGACGGGCGATCAAAACATCGTAGACATCGAGTTCCAAGTGGTGTGGAACATCAACGATCCGGCCAAGTTCCTGTTCAACCTAAAAGACCCTGAAGACACGATCCGCGCTGTGGCCGAATCCGCTGTGCGCGATATCGTAGCGCGCAGCCAATTGGCCCCGATCTTGAACAAGAATCGCGGCGAAGTGGAAAACAGCCTGACAACCGAAGTGCAATCGACGCTCGATAGCTATGACAGCGGCATTTCTGTGGTGCGGGTCAACCTGCTCAAATCAGACGTGCCCGCCGAAGTGGCCGACAGTTTCCGCGCCGTGCAAGCGGCCCAGCAGGAACGTGACCGGTTGCAAAAAGAAGCCAACGCTTATGCCAACAAGGTAACCGCCGCAGCGCGCGGCCAAGCGTCGCAAACGGGTCAAGAGGCGCAAGCTTATGCCGCCCGTGTGGTGAACGAAGCGCAGGGCGATGCCAGCCGCTTCCTGTCGGTCTATGCCGAATATGTCAAAGCCCCCGAAGTCACTCGCAAACGGATGTATCTGGAAACGATGGAACAAGTCTTGGGTGGCGCAAATAAAGTGATCATGGATAATTCGACAAGCCAAGGCGCTATACCCTATCTGCCCCTGAACGGGCTTATCCCGCCGCCTGCCCCCGCTGTCGGAGGGACCAACTGATGAAAATGGTATATTCCCTTCCCGTTCTGGCGATTTTGCTTGCCACGGCCATGTCCTCGATCTTTGTCGTCGATGTGCGCGAAAAAGTGCTGATCTTGCAGTTTGGTGAGGTTAAGCAGGTGGTGGATGAGCCGGGCTTGTATTTCAAAGCCCCCTTCATCCAAGAGGTTTTCCGCTACGATGACCGTATCTTGGGCCTCGTGACCGATCCTACGGAAATCACCTTTGCTGACCAGCGCCGCTTGGTGGTGGATGCCTTTGCCCGTTGGCGCATTGTCGATTTGCAAAAGTTCCGCCGTGCAGTGGGCTTGGGCGGCATTGACGAGGCGCGCAACAACCTGTCCAAGATCGTGAACCCCGAAGTGCGCGATGTTCTAGGCTCGGTTCCCTTGCAATCGGTGCTGTCCGAGGACCGAGTGGTCCTGATGAACAAGATCCGCGACAATGCCCGCGCCAAGGCGGCTACTTTGGGAATTGACGTGATCGACGTGCGCCTAACCCGCACTGACCTGCCGCAGCAAAACCTGAATGCGACCTATTCGCGCATGCAGGCCGAACGCCAACGCGATGCGACCGATGAAATCGCGCGCGGCAACGAAGCGGCACAAACTCTGCGGGCTGAAGCGGATCGTGAGGCGGTGGAAATCAACTCAGAGGCCAGCAAAGAGGCCGAGATCATTCGCGGTCAAGCTGACGCCAAGCGCAGTGCGATCTATGCCGAAGCCTATGGCCAAGACCCTGAGTTCTACGCTTTCACCCGCTCGCTTTCCGCCTATGCCAATGCGCTGAAACCGGGGACCACGGCCTTTGTGATGGCCCCTGAGGGAGAGTTCTTCCACTACTTTGGCGCAGATCCTTCAGACCAAACTGGCAACGGCACTGTGTCGGCATCGGGTGCTACCGGAACGGGTAGCACCGTTGCAGGCGGCAGCGCCCCAAAGGCGCCCTAAGATCTTGCGGTTTGCGGGGCGCACCCGCAAACCGCGCACGGAATTCTCACGCGGCTTTGAGCAGGCGCGATCTGGTTTGCATTGCAAATGCCGCGCCGCCGCTCAACATAGGGCCATAGCATTTCGGTTTCGCAAAGCGCGGGGCCAAAGCAATCGTGAGGAGTTCGAACGTGCCAGCGACCTATCCCGTCCTTCGACGCGCCGCCCCGCAGGCGGCCAAACCCCAAAGCCGCCGCCCATTGATGGCGCTGGGCTTGGGCCTTGCGTTGGCGCTGAGCCCCATAGCGGGCATCAGCATGGCGCAAAGCGTGCCGCCTAGCTTTGCCGATCTGGTGGAAAAGTTTTCTCCCGCGGTGGTCGATATCACCACATCGTCCATTGTCGCAGCCCAATCGGGCGGACAGATGCAGGTACCCCCCGGATCACCCTTTGAAAAGTTCTTCAAGGATTTCAATGATCAAAACGGCGGCTCCCCCGATCAGCCGATGGAGAAATCTGAAGCGCTGGGCTCTGGCTATATCATCTCGGCTGATGGCTATATCGTCACCAACAACCATGTCATTGAAGGCGCGGACGAGATCGAGGTGGAAACCTTTGGTGGTCAGACCCTTAAGGCTAAATTGGTCGGTCTCGATTTGAAGACCGACGTGGCGCTGCTGAAGGTGGACAGCCCCGAACCCTTGCCTTTCGTTTCTTTCGGCAACAGCGACAAGATGCGCGTTGGCGATTGGGTCGTGGCGATGGGCAACCCCTTGGGGCAGGGCTTTTCGGTCTCCGCGGGCATCGTCTCGGCCCGTGGGCGCGAGTTGAGCGGCACCTATGACGATTTCCTGCAAACCGATGCGGCGATTAACAAGGGCAACTCTGGCGGGCCTTTGTTCAACGTGAAGGGTGAAGTGATCGGGATGAACACGGCGATCCTGTCGCCCTCGGGTGGGTCGATCGGGATTGGCTTTGCCATGGCCTCGAATGTGGTCAGCAAAGTGGTCGACCAGCTTAAGCAATATGGCGAAACCCGTCGCGGCTGGCTGGGTGTGCGCATTCAAGACGTCAGCCAAGATGTGGCCGACGCCATGGGCTTGGCCGAGGCGAAGGGCGCTTTGGTCACCGATGTGCCCGATGGTCCGGGCAAGGATGCGGGCATTCTGTCGGGTGACGTGATCGTCACGTTCAACGGCAAAGATGTGGCCGACAGCAAGGCGCTGGTGCGTGCCGTGGCCGATGCGCCGATTGGGGAAATGGTCAAGGTGGTCGTCCTGCGGCAGGGCAAACTGGTCAATCTGGATGTGAAACTTGGCCGCCGCGAAGAGGCCGAGGCGCAAGCCGACGGCACTGGCGACACATCCGCTCCCCCTGCGGAACCGCAAAGCAGCGTCATCCTAGGCCTGACCCTGCAGCCGGGCGACAAGGGATTGGTGGTGATGGATGTCGATGTGGCGTCTGAGGCCTATACCAAGGGCCTACGCCAAGGGGATTTGATCACCGAAGCCGGACAGCAAAAGGTGGCGACGCTGAAAGACATCCAAGACCGGGTGACCGAGGCGAAAGACGCTGGCCGCAAGTCGCTGCTCTTGTTGGTGCGCACCCAAGGCGACCCGCGCTTTGTGGCGCTGTCGCTGGACTGAACCTTGACCTGATAAGGGGATCAGGCGGCGGGGGCAACCTCGCCGCCTTTTCTTTTGGCGCTTGCCCTAAGGCTGGTCGCCCGCCCGCGCGATATCGGGCCGAAAGTCGGGCGAGAGCAGCCGGTCCAGCAGGGTCGACATATCCTCAATCGTCTCGGCCACCACATGCACCACGCCTGCCTCGCGCTGCAAGCGGCCAGTCACGCGCAGCAGTCGCCCCGATATGACTGCGCGGCGAAAGCGTTCATAGATGGCGGCCCAGACCACCACATTGGTCACCCCCGTCTCATCCTCTAGCGTCAGAAAGATCACGCCCTTGGCCGTGCCGGGGCGCTGGCGCACCAAAACCAAGCCCGCCACACAGACCCGCGCGCCATGGCTAGGCTCATTCAACCGCGCAGCTGGCAGCGCTGCGGGCGGGCGCGGCCATGTGTTGGGGCGCGGGGTGGGGGTCAGCCAATCGGTCATAGAACGAAAGTAGAACATTGGTCACGTTTGAGCAAGGCATCAAACGCCCCGTCTTGCGTCAAACGGGGGTGGAATCCGCGCCCCCCTTGCGCTAGATAAATCCCAACAAGGATACGAGGGCACAATGGCGAAAATCACTTATGTCGAATTTGGCGGCAAGGAACACACGATCGAGGTCGCCAATGGCCTGACCGTCATGGAAGGGGCCCGCGACAACGGCATCCCGGGCATCGAGGCTGATTGCGGCGGCGCTTGCGCCTGCTCGACCTGCCATGTCTATGTTGACCCTGCTTGGGTTGACCGCCTGCCTAAGAAAGACGCGATGGAATCTGATATGCTCGACTTTGCTTGGTCACCTGACCCCGTGCGCTCGCGCCTGACCTGCCAGTTGAAAGTTTCCGACGCGCTGGAAGGCTTGCGCGTTCAGATGCCGCAAAAGCAAATCTAACCCCCTTTCATACTTGCACAAATATCCCACGGGAGGTCTGGAGGGTGTGAAACCCTCCAGCATCTTGGGGGCAACCTTCGCCCACAGGCGCGACGTTAGTTGGCCTTGCGCCCCGGCATAAAGGGCAGGGGGGCTACGGGCACACCATCTTCCAGAAGCTTGATCGCCTCGGCAGGCTTGGCCTCGCCATAAATTGACCGCTCGGGCACCGTGCCCTCATGCATCTTGCGCGCCTCGGCCACAAAGTTCACGCCGACATATTCGGAATTTTCTTCCACCTTGCGCCGCAAATCCGCCATGGCCTTTTCTGCATCGCTTTGCGGTGCGGTCAGATCGCCTTGACCCAAGGCCACACGCGGGGCCATCAAGGCCTTTTCCACAGCCGTATCGCCGCAGGTAGGGCAGGCGACATGACCTGCCGCCTTGAGGCTGTCATAGCCCGCAGACGAAGGAAACCAGCTGTCAAACGCATGGTCTGCAGCACATTTCAGGGTGTATCGGATCATCTTTGTTTCGCTTGCCTTCTGGCCAACCCATGACAGCCTGCCCTTTAACTGGCAGGTTGATGGGCCTTGTCAAGCAGTGCTGCAGCGGTCAGCAGTTCGGGGGCATCGTGCACCTGCATCAACATGGTCGCAAGCTCTGCTTCGGCAACCAAACTTGCAGCCTCTACCGCGCTATACCATTTGCGGCGGCGTTGCTTGTGTTCGGGAAAGTCGGATTTCAACCGCCGCACCCGCAACGGAAAGACATCCACGCAACACAGCAAGGGCACGGCATTGGGCCGGATCTTGTCGTAGCAATAGCGCCCGATGGACTGTGCTTGCACCAGCCCCTCAACCCCTGCCTCTTCCCAAGCTTCTCGCGCGGCGGCGGCCTCGGCTGTTTTGCCCGCCATGGGCCAGCCCTTGGGTAAAACCCACCGCCCTGTGTCCCGCGAGGTCACCAGCAACACCTGAACCCGCCCCTTGTGCAGCCGCCAGCACAAAGCGCCGACCTGTTCTGCCATAGCATCCTCTGCCATCGGCGCATCTGCAATGACCGATGTCAGCGATTGCACGGGTTTAATCCCGCCAGCCAAGAGCGTGGGTATCGTTATGGACATTGTGCCTGCACCTTCGCCCGCCACCTTTGACCCAAGGTTCATTCCCCAGTGCCAGCAGGCATTTTTCATAGAATCTCTCACATAATCACGTCAACGCAAGGGATTTTTTGGCGGGCTCAGCGGGAAAAGCCCTTCAATGTCTTCACAAAGCTGCGCGCCGCTGCCAATGCCGCTTAAAATCTGTGCGGCTGCGCTGGTAAGGCCGTCTTGGCCCTCGGCGTTCAGGCGCGTCAAGGCTTGTACCAAGTCCTGCCCCCCATGCAGACGCAGCGCCCCGCCTGCTGTGGCAAGTTGGGCATAGGGGCCGGCAAAGTTATCGACCCAGGGGCCATGCACAATGGCGCAGCCCATCCGCACCGGTTCCCAAGGCGTATGCCCGCCTTTGGGCACAAAGCTGCCCCCAACGATGCAAACGCCGCAAAGCGGATACCACAGGTCCATCTCGCCCATTGTGTCGGCCAGAAAAACTGGTTGAGCGTCCGGCATAGAGCCGCTGGACCTGCGAGAAAGCGTCAGGCCCCGCGCTGCGATCAGCGCAGCCACCTCGTCGCCACGCCGAGGATGGCGCGGTGCAAGGATCAGGTGGTCAAACTGGTCACGCACTTGGGCAAAGGCATCTAAAATTATTGCCTCCTCTCCCGCATGGGTGGATGCCGCCAGCAACCAGCGCGCGCGGCTATGCCGTAGCGGCAGGTTTGGCGCCGGCCTCCGCGCAATCGCCACAGCCTTTAGATCACAAGGCGCGCGGAGTGCGCTTACGGGCAGGCCCAAGGCCCGCAGCCTTTGGCCAGACGCCTCATCCTGCACCGAGGCCATATCAACCCGACCCAACGCTCGTCCCATCACGGGCTGTAAGGCCTGCCAGCCAAGGAAGCTACGCTCTGACATGCGCGCGCCGATCAGGGCTATGGGAATCTGTGCCTTGGCACACAGCGCAAAGCGGCGGGGATAAATCTCTCCCTCCACCGTGATCAGCGCTTGTGGGTTCCACGCACGCAACAGCCGATCGATCACAGGCCTCAAATCCAGCGGCGCAAGGGCCACCGTTACGCCGCGCAAGCCCCAAGCCGACGCCATCGCCTGTGCAGTCGCTGTATTGGTCGTTACCAACACCTGCAAATCCGCCCGCCCCGCCAACAGATCCTCCAACACCCATCGGGCCGAGGCCAACTCTCCATTCGATGCGGCGTGCAACCAAATCGTTTGCCCCGCAGCAGGGCGCGGCAGAAATCCCAAGCGCTGACCAAGGGCTGCGCGTGGCTCGCGCCCCAAAAGCCCGCGCCACAACGACATGGCGAACATGGCCCAAGGCACCAAAGGCAGCAAAAGCCGGACGATTAGGCGCATCTAGGCCAAGCTCACAGCAACGGTGGGCGCTTGTTGGGCCAATCGGTCGCCTCGTGCCATGCTTGTCCCATCGCAAGCACCGAAGCATCGCTGCCAACCCGTCCGGCCAGTTGCATCCCCATGGGCAGACCTTGCGCACCAAAGCCCACTGGCACGGACAAGGTGGGCAACCCAATCAGACCTGCGGGGATCACCACTTCCATCCAACGATGATAGGTATCCATCTGCCGCGCGCCGATTGACTGCGGCCAGCGCCATTCGACCGGAAAGGGCCAGACCTGCGCCGTAGGCAGAGCCAAGGCGTCATAGGTGTCAAAGAGCCGCGCCGCATGGGCATACCAGGTCGAGCGGATCACGCTGGCCTCATAGACCACTTGCGCCGAAAGGCTTAAGCCCTGCTCAATCTCCCACAGGGTTTCGGGCTTGATCTGGGCGCGTTTGGCAGGGTCGGCATAAAGCGCGCGAAAGCCGTTGGCGTTCATCATCGCCCGCAGGGTGACCCAAGCTTGCCACAACTGTTCCGCTGGAAAGGGTGGGGCAATAGGCTCTACAATCGCCCCCATCGCTTCCATCTGGCGCAAAGCGGTTTGGCACAGATCCAAAATCCCCGGCTCTGTCGCATAGGCCCCACCCCAGTCGGCGGCCCAAGCGATGCGCTTGCCCTTTAAAGATGCACCTTGCAACGCGCTGACATAATCGCCCACGGCGCGGTCAAAAGGCGTGCAAGGGTTTGCCCCAGCTTGTACCTGCAACAGGTTCGCCACATCCTCGATCGTGCGGCCCATTGGGCCTTCGGTCGCCATGGTCGACAGGTAGGTGTCGCCCTGCGCATCGACAGGCACCAAACCCCAGCTTGGGCGCAGCCCGTAGATATTGCAAAACGCCGCAGGGTTGCGCAGGCTGCCCATCATATCGGACCCGTCGGCGACCGGCACCATCCGCGCCGCCAGCGCCGCAGCAGCCCCGCCCGAAGATCCACCCGGCGTGCGCGAACGGTCATAGGGGTTGCGCGTCGGTCCAAAGACAGGGTTGAACGTATGGCTGCCATGGCCCCATTCGGGCGTATTGCTTTTGCCGATAAAGACCGCCCCCGCCCCGCGCATCCGCGCGGCCAACAGATCGTCCTGCTCGGGCACAAAATTTTCAAATAGCGGTGATCCCCAGGTCGTGCGCAGTCCTTTGGTCGCGCACAGGTCTTTCACTGCAAAGGGCATGCCGTGCAGCCAACCCTTGGGCGGTGCATCATCTGCCAAGCGCGCTTCGGCCATCAGCGCATCATCGTCGCGCAACGACACCAAAGCGTTCAGCGCCGGATTAACCGCTGCAATCCGCGCGAGGTAAGCTGCCATCACTTCAGAAGGGGCCAATTGCCGCGCTGCAATCGCACGCGCCAGATCAGATGCCGAAAGCTGCCACAGATCCATGTGCACTTTGCCCAAATACGCTCATAGGGGAGTGTGAGGGGGGCTGATAAGCCCCCCTTACGCGTCAGGGGTGCGGAGAGGGGCAAGCCCCTCCCCGCCTACGGGCTTACTTTTGCAGTTCAGTCCAGATCGCGGTGATATATTCTTGCGCTTTCCCTGTGCAGGTCGGCAAGAACACGCCCTTGTCCTTGAACTCGGCCGGAATAACGATTTCCGGCGCGTCTTTCATATCCGCGGGCATGAATTCTTCCGAACCAGCGATGCCGTTGGCATAGCGGGCGAAGGACGAAATCAAGGCAGCGTTTTCAGGCACAGCGATGAAGTCTAGGAACTTATAGGCTTCCTCGACGTTCTTGGCGTCTGACAGCAGGGCCACTTGGTCCATCCAGATCGGGAAGCCTTCCTTGGGATAGCCATATTTCACGTCGGGGTTGGCCAAACGTGCGCGGAACATAGCCCCGTTCCAGTATTCTGACGCCATGACGTCATTGTTAGACATCTTTTCGGTCATGCCATAGTCCATAGAAAGCCACTTCGGCTTGGCTTCCAACAACTTGTCGCGCACTTTCTTCATCAGTTCCGGATCGTCCGAGCAGGGCTGGCCGCCCATGTACATCGTCGCCAGTGCCAGCACTTCGCCCATTTCCGGCGTAACGTTGACCTTGCCAACCAATTCAGCCGGCGGGTCCATGAAGATGGCCGAGGTGTTGATGTCGCCCGAATAGGCTGTCTGGTTCACACCAATACCGGTGGTGCCCCACTGCCACGGAACGGTGAACTTACGACCGGGGTCGTAAACAACATTCAGCCAGTCCGGCGCGATGTTCTTGTGATTGGGGATCTTGGACAGGTCCAGTTCTTGGATCAGGCCTTTTTCCACAAAAATCTGAATGAAGCTGGCCGAGGGCACGACCAAGTCAAAACCTGACCCGCCTGCTGCAACCTTGGCAAGCGCCGTGTC
>CAMAYO010000036.1 GCA_945862465.1 Pseudorhodobacter antarcticus | reverse complement strand
CAAGGCTTAAGACTGATTCCTTTAGAAAGGGTTTCGACAGTCGTGGAGAAAGCGAAAATGGCAGATGTTTTTCGGCCTTTGGTTTCCGAGATCTTGGGCGTGCCCGTCACAGCGCGTATCGGTCGGGTCAGTGCCATCGGGCGCGGCACGGTGACGGTGACGGGGATAGCCGATGTCGCGGCCTTGGGCGACCGCGTGGCGCTAGGCCCCACCTTGGGCGGAGAGGTGGTGGCCTTGCAGGCCGAAGGCGTCACGGTGTTGACCGATCAGATGGCAGAAGGCCTGACTTTGGGGGCCGCCGTGCGCCTGATTGGTCAGGCGGGCATAGCGCCAGACAACAGTTGGATCGGACGCGTGGTTGACCCCTTCGGTAAGCCTTTGGATGGCAAGCCTATCTTTCGCGGCCCTTTGATGCGCCCGTTGTTGTCGGCGGCCCCTGCTGCTGCCACGCGGCGCAGTTTGGGCGAAAGGTTGCAAACGGGGGTTGCCGTGTTTGACACGCTTTTGCCCTTGGTGCGGGGCCAAAGGATCGGGCTTTTCGCCGGATCGGGCGTGGGTAAATCGACCCTGTTGGGCAAGTTTGCGCGCGGGGTTTCTTCGGATGTGGTGGTGATCGCCCTGATCGGCGAACGGGGCCGTGAGCTGCGCGAGTTTGTCGAACGCGTGCTTGGCCCCGCAGGAATGGCGCGCGCGGTGGTGGTGACGGCCACGTCGGACCAATCGGCGCTGGTGCGTCGTCGCTGTGCTTGGGCGGCGATGGCCGTGGCGGAACATTTCCGCGATCAGGGCATGCACGTGCTGCTATTGGCCGATTCGGTCACCCGCTTTGCCGAAGCCCACCGCGAGGTTGCCTTGGCGGGGGGCGAAACCGCCAGTCTGCGTGGGTATCCGCCTTCGGTAGCGCCTGCCATCATGGCTTGGGCCGAACGCGCAGGCCCGGGGCCGGAAGAGGCGGGCGATATCACGGCGGTGTTTTCGGTGCTGGTCGCTGGGTCGGATATGGAGGAGACGGTGGCCGATATTCTGCGCGGCGTGCTGGACGGCCATGTTGTGATGGACCGCAAGATTGCCGAACGTGGGCGGTATCCGGCGATTGATCTGCTGCGCTCTGTCTCACGCAGTTTGCCCTTCGCAGCATCGGTGGAAGAGAATGCCGATATCGCCAAGGCGCGGCGATTGTTGGGCGCCTATGATCGGGCAGAGCTGATGATTCAGGCGGGGCTTTACAGCGCTGGAAGTGACCCGTTGATCGACGATGCGATACAGGTTTGGCCTGCTCTTGATGCCTTTTTGGCCGAAGATGCGCCGCAAGAGGGCATAACGGGCAGCTTTCTGCGTTTGCAAGCGGCGCTGACGCCGCCGTCAAAGTGACGCTCTGGCCTGCAAAAGCGTCAAAGCGACAGAGGCGCTGTTGGATTGGTTGATCATCTGATCGGCCTGCGCGCGCGATAGGAAGCGCTTGATTAGTGTATCGGCCTTGGCTGTGTCAGCAAACTGGCTGACGCCGCTATCACCAAAGACAGCGGCGGCTTTGGTCTTATACAGGCCCAACTGCTGATCAAGGTTCAAGGCAGCGATGCCAGACGGCAAGCCCAACGCCTTTTGAAAGACTTGGGCAAGCGGCGCGCTGCCCAGAATGCTGAGCCATTTGGTGTTTTCACCAACAGTTGAAACGGCCAGTGGGGCCAATTCGCGCTGCGCGTTCAAGGCAAGGCGCAGGTTTTCGTCTTGATTGCCGACGGCGGTTTCAAAGCTGCGGGCTTTGTAAGCCGCCAACACCTTGGTCGCAAAATTGACGCCCTGCGTGGCCGGGGTTTTCTGGTCAAAGCCAAAGGCGGCCGACAATTGCGCATAGCGTTTGTCGGCCAGTTTGTTGGCCAAAGCGGTCTTGGATTGGGTGCCATCGGTCAAAACCCGTTTGATGAAGGCCTTGTTGGCGATGTCGCCCTCTAGACCAAAAGCGCCCAAGGCCACTTTCAGAAGCCGCCTGTCGTTCACAAGCTGATCGGCACTGGTGATCTTGCCGATATTGGCGCTGAAATAGTTGGCATCCCGCGCCATTTCAGGGGTGGCGTTCAGGGTGGCACTTTGGGCCGCCATGGTGCGTTTCAGCAGCGCCCACCCTGCCGTGCCAGACAGGGGCAGGATGGGTGCAAAGCTCATCGTGCGGCGGCCGCGAACAGCCGTTCTTCGCGGGGCAGAAGGGTGCGAAGGGCTTTAAGCGCTTGATAGGGTTGGTCTTCCAGCACCGCCTTGGTGGCCAAGTTCAATTGGGTGCGGCTGTCGTGGTCGATCAAGACTTGACTGAGCTGTTCGATGCCGCGCAGCAATTGATGGCGTGTATCGGCGGCGCTGGCGTCGCCCGTCAAGACAAGCTGCGCGATGTAGCAGACCCGTTTGACCGGCGTATTCGCCTCTTGCGGGTGGATGGCGTCGCGCAGGCGCAGGATATTGGCGTTGGGGGTCATGATCGCCAGACGTGACCGCTTTTCCCCGTTTTCAATCACAGCGCCGTTGATCAAGACCCGTTCATGCGGGCCCAGTTTCAAGACAAGCCCGCTCATAGATCACCCCCATCGCCGCGTAGTCCGCGCATGACGGCTGTGTTGATATCAACCAAGACCTCGACACTGGCGCGATTGGCCAAAACAGCCCGAGAATGCCCTGCGGTGAATTCGTAAAGGTAAAACAGTTGGGCGCGCAGGGCTGCGGGCAAGCCATTGCCCTTATCGGCGACATCAACGGCCAAAGCGCACCAAAGCTGTAAGTTTTCTGTCACGGCTGTGGCAAGCTGCGGGAAATCTTCTTTCCTGCGGGCCCAAGCCATGGCCATTTTCTGGGTGCAGCGGGCGAGCAGGTCGTATTCTTGGGCGCGCGCGGTGCGAACGGGGGCCTCGCGCTGGCCATAGGCCGCGCGGGCAAGGGGAGATGCAAGGGTCAAGATATGTCCTTCCGGAGGTTTATAAGAGTTGGCTCAGGCGGCGCTGGGGGGCTTTACCCCAAGCGGGCTGGTTTACCGGAACAAAGACAAAAGAGACTGCGACTGCTGATTGGAAATCGACAGCGCTTGGGTCGACAGTTGTTGCTGTACTTGCAAGGCCTGTAGGCGGGCCGAGGCCTCCTCCATATCGGTGTCAACCATGGCACCGATGCCGGTTTTCAACGAACCGGCTAGGCTGTTTACAAAGGCCTGTTGCGTTTCAATCTTGCCCTGTGTGGTCGCAAAACTGGATGCGGCAGAGACAGAGGTGCTGATCAGCGTTTCAATGCTGCTCAGCGCGGCGGTCGCCCCAGCAGCCGTGCTGATATCCATGCCAGCCAGGGCCCCTAAACCGCCCGCGCCCACATTGGAAAATTGCGCTGCAACGCGGTAATCGGTCCCGCCCGCCCCGTTGCTGTTTTTGAAGGTCAAGTTGGCCGTGTTGCCGGTGTAGTCATAATCAACAGCAAGACCGGCTACGCCCAAGGATTCAATGGCAATCTTAAGGCCGATTGCGACAATTTCGTTTGTATTGCTGGTGGCAGCGATATCTGCTGCCATCACTGTATAGCTTGCGGTCTTTCCTGCGATAGTGACAGACACACTGTCGCCGGCAGCGAACCGATTTGTGAGAGTGCCTTGTTGAATGATCAGCCTGCCTGTTCCAGGAGTGGCAACTGTGCCAGAGTTTAGGGCAAAGCCCGCCACATCTGCGCCAATGGAAACGCCGTCAGACCCAGTGAAGACCGTGCGCCTGGTGTAGGCACCAACCGAAAGGTTTTGCCCGGGTATGAGGATGTTGTTGGCCGTAACTGCGGCACCGTTGCGGTCGATAGACGCCAAGACGTTTGTTGATGCTGTTACGCCGTTGATCAAATTCAGCCCGTTAAACTGGGCCCCTCTGACAACGCTGGAGGTGTTTTCGCGCAAAGCTACGACGTCGGCTTGCAGTTTGGCGCGGTCAACGTTGCTGGACTGCGCGGCGATGATCTTGTTTTTGATTTCCCCCAAGTTGTTGACGATGGTCTGCGCCGCATTTGCCGCCACACCCACGGTGGCCAAGCCGAACCCCAGGTTGTCAGAAATGGTTTTGAAGGCACTAATGTCTGTCGAAATCACTTTGGAAACGGCCCATATGGCGGGGTTATCCTTGGCTTGGTTGACGCGCTTGCCAGATGACACCTCTGACGTGACTTGTTCCAAGCTGGCATGGATCGACTTAAGCGTTTGAAGGGCGGCCATGGCGCTGTTATTGGTCAAAATTGACGACATTCTATGTTCCTTTTGCGGTCAACCGTCGCTTTGCGAACGGCGTTTTGCGCCATCTGGCAAGATGGCCTGAAGGGATTTCTGTCCACTGCGACCGGATCACCCGAACCGCGCCACCCCACCTAGGATGCCCTTTGATTAGGGGCCTCACTTCTTAACATCGCCCTAAGCGCCGCAGGCTTGATGCACAGAATTTTAGGGAAACCTTACAGTCTTTGCGCCACGCCAAAGCTGACAGGTTCTTGCCGAAGACCGGATTTGTCATAGGTTACAAGGCCGTTGGAAACGGAGCGAATGTCAGCCACCCGCCGCAGGGCCGCGCGGATGCCGCGCTGCACCGCTGTCATGGTTGCAGCGTTGCGACTGGCTTTGGCGTGAAGAAGCGCAAGCGCCGCTGCATCCAGTTTTTGCGGTTGGCTGAGCGCATGGTCCAAGGCCAAAGACAGCGCCGCAAGCTGGTCATACTGTCGCGAAAGCAAACGCTGATGGATGTCATCCAGCAGGCTGGCTGCGGTAGGTTCAAGTTGCTGGGTCATCTCGGCGCACCAGATTTTGAAAGATACTTTGCGCCAGCCCAAGACCGCCGCGGTCGACCATGGCTTTGGCCTGCGCCTCACGCAGGAACGAGGCGAACTGGTCTTCGCCTATCCCACCGTTGAAGGCCCCTGTTTGCGCATCTAGCCCCGTGTGGGCCAGCATTTCTGACAGAAAGCGCGTCTCCAGTTCTTGGGCTTTTTGCATCAATTGGGCGGAGCGGGGGGATAGGATGGTCGAAAGGGCGGGCGGGTGCATGGAACTCTCCAACAGATAAGATTTTCGGCAGTATCGGGGGCAGCGGTAAAGAACTGGTAAGTTTTTGGGGTGAAAGATCAGGCGTCCTCGGCAGGAGTCGGTGCGCTATGAACATTTCAGGTTTGCTGACGGCTTTTCTGCCTGAGCAGGGTGGTTTTGTGCCATTAACACAGGATACGGAAGCATCGCTTTTGGGGGCAGAGTTTGCGGCTTTGTTTGCGCCACCTGATCCCGCTTTGCCCACAGCGACCCCAAGGTTGCCATTGCCCAAGGTTGCAGCTGATGACGTTCTTATTCTACCTGATGAAGGCCTAGCTCTGGAGGCCGAGCGTGCTGTGCTGGTTTTTTGGCAGGCTGTTGTTGCTGATCCAGCAAAAGCGCCCCAGCCCAGTGACCACGAACCGCCGTTGCCTGACGAGCCTGTCGATACTGACGCGGCGTTGGCCTTGTGCTTTGCCCCGCCCACAGCGTTTCCGCCTGACCCCAAAGGGGTTGATGCCATGGCCAAAGGCGTAGCCCTTGCGGCAGCGCCAAGCCTTGCCGCGCCGCATGATTTCCCTTTGACGGCGCCGGCTGCACAGGGTTTGCCGCAAGCGCAGGACACCGATCTGGCGACAGATACCGCGCCGCGCCAGCTTGACCAAGTGGTGTTGGCGCAGATGCCAAGCAATGCCCCGCCAAGCCCGCCGCGCGCGGATGCGTCTGCCCGCCCAGACCAAGCAGCACAGGCTCAGGGGGGCAAAGTGCAAAGCATTTTAGACAAATTGAGCGACCCAACCGCGCCTTTGGGTCGTTCAGACAAGGCGCGCAGGCTAGATTTCAGTGGTGCAGAGCGACAAGGGGCGGCCCAAGCGCCCATCGATGCGCTTGACGGTATTGCGCTGTCTTTGGAATCCACACAGGGGGCGCTGCCACAGGGCGCGGTCTTTGGGGCTTTGGGACAGACCGGCGATGGTCACGCTTCAACGGATAGGGCCAAGGGGCAGGCACAGCCAGTGGCCGTGGCCGGTGAGGGTGCGGCGCAAGGTGTCGATTTAGTGGCAAAGACCAACACTTGGGTGGCCCCCAAGTTCGAGACGGTGGTCCCCCCGCCAAGCGGCAAAACCGCGCCTGAAAACTTGGATCAGGGTCCTTTGGCAACCCCTGTGCTTGGTCTTAAAATCGCAACCCCGCTGCCTGTAGCCCAAAACGCCCCCAATCCCGTGCAGTGGCTCTTTACGGCGGGCCAAGGTGCGCCGCGATTGCCCAGCAAGCCCGACCCAGCGCAGCCCATCCCGTCCATCATCCCCGCGCCTTTGCAGGCTGCGGTTTTGCCGTTTGACACAAAGCCGGCACAGGCCGTTCAGCCCTCAGACATGGGTGCTGGGCCATCTGACGCGCTGGTGCAGGGGGATCGCAGAAGCTTAGAGTTTTCTGTGGCCTCCGCGGACGCGGCGCAGGTTGCTTTTGGCGCAAGCCCACCACCAGCTGCTGCGGGCCTAACGGCAACGCCCTTGGCCCCCACCAGCACCGATGCGCCGCCGCCAAAATCTGCGTTGGGATTGCATCACTTGCCGGATGTGATCGAACATTTGCACCAAGGTGCTGTGCGCGAAGGGCATAGCCACGCCGAACTTTTGATGAATCCAGCCGAATTGGGCCGCATTCGCTTTGATTTGATCACGCAGGGCGATCAGGTGCAGGTCACCCTCTCGGTCGAGCGGCCTGAAACACTGGACTTGCTGCGCGCCAATACCGAAGCCTTGCGGCAAGAGTTTCGCGCGGCAGGCCTTACGGCCGACACGCTGAACTTTGGCCAATGGTCGCAGCGCCCCCCTGCGCGCGACCAAAGTGCGGCACCGCCCGATCAAGCAACCCCCGCCCTGCCGCCGCACGCCATTCCTGCACCCTATAACAAACCCCCGTCCACCTCTGCGCTGGACCTACGCCTTTGAAAGGAAACCATATGGATGTGTCGACCGCCTATCCAACCCCCATTAAGACCGCTGTTTCGACCGACAAGCAGAAGAATGACAAGAACTACGACACGTTCTTGAAAATGATGACGACCCAGATCAAAAACCAAGACCCGCTGAACCCGATGAGTTCGGATCAATTGGCGGTGCAGTTGGCGACCTTTTCGGGCGTTGAACAGCAGACCAAGACCAACGACCTTTTGGCGCAGCTTTTGGGGCAGAATACGCTAACGGGCATGGGGCAGGTGGTGGGCTGGGTGGGCAAAGAGGCGCGCCTTGCAGCCCCGGCTTATTTTGATGGCGCCACCCCTGTCACGCTTTCGCCCCATCCGGCACAGGCGGCGACCAAGGCGGTTTTGGTGGTGACAGATCAAGCGGGCAAGCAGGTTTCGCGCACCGAATTGCCCCTAGGCACAAGCGATTACGCTTGGCAGGGCCGCGATGCACAGGGCACGGCTTTGCCCAAAGGCCTTTATACGCTGGCTTTGGAAAGCTGGCAGGGCGACAAGGTTTTGGACACATCCGCCGTGGAACACTATGGCAAAATCACCGAGATTCGCAGCACGGCCGATGGTGTCTCTGCGCTGCTGCCGGGCGGGGTTGAGGCGCTGGTGTCGGCAATCACCGCCATCCGCGACGGAGCCACATTTTAAGAATGGGCGCAAAACGGGTCTGGATGTTGGCGGCGCAAAGTTCCACATTGGTGTGAACCGAGGGGCCAGTATGATCGAATATGCCAGCAACCGCGTTCCCTTAAGACGCTTGTGCGAAACCGGCGGCGTATTGGCTGTGATCACGCAGATCGTGGGCACATCCTATCGCAACCTTGGCACGATGATGGCCTTTGGTCCGCAGGGGCAGCGCACGGGATCGCTGTCGTCGGGCTGTATCGAGGATGACATCGCCGAACACGCCGCCACGGCGCTGCAAACCGGACAGGTGCGGTCGCTGCGCTACGGCCAAGGTTCGCCCTTTTTTGATCTGAAGCTGCCCTGTGGCGGGGGGCTTTCGATTTTGCTGATCCCCAACCCTGACAAAGCGGTGTTGCAAGCCATTCTCGCCTGCGGTGATGCGCGCCAAGAGGCGGTTTTGCGCATCACCCTGTCAACCGGCGCGCTGGCGCTGGTGGCGGCGGGGCAAGCGGTTGCGGGGCCGGATGAACTGGTGATCGTGCTTGAACCGGAGCTGCGCTTTTGGGTCTATGGCCACGGGATCGAAGCCATGTCTTTCGCGCTGATGGCTCAGGCGGCGGGCTATGATGTGACGCTGTTTGGGCAAGAAGGCTTGCAAACCGACCTGTCGCGGATCGGGCCACTGAACATCACACTCGTCCCCAGTTTTCGCAGTTACATCTGCCCCAAACCTGATCGCCGCACCGCTGTGACCCTGTTCTTTCACGACCATGAGAATGAGGCGCGTTTGCTGGCGCAGTTCTTGCCCAGCGATGCCTTGTTCATCGGCGCGCAGGGCAGCCTAAAGGCGCGTCAGCGCCTGATGTCGGAATTGCAGATGCAAGGCGTTTCGGTAGAGCATATTGAAAAGCTTTGCCCCACCTTTGGCCTGATCGGATCCTGTCGTGATCCGCGCACCTTGGCCGTGTCGGTCTTGGCCCATGTTTTATCGCTGGCGGGCCCTGCGGTGCAGGCGGTGTTAGGCGCGCATTAAACTTTGGGGGTTAAAAGGGGTGCAGAGGGTGAAGCGCCCTTGTCCCCTTGCAGAAAGCACATTGGTCGTGGCCTCAGCCCCCTTCTTAAACTGCGTTGAACCTCTTAAAGCCGCTTTGCTGCGCTGGGCGGGCCAAACCGTTCCGCTTGCCGGTGGGGATAGGTTTCGGCTGCACGGGTTGGACCAATCCAACACAGTGGTTGGGTTGGAAGACCTGTTCTTTGTCGTGCAAGACGACCATTTCCGCCAAAAAGAGACGGCAGGGATGCAGCTTTTGAATCAAGAGCTGATCAACACCGGAACGCTGCGCAATTCCTTCTTCCCGCAGGTGCTGATGGCCCATGGCCAAGATATGGACCTGACGCTGAACTTTGTGTTTCAGGGTCGGCTGCAGGTGACTGTCTATCAAAGTCGGGCCGATCAAGACCCAGTGCCCTTGATCGAAAAGATCCTAAGTGCGGATGAAATTGCCACCATGGATGTGCTGATTGGCCCGCTGCACGCATTGCCGCGCGGGGTGCGGTTGTTTTGGGTGGCGCGGGCCTTGTCGGATGCCTGTGTGGTGATTGACGCCACCTGGCAGGCCCGCGCGCCCATGGCGACCGAAGGGCGGATGGTCGTGGCGATCCGCACCTTCGGCCGCGCGGCAGAGGTGCAGCGCCTGTTGGTCCGGCTGCAAGATCAGGCCATCGCCAGCGATTATACGCAGATGCTGAAAAACACCTTTTTCTTGATCTATGATGCAGCCCCCCCTACCGCGCCCACTTATGCCCAAGCGGTTCAGGACAACCTTTTGAACCTATTCGTCTTGTCTGGCCCCAACATGGGGGGCGCTGGGAACCTAAGCTTGGAACTTCTGGCGCTACAGAATGCCGTGGAAAGCACGGGCATCCGCGTGAACGAATTGGTGGTGTTGGATGACGATGTTGCTTTGTCGCTGGAAACACTGGCGCGCCATTGGGCCACGACCTTGTTTCGCAGCGATCACGCCTTTCACACCTTGCCCATCTTCTTGAAGTCTGAACCCCGACTGCTCTGGGAGGATGGCGGTTTTTGGGGGCGTTATACGCCTGACAGTCCGGGAGGCCAGCGCCGCGCAGTGGCCCCGCGCCTGTTGCGCCACGCCAAGGTCTTTGGTGGCGCGCACCATTTGGGCGAGATGGCGCGCTTGCACCATCCCGAATATGCGGCCTTCATTTTTCTGTCGATGCCCTTTGCCCGCTTGGCCGAACTGGGCTTGCCCTGTGCGATGTTTCTGCGCGGCGATGATATTGAATATTGCCTGCGCCATGTCGCGGCCGGGGGGGTGACGGTATCAAACCCCAATCTGGCCGCTTGGCATGAAGCGGCGCATTCTTATGCCCAAGAATATATGAGCATTGCGCATGGCGTTATCATCAACATGGCCTATGGCCAGCGCACACCCGACGATCTGGCGACCTTTTTTCACCGCCGCGCAGCGGTGCATCTGTCTTTGTCAGACGTGGCGGGCCTGACCGTTTATGCCGAGGCGTTGGCCGATCTGGTCGCCTGTGGTCCTTTGCTGCAGGCCAATTATGTGGCGCATTATCTTTCTGTCTTGACGCGCTTCAAAGGGTTTGATGGCGCGTTTTCGGTGATGGCGGATGAACTGGTGGCCTCGCTGGCCGAATCTTCGGCGCGCGCCGGAAAAGCCACGGTTGTGGCGCCGTTTTTGTATATGGACCCCTATTCTGGCAGAGAACCGTTGAACCATGTTGTGCTGGTCAACACCCACACCGACCGACGCTGTGTTTATGACCCGTTTGAGGTGGAAAGGCTGGCTGTTTTATCCGGCGTGGCTGCCCAGCTTTACGCCAGCCTAAGCCTGTTCATCCAAAACTTTGACGCCTTGCGCGATCATTATAGTCAAAAAATCAACACCACAGCCTCTGCCGCCTTTTGGCTTGCCGAGGTTGAGGGTAAGTCTTTTGAGGTTCTCTATGCCCAATGATTACGATCCTTCAGGATTTCGCCTGACCCCGCGGCAGGATTTGTATCGGTTGACCATGCCCTTTTTGGTGCATGGCCAAACCATTTCCAGCGGCAGCCCCATTGCCCTGTCGCGCAGCGGCGAAGTCGCGCGGCCTTATCTGGACGGCGATGTCTTTTCCGCCCGCGTAACACTTGCCCCCTCGACTGACGATCCTTTTACGGGCACGTGTTGGGTTCTGCAGCGGAATGATGATGGCACTTGGGGCTTTTTGAACCAAGGCCAGCCCGAGAATATGTTGGTCGCCTCGGCCGGGTCGGTGGCTTTGGGGCGGCCTTTGGCGGGGGCGGGCATGGCGCGCTTTGTCACGTCACGCTGGCTGATCTACCGCGATCTGAAAGGCTTTCGCTTGCGCCCTGTTATGGCTGTCAGCGGTTGGCTGGGGGTGCGCTATGAAAAGCCGATCTTGTCAGAGCCTGGCCATCAGCCTGGCCGCTGGCTTTATTGGGACATTTCCGCTGCCCGAGACTTTGGTGCCAAGCTGCGACCGTAAGCTGCGCCTAAAGCGGGGCTTGGCGAATTCCCTTTCGCGCGGAAATCGGCTAGACCATCTCCATTCCAGTGGAGCAACCCTGACTTTGGCCAATTACCTGCACAAGAACGACCTGCCCAATGGGCTGATGCTGGGGCCCATCGTGGCCATTGATACCGAAACCATGGGCCTTGACGCGCGGCGCGACCGCTTATGCGTGGTGCAATTGTCGTCGGGCGATGGCCATGCGCATATCGTGCAGATCGACAAGGGCCAGACCAGCGCGCCGAACCTTCAGCGCCTGTTGGCCGACCCTGCCACGCTTAAGCTTTTCCACTTTGGCCGCTTTGACATTGCCATGCTGCATCAGGCTTTTGGCACACGCACCGCCCCCGTTTGGTGCACCAAGATCGCGGCTAAACTGGTGCGGACCTTTACCGATCGGCATGGGCTGAAATATCTGCTGAACGAATTGGTGGGGGTTGATGTGTCAAAGGCGCAGCAAACCTCGGATTGGGGCCAAGCCATTTTGAGCGAGGCGCAAAAGGACTATGCCGCATCAGATGTTCTTCATTTGCACAAGCTGAAAGACGCGCTGGAAGCCATTTTGATCCGCGAAGACCGTTTGGCATTGGCGCAGCGTTGCTTTGAATTCCTGCCCACACGGGCCGAGCTTGACCTTTTGGGATGGGACGAACCCAATGACATCTTCCACCACTGATCCGCTGGATATCGCGCGCCGCGTGATTGGGATTGAGGCGCAAGCCTTGGGCCTTTTGGCGGCAAGTCTGGACGACAGGTTCACCAAGGCGGTTGATCTGATCTTGGCTGCCAAGGGGCGGGTGATTGTGTCGGGCATGGGCAAATCGGGCCATATCGCGCGCAAGATGGCCGCCACATTCGCCTCAACCGGAACGCCCGCGCAGTTTGTGCATCCGGCCGAGGCCAGTCACGGCGATCTTGGCATGATGTTGCAGGGCGATGTGGTGCTGGTGCTGTCCAATTCCGGTGAAACGCCGGAACTGGCCGATATCGTAGCCCATACCCGCCGCTTTGACATTCCGCTGATTGGCATTGCCAGCCGCCCTGATTCGACCTTGTTGCGTGCTGCCGATGTGGCGCTGGTGCTGCCGCAGGCCGAAGAGGCGTGCGGGACGGGCGTTGTGCCGACCACCTCCACCACGATGATGCTGGCCTTGGGGGATGCCTTGGCCGTGGCCTTGATGGAGCGGCGTGCCTTTACCCCCGAACATTTCCGCGTCTTTCATCCCGGCGGTAAACTGGGCGCGCGCCTGACCAAGGTGCGCGATTTGATGCACACCGACTTGCCCCTGATCGGCGCTGATCGCCCAATGTCCGAAGCCCTACTTGCCATCTCGCGCTACGGGTTTGGCGTGGTGGGGGTGATGGGACAGGATGGCGCGTTGCAAGGCATCATCACCGACGGCGACCTGCGCCGCCATATGGAGGGGCTCTTGTCGCTGACTGCGGCCCAAGTGATGACCGCCAATCCGCGCAGCGTGGCCCCTGATGCGCTGGCCGAGGTGGCCCTGTCCGTGATGAACGACCGCAAGATCACCTGCCTTTTTGTGAAAGACGCGCCTGACCCCACCCTGCCCGCCTTGGGCATTTTGCACATCCACGACCTTTTGCGTGCCGGTGTCGTATGATGGCGCTGACCCGTGCGGATAATCTTCACTCGCGCCTTGTGTTCTGGCTGAAGATTGCGCTGCCGCTGGTCGCTTTGGCTCTTTTGGCCACGTTGTTTCTGTTTGGCCGCCCGATCCGTCCCGAAGATGCCATTCCCTATGCCAGCACTGACATCACCGACCGCGCGAAAGACCCGCGCGTGACCGAGCCAGTCTTTGCCAGCATGACCTCAGACGGTGCCGCGCTAACCATCACCGCCGCCGAGGCGCGGCCGGGCGTTGCGGGCACGGATAACGCGGGTCTGGCCAAGGACATGACAGCGCTGATGGAAATGCCCGACGGCTCTAGCGCGCAAGTCACAGCGGCTTTGGTGCAGATGGACCGCCCAAGCCAGCGCGCGATTTTGACGGGCGGGGTGCAGGTTGTCACCTCAAACGGCTATACGGCTGTGATGCCCGAATTGTCGGTGGATACAACCCAAACCGACCTGGTCAGCCTTGGCCCCGTTGATGCCACCGGCCCGCTAGGAAAACTGCACGCCCAAACGTTGCACCTTGGCGTTGGGGCTTCGGGCGGTTACGAATTGAAATTCACGGGGGGTGTGACGCTGGTCTATCTGCCCAAAGGGGGTTTGTGATGTTCAAAGCCTGGCTTCTTGCCGCCGCCCTGATAACGGCCCCCTTTGCTGCGGGGGCTGCGGGAACCGATATCGCCTTTGCCGGATTGAAAACCGACCCCAGCCTGCCCGTTCAAGTCTCAGCCGATCAGCTTGCGGTCAATCAAGCCGATGGCACGGCTGTGTTCACTGGCCATGTGGTGGTGACGCAAGGCAATATGACGCTGGAGGCTGAAAGCCTGCAGGTGGAATATGCCAAAGACCAAAAAAGCATCGCGCGTCTGCTGGCCACAGGGGGCGTGAAGCTGGCTGCGGGGGATGAGGCGGCCTCGTCTCAAACGGCGGACTATGCGCCAGAAACCGGCGCTTTGATTTTGCAGGGCGATGTTGTGCTGACGCAGGGCACTTCGGCCATAGCGGGGCAGCTGCTGACGATCAGCCTGAAAACGGGCCTTGGCACGATGGAGGGGCGGGTGACCACCACCTTCACCCCTGCCCAACCGAAGAAAAATTGATGGCAGAGGGTGGGGGTCTTGACGCTGTGGCGGGCTTGCAGGTGCGCAAAATGCGCAAAAGCTATAAAAAGCGGCTGGTGATCCGCGATGTCTCGCTAACGCTTGGGCGGGGCGAGGTTGTGGCCCTGCTGGGCCCCAATGGATGCGGCAAGACCACGACCTTTTACGCCATAGCCGGCCTGATCACGCCAGAAGCGGGGCAGGTTTTGATCGATGGGCGCGATGTCACGCCCCTGCCCATGTATCGCCGCGCGCGGTTGGGGATTGGCTATCTGCCGCAAGAGATGTCGATTTTTCGTGGATTGAGCGTGGAAGACAACATCCTCGCCGTCTTGGAAATTGCCGAACCTGACCGGCACAAGCGGCGCGAACGGCTGGAAGAACTGCTGTCAGAGTTTTCAATCACCCATATCCGCGCGGCGCCTGCCCTTGCCCTATCTGGCGGCGAACGGCGGCGGGTGGAAATTGCCCGCTGTCTGGCCGCCAACCCGCTGTATCTCTTGCTGGACGAACCCTTTGCCGGCGTTGACCCTATTGCGGTGGCGGAAATTCGCCACTTGGTCCAAGATCTGAAATCGCGCGGCATTGGCGTGCTGATCACCGACCACAACGTGCGCGAAGCGCTGGATATCGTGGACCGCGCCTATATTTTGCACGATGGAAAGGTGCTGATGACCGGCACCGCCGACGAAATCGTGCGCGACGAGATGGTGCGGCGGGTTTATTTGGGCGAGAATTTCAAGATCGCTTGAAATGGCCCCACAGGCCCGTTGACAAATGCCCCCCATCGTCCCCACCTATAGGGGATGCGCGCAAGTCTTTCCCTGCCTTGCCAGACCCATGCGGCCCCGATGCGGGGCACCGCCACAGGGTCTGAGTGCGCTAAAAATCCAAAGAAAAACGCTTTCCATCCGCCGGACCTATTGGCCCGTTGGCAGCTTTATTCATAGGAGACATCCATGCGGTACCAAATCACCGGCAAGCACATCGACATTGGCGAAGCGCTGCAGACCCATGTAAAATCGGAACTGGGCGAGATTGTGGAAAAATACGCCCAACGACCGACCGATGCCTCGATTGTCTTTTCAAAATCCGGCCATGAACACGTCTGCGAGGCGGTTATTCACCTGTCGACCGGTCTGAACGCCCATGCCAAGGGCCATGCCGCCGAAATCTATGCGGCTTTTGAAGCGTGCCGCGAAAAAATGGACAAGCAGTTGCGCCGCTACAAGCGCCGCCTGCGCAACCACCACTCCCATCGGACAGAGCCTGTTGAATATGGGCTGGGGGCGTCTTATATCCTCGCTCCGACGCAAGAGCCGGAAGATACAGACACAACCCCCGTTTCCCATGTTATCATCGCCGAGATGGAAGCGAAAATCCCGGCCCTAACCGTGGGCGAGGCTGTGATGCAACTGGAACTGAGCGGGCAAAAGTTTCTGGTCTTCCGTAATTTGGGCCACGGCGGGGTCAACGTGGTTTATGTGCGCGACGATGCCAACATTGGCTGGATTGACCCGACGAATGACAAGTAATCCTCGGCTCAGGCCGGAATAAGCAGGTAAATAAGGCCAATGGAACTTTCGAAACTGCTTATGCCGGGCGCTGTGCGCTTTATTGGCCAGTTGACGGGAAAGAAGCGCCTGTTTCAGGAACTGGGCGAAATTGCCGCCCAAGCCTATGGGCTGAATGCTTCGGTGGCGACCGATGGCTTGCAAGAGCGGGAAAGTCTGGGGGCAACGGGCGTGGGCCATGGCATTGCGCTGCCCCATGCGCGGCTGGATGATCTGGACCGCATCGTGGCGGTGTTTTTGCGGATGGAAAAGCCGCTGGATTATGATTCGGTTGATCGTCAGCCGGTTGATCTGATCTTTGGCCTGTTCGCGCCCAAGGAATCTGGCGTGGATCACCTGAAAGCCTTGGCGCTGGTGTCGCGCACGATGCGCGATCCGGGGGTTTGCGCAAAGCTGCGCGCCAACACCGATCCAGCCAAACTGCACGCGATCTTGACCGAGGCGCGCACCGTGCAAGCGGCCTAAGACCGCCTAGCGCAGCGTAAAGCCTGCCCAGACCCCTGCCGCCAGAAAGGCCGCAGCGCCCAGTGTTGCCCATACCAGCGGCACAGCGCGGCGTTTGGGCGGGGGCTTGGGGCCTTCGGCTTGGGCGATCAGCAAATCTTCGACCAGCCTTGGCAATCTGGGGCCAAAGCGGGCCAGCACCTCAACGGTGCTGACCAAATCGCGAATCAACGCCACTGGCCCCACATGGCTGCGGATGTAGCTTTCCACCACGGGGCGGGCGACTTCCCAGATGTTGATATTGTCATCCAAACTGCGCGCCACGCCTTCGACCACAACCATGGTGCGTTGCAGCAAGATCAGCTCTGTGCGGGTTTGCATGCCAAAGCGTTCGGTCACTTCGAACAGATAGGCCAACAGCTTGGCCATCGAGATGCGGTTGGCCTCCATCCCGAAAATCGGCTCTCCAACCGCGCGCAGGGCGGAAGCAAAGGCTTCGACGTCACGGTCGGCGGGCACATAGCCAGCTTCAAAATGCACTTCCGCCACGCGGCGGTAGTTGCGCTGAATAAAGCCCATCAGAATTTCGGCATAGACTTTGCGGGTATAGGCATCAATCCGGCCCATGATGCCAAAGTCATAAGCGATGATGTCACCGTTGGCGGCGACCTTTAGATTGCCTTGGTGCATATCGCCGTGGAAAAAGCCGTCGCGCAGAGCGTGGCTTAGAAACAGTTGCAACACGCGGTTGCCCAGTTTGACGCGGTCATGGCCTGCGGCATCTAGGGCGGCGTTGTCGGACAGGCTGATACCCTCGGCCCAATCCATCGTCATCACAGATCGGCCTGATAGCCGCCACACGGGTTGGGGCACCTGAAAGCCCGCATCCTTGGCCGTATTCGCGAGGAATTCGGAAGCTGACGCACTTTCCAGCCGCAGGTCCAACTCGCCCATCACCACGCCTTCGAAATGGCGGATCACCTCAAGCGGGCGTAGGCGGCGGGTGGAGGGGAGCAGCCGTTCCAGCGTGCTTGCCGCCAGATAAAAGGCGTCGATGTCTTTGCGAAAGGCGCGCTCGATCCCCGGACGCAGCACTTTGACCGCCACGGCGCGGTCATCATGGACCAGCCGCGCTTTGTGGACTTGAGCGATCGAAGCTGCGGCAACGGGTTCGGAAAACTCGGCAAAAATCGCCTCAATGCTTTGGCCCATCTCGGCTTCGACCATCGCCTTGGCCAGATCGGTCGAAAAGGGTGGCAACTGATCTTGCAGGTATTTCAACTGCAACGCCATCTTTTCGCCCACAATATCGGGGCGGGTCGACAGGATTTGGCCGAACTTGATGTAAGACGGCCCAAGTGCGGTTAGCGCGCGGGTGACGGGCGGCAGCGCAGGGTCGCCGCGCAGGCCCAGCCAAGTGAAAGGCCAAGCCAGCGTGCGCGCCAGAATGCGCACTGACAAAGGCGCGCCGAAGCCTTCCAGAATAACGCGAATAGCACCGGTGCGTTCAAAGGTGGCGCCTGTGCGAATAAGCCGCCAAAGATTGTGCGGTCCCCGCATCAGACCTTCCAGCCCGAATGCAGGGCTGCGACACCCATTGTCAGGTTGCGGTATTTCACCTGCGCAAAGCCCGCTTTGCGGATCATGCCGGCGAACACCTCTTGCTCAGGGAATTTGCGGATCGATTCGACCAGATATTGATAACTGTCACGATCGCCTGTCACCAGTTTGCCCAAGGGCGGGATGACGTTGAAGGAATAAAGATCATAGGCTTTCTGCAACATCTCGTTCGGGATTTGCGAGAATTCCAGCACCATCAACCGCCCACCGGGGCGCAGCACGCGAAACGCCTCGGTCAACGCATCTTGCACGCGCACCACGTTTCGGATGCCGAAGCTGATTGTGTAGGTGTCAAAGCTGTTGTCGGCAAAGGGCAGGGCCATTGCATCGCCCACGATCCAATCCAAGCGGTCCGACAGGCGCTCCGCCTCGGCCCGTTTGCGGCCTTCGATCAGCATGGATTCGGTCATATCCAGCACAGTCGCCACCGAACCCGGCGCGCGGCCCAAAAAGCGAAAGGCCACATCGCCCGTGCCACCCGCCACATCCAGCAGGCGCTGGCCGGGGCGGGGGTTTAGCCAATCCATCATCGCCTCTTTCCAAAGGCGATGAATACCGGCTGACATCAGGTCGTTCATGATGTCATATTTGCTGGCGACACGGGTAAAGACCCCGTGGACCATGCCGGCCTTGTCATCCTCATTCACGGTTTGGTAGCCGAAATGGGTGGTGGATTGTTCGTTCATCGGGGCTTGCCCTTCCTTGGCGTCATGGACCTTATAGGCGGTGTGGGCCAGCGCCTCAACCTTTAGGAACCAGATGCCCGAACTGCCCGAAGTGGAAACTGTGCGTCGTGGGCTGTTGCCCGTGATGGAAGGCCAAAGGATTGACCAAGCGCAGGTCAACCGGCCCGATCTGCGCTTTGCTTTGCCGCCGAATATGGCGGCGCGGTTGACGGGGCAGGTGGTGCAAGCCCTACGGCGTCGGTCGAAGTATATTCTGGCAGACCTGTCATCAGGGGAGACGTTGCTTATTCATCTGGGCATGTCGGGGCGGATGCTGATTTCGGGCACTCAGCTGGCCCAGTTTCACCACGCCCATCCCGCACCTGAAAAGCACGACCATGTGGTGCTGACGATGCAATCGGGTGCGCGCGTGACCTTTAACGACCCACGCCGTTTTGGCGCGATGGACCTGATGCCCACCGCAAACTGGCAGGCGCATAAGCTGCTGGCTGATCTGGGGCCAGAGCCCTTGGGAAATGGCTTTAACGAGGCTTACCTTGCCCACCGCTTGGAAAACCGCGCCACGCCGATCAAATCGGCGCTTTTGGATCAAAAGGTCGTCTCTGGCCTTGGCAATATCTATGTCTGCGAGGTGCTGCACCGCGCGGGTATTGCGCCCACCCGCTTGGCGGGTGATTTGACAGCGCAGCAAGCCGCAGCCCTTGTGCCCCTTATCCGCACTGTTCTCAGCGAAGCGATCGAGGCGGGCGGATCTAGCCTGCGGGACTATCGGCAAGCCGATGGTGAACTGGGGTATTTCCAGCACACCTTCCGCGTTTATGACCGAGAAGGCCAACCTTGCCCTGCCTGTGCCACCCCCATTGTGCGGCTTGTGCAATCGGGCCGATCGTCGTTTTATTGCCCGTCTTGCCAAAGGTGACCCGATGCAAACCCTGATCCTAGAGCCGCACGGCCCCGTGCTGTTGATTCGCTTGAATCGGCCCGAGGCGTTGAACGCCCTAAACCAGCAGATGATGGCCGAGTTGACGCAGGTGCTGACCCAAGCCGATGCCGACCCATCGGTGCGCTGCATCGTGATCACCGGATCGGACAAGGCCTTTGCGGCGGGTGCCGATGTAAAGGAAATGGTGCGGATGTCTTACGCCGATGTCGCCACCGCCGACCTGTATGGCCCCGCAGCCCAAGCCATAGCCCGCATCCGCAAACCCATCATCGCCGCCGTGTCGGGTTATTGCCTAGGCGGGGGATGTGAATTGGCAATGCTGTGCGATTTCATCCTTGCCTCTGACACCGCCCGATTCGGCCAGCCCGAGATTAACCTAGGGATTTTGGCGGGCATGGGTGGCACGCAGCGGATGACGCGACTGATTGGCAAATCAAAATCGATGGAAATGCACCTGACAGGCCGCATGATGGATGCGGTCGAAGCAGAGCGTGCTGGCCTTGTCGCGCGCATAATCCCTATGGCCGATCTGGTGGCGGAATCGATTAAAACCGCCACTCTGATTGCCGGAAAATCGTTGCTGGCGCTGCGGGCGGCCAAAGAATCGGTCAACCGCGCTTTGGAAGTGCCGTTGGCCGAAGGCCTGCTGTTTGAACGCCGCGCCTTCCATGCGGCCTTTGCAACCGACGATCAAACCGAGGGAATGCAAGCATTTTTGGAAAAACGCACCGCCAACTTTACAGACAAATGACGAAAGGCCGTTGACGGCGCGGCAGACGCGCTCTATACCCCAACCTCAGATCAGATAGACCCAAACGGACACCGAAAAAGATATGGCAAACACCGCCCAGTCCAAGAAGCGCGCCCGCCAATCCGAGGCTCGCCAAGACGTGAACAAGGCGCGCCGCTCGCGGATCCGCACCTTCTTGCGTAAAGTTGAAGAGGCCTTGGCTTCTGGCAGCCAAGAGGCTGCAGCCGCAGCCCTAAAGGCAGCACAGCCGGAAATCATGCGTGGCGTGAGCAAAGGCGTTCTGCATAAGAACACCGTGGCACGCAAAATTTCGCGGTTGAACCACCGCGTCAAAACGCTGGGCGTTGCAGCCGCTGTCTAAGGCAGACGTCAAAAGAATTTGCCGAAGCGCATTCTGAAAAGAGTGCGCTTTTTGCATTTTGCACTGCCTTCAAGGCATTAGTCGAAGCCTGCGGCGCCGATTTTCAAGGGCGCAGAGATTCGTTTGCCAAAGCCCCCTGTCAAGCGCGAAGTTCGGTTGCTCTACCCCTAAAGGGATTGCTAATGTCATCAAGCGATTGAATTCGCCTTGGGGGACAAAAGGATTCCAAGCCGTATTTCTGCAATACCGGGCCTGCCAGCTTGGTCGCAAGATGACAGAAAGCGGCGCAAAATCCGTGACTTAGCAAATCTGCCTTTTCGGCGGCAATGGCTGTGTCATTCTGCAAGACGGTTGGCACCGATTCTGCCCGCCGCCTTTAGCGATTTTAGTATGGGACATAACTTTCGAGCGGTGAGCCGAATGTTTTGACCTGCCTCAAGGCGTCCAGAGTCCAATGTTGAAACAGTGATGGATGGGCCCCCGATTCTGCCCCGGGTGATGGCCTTTGGACAAAAAGATGACGCATGAGACTTGGGATCAGGTACGTGAACAGTTGGTTCCCCGCGTGGGCCGCAACAATTACACGACTTGGATCGAGCCGTTAAAGCTGCAGGCCCTGTCAAATGGTGTTGCCCAATTTGAAGTGCCCACATCTTTCTTCGGCAATTGGGTCTCGCGCAATTTTGCCGACCATATTTTGCGCGAATTGCAGCAATCGGGTGCCGCCGTGCAGCGCGTTGAGTTTACCGTTGGCCGCGATGCGCCCGCCCCCAAGGCCGAGGTGAAGAAAACCCTTGCCCGCCCGCTGTCGCGCCCGACCCGCCCGTTGGACGAAGAATTGCCAGGCGCGCCTTTGGATGCTCGTTTTACCTTTGACACCTTTGTGGTGGGTAAGCCCAACGAGTTGGCGCATGCCGCCGCCCGCCGTGTGGCAGAAGGCGGTCCTGTAACCTTCAACCCCCTGTTTCTTTATGGCGGCGTTGGTTTGGGCAAAACCCACCTGATGCACGCCATCGCCCATGAATTGACCCTGCGCCAACCCGATCTGCGCGTGCTGTATTTGTCAGCCGAACAGTTCATGTACCGCTTTGTGCAAGCCCTGCGCGAACGTCAGATCATGGATTTCAAGGAAATTTTCCGCTCGGTCGATGTGCTGATGGTGGATGACGTGCAATTCATCGCAGGCAAAGATTCCACCCAAGAGGAATTCTTCCACACCTTCAACGCCTTGGTTGATCAGAACAAACAGATCGTCATCTCGGCCGACCGCGCGCCGGGCGAGATCAAAGATCTGGAAGAACGCATCAAGTCGCGCATGCAATGCGGGTTGGTCGTTGACCTGCACCCCACCGATTACGAACTGCGGTTGGGCATCTTGCAGACCAAGGCAGAACATTACCGCGCCCAATACCACGGCCTGCAAATCGCCTCGGGCGTGCTAGAGTTTTTGGCCCACCGCATCACCACCAACGTGCGCGTTTTGGAAGGCGCTTTGACCCGCCTGTTCGCCTTTGCCTCTTTGGTGGGCCGTGAGATTACGCTGGAACTAGCGCAAGATTGCTTGGCCGATATCCTGCGCGCGTCGGATCGCAAGCTGACCATCGAAGAGATTCAGCGCAAAGTGGCGGAACATTACAATATCCGCCTCAGCGATATGATCGGACCGAAGCGGTTGCGAACCATCGCGCGGCCCCGGCAAATGGCGATGTATCTGGCCAAGCAGCTTACATCGCGCAGCTTGCCGGAAATTGGGCGGCGCTTTGGTGGGCGTGATCACACTACGATCATGCACGGCGTGAAAAAGATCGAAGAGCTGATGACGACCGACAGCCAGCTTTCCGACGATATGCAACTGCTGAAGCGTCTACTGCAGGCCTGATTCGTTGGTGCGGCAATTCAGGGCGGAAGGATAGCCGTCTAAGGGATTTTGGTGGCTGTTGAACCAGCCCCTTGTGAAATATACCAAACGCGATAGGGTCAAGGCCCCGCGCTATCTATGCGGCAAGACCAAGACAAAGGGATGGGAACATGAAACTCTCGATGGAACGCGCAGCACTTCTTAAGGCGCTGGCGCAGGCGCAGTCGGTGGTCGAACGCCGCAACACCATTCCAATCCTTGCCAACGTATTGATCGAGGCAGAGGGCAACACAGCTAGCTTCCGTGCCACCGATCTTGACATCGAAGTGGTCGACCGCGCCCCCGCTATGGTGGAACGCGCAGGTTCCACCACGGTGTCGGCAGTGATGCTGCACGAGATCGTGCGCAAATTGCCCGATGGCGCGCTGGTCAGCCTGATTGATGATGCCGCCGCTGGCCGTTTGGCGATTGCGGCGGGGCGGTCGACCTTTTCGCTGGCAACCTTGCCGCGCGAGGATTTCCCCGTCATGGCGACCTCGGAATACACCAGCAATTTCGCCGCCCCAGCAGGGGTGCTGCGCCGGTTGTTTGACAAGGCGAAGTTCGCCATTTCCACTGAAGAAACAAGATATTACCTGAACGGCGTCTATATGCACGTCGCCAAATCGGCTGACGGCCCCGTGCTGCGCTGTGTGGCGACCGACGGTCACCGCTTGGCGCAGATTGACGCCGCTTTGCCCGAAAACGCCGCCGGAATGCCCGGCGTGATCGTGCCGCGCAAAACCGTGGGCGAGTTGCGCAAACTGTTGGATGATGACGATGCGCAGATTGCTGTTTCGGTTTCTGAAACCAAGATCCGCTTTGCCACACCGGGTGTCAGCCTGACCTCTAAGGTCATCGATGGCACCTTCCCCGATTACTCTCGCGTGATCCCCACTGGCAACACCCGCCGTCTGGAAGTGGACGCTGCCGAGTTTGCCAAAGCGGTGGATCGCGTGGCAACCGTGTCTTCTGAACGCTCGCGTGCGGTGAAGTTGACGCTGGAAGATGATCGCCTGATTCTGTCCGTCAACGCGCCAGATTCAGGTGCGGCTGAGGAAGAGCTGGCCGTGGCCTATGATGCCGAACGCTTGGAAATTGGTTTTAATGCCAAGTATTTGTTGGAAATTGCGGGCCAAGTTGATCGTGAAAACGCGGTCTTTTTGTTCAACACGTCGGGCGATCCAACCCTGATGCGCGAAGGCAACGATATGTCGGCCACCTATGTCGTCATGCCGATGCGCGTGTGACAACCGGAGGCGCTGCCTCCGGACCTTGGGGATACTTGGACACGAATGAAAGGGTAAGCGGGTGAGTGGTCTTTCCATCACAGCGCTGACCTTGTCGCAATTCCGCAGCCACCGCGCGGGGGGTGTGGTGTTCGATGGGCGGCCCGTGGCGATTTCGGGGCCTAACGGGGCGGGAAAAACCAACATTTTGGAGGCGATTTCTCTCCTTTCGCCGGGGCGCGGTCTGCGCCGCGCCGCGAGTGGTGATTTGGCGCGCTTGCCCGTTTCGATTGGGTGGAAGGTTCAGGCCGAGGTGCGTGGCCTTGGCGGGTCGTCGCATAAGGTGGAAACCTGGGCCGAAGGCGGTGGCCCGCGCGAGGTGCGCATTGATGATAAGGCCACCAGCCAAACAGCCTTGGGCCGCATTCTGCGCATTCTGTGGCTGGTGCCCGCGATGGACCGCCTGTGGATCGAAGGGGCCGAAGGGCGGCGGCGTTTTCTAGACCGAATGACGCTGAGCTTTACGCCCGACCATGCTGAGGCGTCTTTGACCTATGAAAAGGCCATGCGCGACCGCAACCGTCTGTTGAAGGAAGGCGCCAGCGACCCGCATTGGTATGCAGCGCTAGAGGCGCAGATGGCCGAGGCGGGGGCGCAAATTATGGCAAACCGTCACGCCGCATTGGCGCGGTTGGTATTGGCCCAGCAGGGCGTGGATACGGCCTTTCCGCAGGCTGATCTGGCATTGGTGGCCCCTGAGGGCGAAGAGACGGACGAACTTGCCCTAGCCCTTTCCCAAGGGCGGCGGCGCGATATGGCGGCGGGGCGAACCTTGGTGGGCCCCCATCGCACCGATTTGCAGGCGGTTTATCGGGCCAAAGCTCAAGCTGCCGATCAATGTTCTACGGGAGAGCAAAAGGCCCTGCTGATCAGCCTGATATTGGCCAACGCCCGCGCCTTAGCGCAAGATTTGGGCCAGTCGCCGGTGCTGTTGTTTGACGAAGTGGCCGCCCATTTGGATGCCGCACGTCGCGGCGCCTTGTATGATGAGATTTGCAGCCTTGGCGCGCAGGCGATCTTGACGGGAACTGAACCAGGGCTGTTTGACAGCCTTGGGGCGCGGGCGCAAAACCTGACTGTAACGGAAGCGGGTGGCGAAAGCAGGATTGTGGTAGATGATTAACGATCGCATTTCAAAATGGGCGTTCGTTAACGTAAAAATTTGCGCCAAAAAGATGCTGGTTAGATGACCCTGACTGCCGCGGAATTGGGACTTTATGCCTTGGGCATGGCGGGGCTTTGGGCCGTGCCGGGCCCCGTTTGGGTGGCGCTGCTGGCGCGTGCTTTATCTGGCGGTTTTGCTGCGGCATGGCCTTTGGCTTTGGGGGTGACGCTGGGTGATCTTTTGTGGCCCGCGCTTGCGATTTTCGGCATGGGTTGGGTTCTGTCGGTCTATGGCGAAGCGTTGCAGATCTTGCGCTGGATTGCTGCAGCGACCTTTGCAATTATGGGCGGCTTGCTGATTGCTAAATCGGGCACACTGGTGTCTGCCGATAGCAAACTGACCCGTCCTGGGCGACTTGCGGGACTTATGACGGGGGTTGCGGCGGTGGTGGGCAACCCCAAGGCCATCTTGTTCTACATGACCGTTCTTCCCGCCTTTTTTGGCGACTTGTCGCGCCTGACGGCGGTCGATATCGCATGCATCTTGGCCGTATCCGTCGCCGTGCCCTTGGTGGGCAACCTTGGCCTTGCGCTGTTTTTAGACCGCGCGCGCGTCCTTTTGTCGAACCCCGCGCGTGTGCAGATGGTGAACCGAATTTCCGGCGGCCTGTTGATCCTTGTGGCTTGCGCTATTCCCTTGGCTTAACCGCTAAATATTGTGTCGAAGGCGTGACAATCCCCTCAAAGGACAGTATAAATTGCGCTGTTACACAGGGGTGCACTGCACATGGCTGAAGAGCCCAAGATCACCGAAAGCTACGGCGCAAGTTCTATCAAAGTTCTCAAGGGGTTAGACGCTGTTCGCAAGCGCCCTGGGATGTATATTGGCGACACCGATGACGGGTCGGGTCTGCACCATATGGTGTATGAAGTCGTCGATAACGGCATCGACGAAGCCTTGGCCGGACACGCCACCGAAGTCAGCGTGAAAATCCATGCCGACAGTTCAGTTTCGGTGCGCGACAACGGGCGCGGCATCCCCGTGGATATGCACGAGGAAGAGGGTGTCTCGGCTGCCGAAGTGATCATGACCCAGCTTCATGCGGGTGGTAAATTCAACAACACTGACGAATCCGGCAATGCCTATAAAGTCTCGGGTGGTTTGCACGGCGTGGGGGTTTCGGTCGTCAACGCTCTTTCGGAATGGCTGGAATTGACCGTCTGGCGCAACGATACCGAATACCGCGCGCGCTTTGAGCATGGCGATTGCACTGTGCATGTCTACGCCGTGGGCCCAGCACCTGGCCAAAAGGGCACGCAGGTGCGCTTTTTGGCGAGTGCCAAGACCAATGTGCCGGAAGGTACCTTTTCCAACCTAGAATTCCAATTCAAGACGCTGGAGGTGCGCTTGCGCGAATTGGCGTTCCTGAATTCTGGCGTGAAAATCGTGCTGGAAGATGAGCGCCCTGCAGAAGCCCTGCGGACTGAGATGTATTACGACGGCGGTGTGCGCGAGTTTGTCAAATATATCGATCGCTCTAAGGCCCCTGTGATGCCCGACCCGATCTATATGATCGGCGAAAAGAACGGCATTGGCGTGGAAGTGGCGATGTGGTGGAACGACAGCTACCATGAAAACGTATTGCCGTTCACAAACAACATTCCGCAGCGCGATGGCGGCACGCATTTGGCAGGGTTCCGTGGTGCTTTAACCCGCACGATCAACGCTTATGCCCAAAGCTCTGGCATTGCGAAGAAGGAAAAGATCGACTTCACCGGTGACGACGCGCGCGAAGGCCTAACTTGCGTTTTGTCGGTGAAAGTGCCCGATCCAAAGTTTTCAAGCCAGACCAAAGACAAGCTCGTGTCGTCTGAGGTTCGCCCTGCGGTTGAAAACTTGGTGAACGAAAAACTGGGTGAGTGGTTTGAGGAAAACCCCGCAGCCGCCCGCATCATTGTTGGCAAGATCATCGAGGCCGCCCTTGCCCGCGAAGCCGCCCGCAAAGCGCGTGATCTGACACGGCGCAAAACGGCGCTGGATGTGGCCAGCCTGCCGGGCAAGCTGGCCGATTGCCAAGAGCGCGATCCCGCGAAATCAGAATTGTTTCTGGTCGAGGGGGACTCGGCCGGTGGGTCGGCCAAGCAGGGCCGTTCGCGGGCCAATCAGGCGGTTTTGCCGCTCAAGGGCAAGATCTTAAACGTGGAACGCGCGCGGTTTGACAGGATGCTGGGCAGCCAAGAAATTGGCACCTTGATCACGGCGCTTGGCACGGGCATTGGCCGAGATGAGTTTGATATCAA
>CAMAYO010000035.1 GCA_945862465.1 Pseudorhodobacter antarcticus | reverse complement strand
TTATCTTGAAACACCTCGGCAAAGATGCTGCGGCTGGCCTTTGGGTTGGCCGCGATGAGCGCCCGCACGGCTTCGGAAGCGATACCGGTGTTCCAAAACGCAGGCGCAACCCAATAGCCGATTTCCGACTGCCCGCGATTCCACTTGCTATCGTCCATCCGCTTTAGGCTGATCACCCCCAACACCTCGGCCAGACCGGCGGCGGTGCCGTCGATGACCCAGATATCCTCAACCCCGCCATGTTTCATCGCGCGGGCAACGAAAGCCTCGGATGCGCCGGGGGGCAAAGGATGGGGGATAGACTGCGTGCCCTCGGCCACGCGGCGGTCACCGGCGTAAAGCGCAAAGAGGCCAGCGTCCGACCGGCGCACAGGGCGCAGCACAAAGGGACCGGCGGCGATGTCCAGCGGAGCGTCGGTGGAGGGACGCGGCAGCGTCAAATCAAGGCTCATGGCTTCCTCCCAAAAAGCGCATGGGGAGGGCTGCATCGGCAGCCCGAAAAGGCGAAGGGGACCGGCTTTTCAGCCGATCCCCCTTCTACGTTCACTTTGTAACGTTTCGGTTTATTCGGCAGCCTCTGCAACGGGCAGAACGGAAATAAAGGTGCGACCCTTCATGCCTTTCTTGAATGCCACGCGGCCTTCGACAACGGCGAAGATCGTGTGATCCGTGCCCATGCCAACGCCTTCACCTGGGAACCAGGTGGTGCCGCGCTGACGGCAAATGATGTTGCCCGGAATGGCGGCTTGGCCGCCAAACAGCTTTACGCCCAAACGACGCCCAGCCGAGTCACGACCGTTGCGGGTTGAGCCGCCTGCTTTCTTGTGTGCCATTTTGGATTACTCCTTAGCAGCGGAATTGTGGGCGGCGCGCCGCGCGGCGGCAGTGCCGGTCGCAGCAGCCACACCCGTGGAAGCAGCGCCCGAGGCCAAAACTTCGGTCACGCGGACAAGGGTCCACTGTTGACGATGGCCTTTGGTGCGTTGCGACGAATGCTTACGACGGCGCTTGACGAAGTGGATCGTCTTTTCGCCTTTGATCTGGTCGATCACGTCAGCCTGAACCGCAGCGCCCGCCACCATCGGCGCGCCCACGGTCACGGTGTCGCCGCCGACCATCAGAATTTCGTTGAACTGGATCTTGTCACCAGCAATGGCAGCCAGCTTTTCCACACGCAAAACGTCACCCGCCCGCACTGTGTACTGCTTACCGCCGGTCTTAAGGACCGCAAACATAGTTCTTCCTTTTCTCGCTCCGCGTTCTTCGGCCCCCACGCTGTGGGTGTTTGCAGGTTGCCCCGCCTTCGAACTGCGCGCCCCCTTTGGGACGACATACCAATACCCCCGCGCAACCATATGGCTGTTCAGGATGGCGCATATGCCCCTGAAGCGCGCTGCGAGTCAAGCACCCTTTTGACGCCAAAGCTTTGTAACAATTATCAGTCCCCAGCCCTATTTTCGGCCTTGCTCTTACCCCGCCCCAAGGCTAAACCCCGCCACACTTAAGACCACAGGCACGGAGAGGTGGCGGAGTGGTCGATCGCGCCGGTCTCGAAAACCGGAGTGGGTGCAAGCCCACCGTGGGTTCGAATCCCACCCTCTCCGCCAAATTCACTTACCGAAACAGCATATGGGCCCTATCTGGGCTTTTTTTGTTTTGGTTTCAAAGGGGTTTAGCCTTGGCGGCCGCCCTACAGAGACTGACAACGGGCTCAAAATCAGTCTCTGAACGCCATTTTTCTCTAACCGAGCGCCCCACCACTCCGGAAAGCCGATTAGAAAAAACGTATTATTGTCAGTGTCTTGTGCTTTTTGGCGAAAGTCGTTTTCGAAAGAGCAGTTGATACCGCAATCTGTTGCGAGCACGTGGGTCTGTCAAAGGGCGGTCGATGTGGGCGGAAAGTGGAAGTTTGATCCTTGCGTATCAGGAACGATAAACACCCGCAGCGTGGCTTGTCTCTACTCAGAATATCACCCCGATCTCCCCGCTTTCGACCGATGTGAAACAATCAGACAGACGTTCTGGTCGACATAAACCGATTGATTGCCGGGCGCCCAAACATGGGCCGGTCGCACTGCCGCACCCCGAATGTCTCATGTCATGCGCGCCCAGACGCGCACCAAAGCACCTAATCGTTGTCGGTTGTCGCAGATCCTGCGTCTCGTCTCGAGGTGTCAGAAGGTGGAACGGTTGTATGCAAGGCGAGCCCCTCAAGGCAGTCGACAACCGCGGCTGGAACGGACAACCGCTTCGGGTGCGCATCCCTCGCCAAGCCTACCGACCAACCGGAGGCGCAGTTTGACCAAGCGGGTCCGAACGTGACTTCACCGTCGGGACAAACCATAGCCGCTTGACCAGCCGTGCAGACGATTTCCAGCGTCCCGTATCGGGCCGCGACCAGATGAACGAAAGGCAGGACATAGCCTGGGGCAAAAAGATCATCCGGCAACGAGACAGCAGCAAAATTTACGCCTTCAGATGCCATCCGGTCTTGCAACCCGACACCGACCGCGACCGCGTCCGGGCGGCCTTCTAGAACCTTTCCTAGCCAAAGCGTCGCCCATTCTGCAGCCGGCATCGACCTGCGGGCCAGCCAATCCGCAGCCCAGCCAGCTTCTTCTGCAATGCCCCAGTTCATCCCCGCGCCGCGCGCCGCCTTGGTGACAAGGCTTCGCACTTCAGAGTGCGCCATGTCGACGGTCTCGGGCATCATTCGGCCAGCTCGTCCGGATAGGGCTGACCCTGAAAAAGGCTGACTCTGACCCAGCGATCCGAGCGCGGGTCAAAGCGCGTCGCACCAAAAAAGGCTAGCTTGCAGCGCAGGATATCGATGGGCAGCATTGCGGCGTCGAGCACGTTGTCTCGGATCTCGCCATAGGGCAGACCACGCAGCATAAACACACGGCGGACGGTATGGCGGTGTTCGGGGTGCCTTCTCAGGAAGGCCGCAATTGCCCCGCCCTCGGTCCATTGATCAAGCGCAGCCATCAGATCGGAAACTGCACGCGCGATGCCCAAGGGTTGCTCGCGCTCTTGCCCAGCCTCGTCATGCCTGCTGCCGAGACGCGGTTCCAGCTTCTCTTCCGACACATACCAGAATCGCGCAGTCTGGACCGGATCGTCGAAATCGAACCGCCGAACCCAAGTATAGTCGCGCCCGATCAGTGCGCGCAGCGCCTCGACCGTTAGGCTGGCGTTGATGGTGAAACCTTCAATCTCATCCGCATCCAGTCCGTCTGCCAGATCGTCCACCACCGCGCCATGCGGTTCCAGTAGCAGTGACAAAAGGCATTCCTGCCCCTCGTCCGAGAGATGCGCCTCGCCCCAACGCCAAAGCGCGTCCCAGGGGCAAACGGATTCAGGGTCCCAGCCCTGCTGAACATGGCCAAGCAGTGACCCAAGATCGCCGCGCAACGCGCCAAGCTTGGCCTTCTGAATGGCGTGGTCGCTATGCCAAAGCCACGCGTTCTCAACTGCATCGGTCAGGGCGCGCAAGAAGCCTGCGATCTCGTCTTTGTTCGCCGCAGGCAAGGCCCGCACCCGCGTCAAAGCGGTTTCGCGAACCTTAATCCAATTATTTAGCAATTTCGGGTGGCGCACCAGAAACGGTGCCATGCCAAGGCCGGTCGAATTTCCGACACCCAGTCTGCGGCGCAAACCACGGTCAAGCGGCACCGCCTGCGCGCCGCCCTTTACGCGGGCCATGTGTTCGGCAATGTCGACCGTAAACGCGCGTGTCAGCCAGACTGACAGCATCTCGGCCTGAAATGGCGCTTTCAATTCGGGGCGGCCGGAAATTTCCTCGCGATCTGCCGCACCGAATTTGCCCGACCCGTAAACTGCCGTGGTCCGCATCAGGTATCCCACCGCGTCGATCTCGGCCATATCAGGCTGGCGCCCTTCGGCCAGACGTTCGACCAGATGCGAGAAAAGCCTGACCGAACGGTTGGCGCGGCTCAGGCATAGTTCCTTGGCCGAGATACGCCCCGCCTCTTGTCGCGGCACATTGGCGGCAAGCCGGTCAAGGTCATCAGCCGTGGGCTCGCCATCGACCAGCGCGAAGGTCGCGTCCCATGCAGTTGCAATCACACGGTCCGACCGCATCTCGTCGGGCAGATCATGGGCAAAGGCCACCAGCGAATAGCAGCGGTCTGGCCCCTGAGCGCGATAGACGGCACGGCCCTCCCCCTTCGCGTCGATCTCCCAAAGCGGGCGGTCGAAGCGCCAGCCTTCGACCTTTAGGCGGCGCAGAAGCACACGCAAGAACGACAGTCGCATCGGATGGGCCGACCCCATTCTTGACAGGCGCATGACCGTATCAGGGTCACGCAAGTCGATCTCGTTCTGCAAAGTCGTGCGTTCCGCGATTGTCATTCTGCTGCCCTCTTACCTTCGCTTGCCATTTGCGCGGCCCCAAACGAGGCGGCAAAGAACCGCGCCCAGTTGCCACCCATGATCGCGGCCACCTCGTCAGGCGCAAAGCCCGCCGCCCTCAAACCCTTTGAGATATTCCCGAAATCGCGATTGTCACGGAACCATCCGGGCATCGGCGGAAAGCCGGGTGCCTCCTTGCTGCCTTCGCCATAGTCAACCATCTTGGTCCAGCGCCCTGACCGCATCCATTCGACCACGCTGTCGGGCTGGTCTTGGCAAAGATCGGTGCCGATCCCCAGAAAATGCGAGCCGAACCGTTCTGCTGTCCGGGCGATCATGGTGCAAAAACCATCCAAATCGCAGCTGCTGCCATCCCGCAAGTGATGCGGATAAAGCGAAAAGCCCAGTATCCCCCCGGTCTGGGCCAGCGCCCCGATCACCGCATCGGATTTGTTGCGCCGCGCCGGGTGCCAGACGAAAGGGTTGGCATGGGTCACAGCAATGGGGCGGGTCGAGTGCTCTACCGCAGCAAGGGTCGAGCGCTCGCCCGAGTGGCTCATGTCGACAACCATCCCCACGCGATTCATCTCGGCCACCACCTCGCGGCCCATACGGGTCAGGCCGGCGTCCTCGGCCTCGTAGCAGCCGGTCGCCAGCAACGACTGGTTGTTGTAGGTCAACTGCATGAAGCGCAGGCCAAGCCGGTGCAGCACCTCGACCAGCCCAATATCATCCTCAATACAACTTGGATTTTGCGAGCCGAAGAAGATCGCCGTGCGCCCAGTGACCCGGGCAAGGGCGATGTCTTCAGCGGTAAATCCCTGAAAGATCAGCTCGGGCCAGCGCTCGAACCAGCGGTTCCAGCGTTCGATATTTGCGACAGTTTCGCGGAAGTTCTCATGATAGACCAAGGTCACATGGACCGCATCCACCCCGCCTGCGCGGATCTGCCGGAAGATCTCTTCCGACCAGTTGGAATATTGCAGCCCGTCGATCAGGAAACTCATTCAGGCACCCCAGCCGCCATGTAGGCAGTCTTGACCGTGGTAAAGAACTCGGCGGCATAGCGTCCCTGTTCGCGCGGACCGAATGACGACAACCCGCGCCCGCCGAAGGGCACGTGGTAATCTGTCCCCGCCGTGGGAAGATTGATCATCACACAGCCCGCCCGCATGTTAGCGCGAAAGTGCGCGGCCCGGGCAAGGCTGCGGGTCATAATCCCTGCGGTCAGGCCAAAGGGCGTGTCATTGGCGATCGCCAGCGCCTCGCCGTAGCTGTCGGCGGGGATGATGCAGGTGACGGGCGCAAACATCTCCTCGCGGTTCATCGCCATATCGTTGCGCGTTCTGGCGAATACTGCGGGAGCCATGAAATACCCTTCGGTCGGTCGTTCAAGCCGCTGCCCACCCGTCAGCAATTCGGCACCGCCAGCCCGCCCGCGCTCGACCCAAGCCAGGTTTTCCGCCAACTGCCCCTCGCTGATCACCGGCCCGATCTGGGTGCCCTCGGCAAGCGCATGGCCCACCCGTAGCGCCTTGGCCGCCTTAACCAGCCGTTCGGTGAACTCCTCCAGCACCGCACGATGCACGATCAGGCGCGAGGCGGCGGTGCATTTCTGCCCCGTTCCGCCAAAGGCCGCGTTGCAGGCATGGGTCACGGCAATGTCCATGTCGCAATCGTCCATGACGAGCATCGGGTTCTTCGACCCCATCTCCATCTGCAGCTTGGCACGGTTCGCCAGCACACGTGATGCAATCCTCTGCCCCACCTCGACAGATCCGGTGAAACTGATCGCCGCCACATCGCCGTGCCCCACCAGCCGGTCGCCCACGGCACGCCCCGCACCCATCACCATGTTGAAGGTGCCAGCAGGCAAATCCGCCCGCGCGATCACCTGCGCCAGCGCCACCGCCGAGGCCGGCGTCAGATTGGCAGGCTTCCACACCACCGAATTGCCATAGGCAAGCGCTGGCGCGATCTTCCAAGCGGGCGTCGCTACCGGAAAATTCCAGGGCGTTACGATGGCGACCACCCCCACGGGTTCGCGCCGCACCTCGATCTCGACGCCCGGCCGCACGCTTTCCGTCTGATCGCCCTGACACCGCAGCGCCTCGGCCGCGAACCATGTGAAAAACTGCCCCGCACGATAGACCTCGCCCTTTCCTTCGGCGAGAGGCTTGCCCTCCTCGCGCGCCAGCAGCGCCCCGATCTCGGCCGACCGCGCCATCAGTTCGGTTCCGATTTGCATCAGCGCGTCATGCCGCCGCTGGATGCCCGCCACTGCCCATTTCGGTTGCGCCTCACGCGCCGCAGCGACCGCGCGGTCGACATCCGCCGCATCGGCCTGCGCATAATGGCCAATCACATCCGACAGGTCCGATGGGTTCACGTTGGCGAGCGTTGACTCCCCATCGCACCATGTGCCCGCAATGAAGTTGCGAGTTTCCATATCCATATCCGTCCTCATATACGCGCCAGCGCTTCCATCACGCGGCGGGGTGTAAGTGCACCCGCGATCCGCCCATCCCAATCTCGCACTGCCAGCGCCGCAGCCCCGCCCGCAAAGGCTGCAAAAGTGGATTCCAGCGTCGCGTCCGCCGCGATCACCGGCGCATCCGCCGCCGCGATCAAGCCGGCGTCGGCAAAGGCCCCGCATAAAAGGATGCGCCCGCGGTTCACATCGCGCACGAAGCGCGCCACATAATCATCTGCCGGTGCTGCCAGAATCTCGCTACCCGTCCCCACTTGACGCAGAGTGCCATCCTTCAGAATGGCAATGTGGTCGCCCAGAAGTAAAGCCTCGTCGAGGTCATGGGTAATGAATACGATGGTCTTACCAAGCCGCCCCTGCAATTCCTTGAGCTGCATCTGCATGTCATGCCGGATCAACGGATCGAGCGCCGAGAAGGCCTCATCCATCAGCAAGACCTCGGCATCGGTCGCCAAAGCCCGCGCCAGCCCCACGCGCTGTTGCATTCCCCCCGAAAGTTGCGCCGGATAGCTCGTCTCGAACCCAGTCAGCCCCACCAAAGCAATTTGCTCGCCCGCACGGCGGAACGCCTCAGGCTTTGCTACCCCGTCCAGGGTCAGCCCGTAGGCCACATTCTCGATCACTGTTTTGTGCGGCAAGAGCGCGAAACGCTGGAACACCATTGCAACCTTGCGCCGCCGGAACGTCTGCAAGCGGGCTGCGTCATAAGCCAGAATGTCGTCGCCATCGAACAGGATACGCCCGCCGGTCGGCTCGATCAGCCGGTTGAAATGCCGGATCAAGGTGCTTTTCCCCGACCCCGACAGGCCCATGATCACGAAGATCTCGCCCGTGCGGATGGAAAGGTCGATATCATGCAGCCCGAGAACATGATCGGTCTCGTCCTTGAGCCGCGTCTTGTCCATTCCAGACCGCACCTTTGCCAGCGCCCCGGCAGGATCGCGGCCGAAGACCTTGGACACCCCCTCGACCCGTATCTTCACCAGTCCCATCACTTCCCCTCTCGATGAAGGTTCGCCTGCACGCGGCGGCCGTAGCTTTGCGCGATGCGGTCGAAGATGATCGCGAGCAGCACAATCCCCAGTCCGGCGATCAGCCCCTTGCTGACCTCAAGCCGCTGGATGCCCTGCAGCACTTGGTAGCCCAACCCCCCCGCCCCGATCATCGAGGCAATCACCACCATCGACAGCGCCATCATCGTCGTCTGGTTGATTCCCGCCATGATTGTTGGCATCGCAAGCGGCACCTGCACCGTCCACAACTGCTGTCGCGGCGAAGCGCCAAAGGCGCGCGAAGCTTCGACGATCTCAAGGTCCACTTGCCTGATGCCCAGATCGGTCAGCCGGATCACCGGCGGGATGGCGAACACGATGGTTGCCAGCAGCGCGGGTATCTTGCCCGGTCCGAACAGCATGACGAACGGGATGAGATAGACGAAAATCGGCATGGTCTGCATGATATCCAGAACCGGCAACATCCCGCGCCGCATCCTGTCAGACCGCGACATGCCAATACCGATGGGCAGACCGATCACCACCGACAGGATGGTTGCTGCCAGCATCAGCGCCACTGTTGCCATCGCCTCGTTCCAGACGCCGAGCAGACCCAGCAACATTAGCAACACCGCCACCACCGCCACCGGAACCATCCGCCGCCCCGCCCCCCATGTGACAAAGCAAAACAGCGCGACCACCACCCACCACGGCAGAACCTGCAACCCTTTCTCAAGCCCTTGGATAAAGCGGAGCACAGGCATGAACACGGTTTCCAGCGTTTCGCCCCAATTGGCTACGATGGTGTTGAAAGCGGCATCGAGGGCACGGCCAAAGGCCCGCGTATCCCAGATTTCCGGAAAGCCGGAGGTCATTGGCTAGTCCTTTCCTTGCCGCGCCGCCCCGAGGTGCGGGGGCGGCACGGGTCAGTTTTGCAAGCGGCGAAACGTTAGAGGCTGGCTTTGACCTTGGCCGCCACTTCAGCCGGAACCCAAGCTGTCCAGATCGACTCGTTCTCTTTCAGGAAATGCACGGCGACCTCTTCCGGCGTTGCGCTGTTGTCGTCTCCCCAAGCCAGCACCGCACTGATCCCGTCGTTGGGCACCTGCATCTTCGACAGGAACTCGGCCACGTCTGGCGCTTGGGATTTCAGGTCAGATACCACCGCCACGGCCACCTCGCCCGCAGCCCAGCCCGTCACTTGCGGATCTGCGCAATTTGCATCCGTCATACAGGTGAACTTGGCCTTGTCGCTTTCCGGCATGCCCAGACGGACCAGCTTGAACTTGCCCACCACATCCGAGGGCCCCCAGTAATAGCCGACCCACGGCTTTTTCTGAGCCACGGCACGCGCGATCGAGGCTTTCAGGTTTTCGCCTGATCCCGGCGAGAACAACTCATAGGTGTCACTAAGCGCGAGCGCCTTGTAGTAATTGCCGATGATCACCTCGCTCGCCCAGCCGGGCGGACCGTTGTAAAGCCGCCCCTTACCGGGGTTCTGGTTGTCTTCGAACACCTGCCAGTTGGCGGCGAGATCTTCGATGGTCTTGATCTCAGGATGCTCTGTCAGAACGTAATCAGGGACCCAAAGACCGTCCTGTCCGCCGCCCGAAAAGATGTCCGAGGCTTTGTAAATGTTGCCCTTTTCCTGCATCTGGTCCCACTGCGCCTGAACGGTCGAAACCCACAATTCGGGCGCGACCGTCGGCTCCGATCGCGTCAGCATCGATGTCGCCGTAGGCACCGTATCACCAGGCACCAGTTGCGCATCGCAGCCATAGCCGGCTGCCATAATCTTCTGTGCCACATGGGCCAGCGTCGCCGCCGAAAGCCAAGTCATCTCGGCCACCGTGATCGTTCCAGCCGTGCCGCAATCCTGCGCAGCGGCGGGCTGGGCCTGCGTCATGCCGGCAAGGGCGAGGGCGGCAAGCACCGTGAAGCATGTCTTCTTTGTCATCGCGAACCTCTCCTGATGGGGCGGTGGGGGGTCATCCCCCTACCGTTGTGACAACCAGTTTCAGCCTGCAGACCACTTCAATCAAACGATAACGAATTAGGCGTAATTCAGTTTGCCTTAAGTCCCAGCCGCAAGGCCAGCGCCTCGTCAACCTCAATCCCTTGAGTTTCCGTCCGCTTGCGCGCCGCCCTTCGCCGCGCGCCGGGCAATCTTGCCCCCTCTTGCGCCTCGATAGCCTCGGCCAAGGCTGCGATGCGGTCACCGAAGCCTGACGCAAAAGCTTCGGGGTCGATGGCCAGAAAGCACTGCCCCGTCGCGGGCGGGCCGCCCACAGGCCCGGAAAACGGGCTGGCGTCGCGGCTCGCCACTGCACCCGCAAGGACCGAGGCAAGCACCTCGACGATCAGCCCCATCCCGAACCCCTTCGACCCGCCCGCCGGCAGCATCGACCCCTTCAGCGCGGCGGCAGCATCCGTGGTGGGCCGCCCCTCGGCATCCAGCGCCCATCCCTCAGGAATGGCCTCGCTATTCTTCGACCGCAAGATGACCTCGGATTTGGCAACCGCACTGGCCGACTGGTCCAGCACGAACCTCGCCCCGCCCCGCCCGTCTGGCACCCCCAGCGCCACGGGGTTCGTCCCGATCACCGGGACGCGTCCACCCACCGGCGCAACCGAGGCAGGCGCATGGGTAAAACACAATCCGATCAGCCCCGCCTGGGCAATCCGCTCGGCATGGTGCCCCAGCACCCCGCAGTTGTAGGACCTCCGCAGCGTCATCGCCGCTATCCCGAAACTGCGCGCGGCTTCGACCAGCAACGGTAGACCGGCATCGATGGCCGGATGGGCAAAGCCATGCCCCGCATCGACCAGAACCGCCCCGGCGCGCGGCCGCGATACCTCGGACACGGCCCGGCCATTGACCTTGCCGCAAGCCAGATGCTCGGCATAGACTGGCAGATACATCAACCCGTGCGAGCGTACCCCGTCCCGCTCGGCCAGCCGGATCGACCGCGCCACCGGCCCCGCCTGCGCGTCCGACGCCCCGGCCGCCCGCAACTCGCGCAACGCCAAGGCTTCCACATCGTCAAGACTCATCCGGTGCGCCATCGCATCCTCCTGCACTTCCAATTGCAGGTTGGCGATTGCCAACTTCAGTTCAACACAGTAGTTTTTGCGCGGAGTTCAACAGGATTGAAACATGCTCCGCCTCGAAGCCCTGCGCGCCTTTGTCGAAGTGGCCGAACACGGCAATATAAAGGACGCCTCCGAACGGCTCTACCGGACCCCCTCGGCGCTTTCGATGACGCTTAAGCAGATCGAAGACCGCATCAGCTGCCCGCTGTTCGAGACCGACCGCAAATCCACCCTGACCGAGATGGGCCGCTTCCTCTACGACCAATCCGTGGTGCTCTTGCGCGATTACGACCGGGCGATGGAGCGGATAGAGGCGCAGTCAAGAGCCCGCAGCGGCCGCCTCCGCATCGCCTCGGTCCCGTCGGTCGCGACGACGCTGTTGCCCCGCTTCCTGCAAGAATTCATGGCGAGCCGCCCCGACCTCGATATCGACCTCGTCGACACAGACAGCACTGACGTGCGCCATCTGGTCGAAACCGGTCAGGTCGATTTCGGCATCGCAGGCCTGCCGCCCGACCTGCCGGGCCTCGCCAGCGAGCCGATCTTCCGCGACCCGTTCAAGCTCGTCTGCCGCAGCGACAGCGAGCTTGCCACACAGGAAGGCGATCTTGACTGGTCCGACCTCGACGGTCCGACACTGATCGTGAATGAAGCGGCACGCAACCTGCCCTCCCCCGCCTTCCAGCGCCTTGCGCTTCAAGCGCGCTTCTCGGTTCGCAACGTTGCTTCTCTGGTGGCGATGGTGCAAGCAGGCATGGGCGTGACACTTCTACCTTCGCTTGCCACGGTAAATCTGCCCGCCGCCCTCACCGCGCGGCCCCTCAAAGACCCTGCCTGCATGCGCACGGTCAGCCTTCACTGGCGCATAGGCAAGGTGCCAAGCCCCGTGACACAGGTGTTCTTGCGCGAATTCGTCATCGCAGCGCAGGGTCATGCGAAGCAGTTGGGGCTTGAGCCAATTAACTGAAGCCAAGAAGTCATCAGAGTTTGCGAACCACAGGAACAGTGCCGCTTAGTGATGGTCCGATCTGAGCATGGCACAACCTGTGCGAAGGGCAGCTAAGGGCCGTTTGCGTTAATTTGCCTCGCCAAAAACCACTCCCTCCTGCTCCGACCACGGCAAGGCCGCGCATTCACAGAGCTGTAGCATGGTCGCAGCAGGAATCTCGCGTTTGAAGACCAGACGTTTAAACACCTCGGGGGAGAGGTAAGCCAGTCGCAGCTGCCGGCTCACATAGCGTTCGGCCAAGTTCACGGCTGAAGCGAGATCACGCACCGTGCCGAATTCGCCAGCTTCCATGCGCCGCCGCCAAGCCCATGCGCGACCTATAGCGCGCAGGATATGCGGGTCTTGTGTCTGATCCTCGCTCGGCAAGTAATCTGCGGGCGGCATGATTTTGGGCCGCCCGTTCTTTTTGCGCAGCTTCAGCGGCACAAAAACCTGAATGGTATCGCTCGACCCCATTATTCCGCAGCCTCAAGCTGGCGTGGCGTCATAAGGTCCCGCATGACACCGGCGATGCCATCGGTGCGCAGGTCGATGACGAGCCCATCAGCCATAACCGTAACGCGCCGGACGAGGAGCTGAATGATGCGTGCCTGCTCTGCTGGAAAGAGCTGTTCCCAAAGCTGCGGGAACCGCTGCAGGGCGGCAAGTGCTTCCGCCTGAGAAATGACATCCCGACCTAGCGCCGAGATAACCTGAGCGGCGGTTTCCGGCGTGCGCAGCACCCTGCGGATTTCGGCAACCACCGCCGCTTCGGCAGTATCTGCAGGGAGGCGGCGAGGAATGCCGTCCTCAGGCGTTTCGCGGTTCTTAAGAAGATCCATCGACACATAGTACCGATATCTGCGGCTGCCCTTCTTGGTGCTGGACGGCGTCATGGCTGCACCCGTTGCGGTGAACAGCAGGCCCTTCAAGAGCGCGGGCGTTTGCGTGCGGCTGTTATTCGCGCGCTTGCGTGGGCTTTCGCCCAAGATGTCATGCACTTGATCCCAAAGCCGCACATCGATGATGGCCTCGTGCTCACCAGCATAGGCCTCGCCTTTGTGCACGGCCTCCCCGCGGTAGACCCGATTGTTCAAGAGCCGATAGAGATAGCCTTTATCTGCGGGTGCGCCCTGTTTGGTGCGCATGCCGTCGCGGCGAAGCTCCCGCGCCAAAACCGTGGCGGACCCGACCTCAACAAAGCGCTCGAACACCCTGCGCACTTTGGCGGCATCCTGTTCATTTACCACCAGCTTGCGGTCTCGCACATCATAGCCAAGGGGCACATAGCCCCCCATCCACATGCCCTTCATGCGCGACGCTTTCACTTTGTCGCGGATGCGCTCGGCGGTCACCTCACGTTCGAACTGGGCAAAGGACAGCAGGATGTTCAGCGTGAGCCGCCCCATCGAGGTGGTCGTATTGAAGGACTGGGTCACCGAGACGAAGGTGACGCCGTTGCGGTCGAAGACCTCCACCAGCTTGGAAAAATCCATCAGCGAGCGCGACAAGCGGTCGATCTTGTAGACCACCACCACATCCACCAGTCCGTCTTCGATGTCGGCCAGCAGTTGCTTTAGCCCCGGGCGCTCCAACGTACCGCCAGAGATGCCGCCATCGTCATATCGGTCACGCACCAGCGCCCAGCCTTCCGACTTCTGGCTGGCGATATAGGCTTCGCAGGCCTCCCTTTGGGCGTGCAGGCTGTTGAACTCCTGCTCGAGGCCTTCCTCGCTGGATTTGCGCGTATAAACAGCACAGCGCAACCGGCGGGCGGGTTTGACGGTAAGATCCTTCATGCCTCACCCCGCTTGCGTTCACGCAGGCCAAAGAAGCGATACCCATTCCATTGGGTGCCGGTGATGGTGCGGGCGACGGACGAGAGCGACTTGTATCGCTTGCCGCCCCATTCAAATCCTTCCTTCAAAACCGTCACCGTGTGGGGGATGCCCTCCCATTCGCGGATCAGCTTTGTGCCAACAACCGGGTTGCGGGGATCGGCAATCTGGGCCTTGCGCGCCAGCGTGCCGTTCACCTCATCAGCCAACAGATCCAGCAGGCGGCGTGTCTGCTTATCGGGGCCACCAAAGGTCAGCTCCTGAATGCGGTAGGACAGCCTGCTTTCCAGAAAGTTACGGCTGTTGTTTGGCGCGGGCGCATCAAAAAGGATCTGCCATTCCGCCTTCAGCTCATTGACGGACATGGTCTTTAGGGCAGCCAGTCGCGCCAGAATGGGTTCGTGGGTCGTCATGTGGATCTCCTGCGAGTTGGACCTGCAGTACCGCTCTGTTCGGGGGGGAAGTGTAGCGAACTGTCTCCAGTTTTCTGGGAAAGATGGTCACGGTCGCGATCTATGAGGCGCACCACGGCAGTGGCAAGCAGGCCATAAAGCTCCGTGCGGCGTTCGTGCGCCGTCATGCGGTCGGGGTACAGGGGATTGGGTCTAAGCATTCTGGTTTGTGCCTCCCAGCGGCTCGAAGCGAGCAGCGTTCGAAGGGATAAAGCCAAGTATGCTTGCTGAATGGGACATCAATCACAGGTAGCTGAACCGATAAGACGCAAGGTTCCAGTGGCCCGAGTCAAAAAAAGCAATTCTAAGGCTAAAGACCACTAGTCGAATCCGACCAGAGCCAGTTCTACTGTTTATGTCACTTACGGTTCATGTAACTAGGTTCATGCTACTTCACGAGGCATCAGTGACTGGTCCCTATGGTCATTTGTGACATAACCCTAGCGTCATGTATGACCATAGGAGGCCTCTTGCAAATAAGCCCCTGCGGCATCATCTTCTTTCGAAAGGAGATCACACATGGCTGAGCAGAATCAAGAAAATAGTAACGGCGGCCCTAACGCCGAACCAGAAAAGGGGGGTAAATCTATCTCGGCCCGTTGGGGACAGAATGTCATCAAGATTGGCTATTGTCCGGTCCCTTCGCTCTTGTTGCGCGCGCAGCGGCGGTTGGGACTGAACCCCTCACAGCTCGCGGTCCTTCTGCAGATCGTAGAACACTGGTGGGATGCGAGCCGTGCGCCTTATCCGAGCAAAGCCGAGCTCTCGGACCGCCTTGGGATCGGCGTGAGGCAGATCCAGAGATACATCAGTGAGATGGAACAAGGCGGCCTTCTTACCCGCGTTGCCCACTTTGGTGACAGTGGGGGGCGCGAGAACAATCGCTACGATCTCTCCGGTCTGGTGAACCGCCTTGCTGAAATCGCTCCAGACTTCATCGCCGAACGCGAGGAGCGCAAGAGTAAGCGCAAGGCTGCCTCTATGCCGGGTGGCGGCAAGCGCCGGACGCCCCGCGTGAAAGCTGAAACTACCCCCTAATCATCAGAGGCCTTGTGCCACTGGAGAATACCATGACGGAGCCGCGAACAGCGCTGCTCCGAACCATCCTCTCATGCCCAAAGACGCCAAAAGGAGCGCGTAAAATGACGTTCAACAACAAAATCGGTAAAGGCTACGGCTGTGGCCAAAGCCACCTTCATCCCCCCGCAGCCGTTGCCAGCGACCGGGATTGGCGCTGCGACAACTGCGGCAAGCTGCTGGGCAAAGAGAAAGGCGCGCAAATCCATATTCTCCGCAAGCCGATCGAATTCTTTGCCAGCTTTCCTGTGACTGCCAAATGCCCCGGTTGCGGACGGCTGAACACCAAGGAAAGGGGCTAAGCGCCAAGCGACGCGCGCTTAGCTACTCTGAAATTTCCCTCAAAACCTAGAGACGCATGATGTCCTGACCCGGCCACAAGAAGGCGCCTGACGCCTGGCCGTAAGGCAGGCGTCAAATGTGTCTCTCATGGCACGAGTTCCGTGATCATCTCACGGCTGCATCTTCTACTTTCAGCTTTCAGCGTGGCTTTGATGCCATCCGGCGCGCGCAGGCCCCGCTGAAACCCTTCAGCGATCCGGCAGCGATGCTTGATGCATTGCATCGCTCGGGCGGCGATCCGGGGAAAAAGAACCTGATCCTCATCGCGCTTATCAGCGCGGCGCAGGGCACAGGGAACGCGTCAGACTGCGCGCTGACGCTGTTGCTATTGGCACTCTGGCCCGGCCTGGATGCTATCCGGCACCGGTCGATCTGGCGAAGGCTCGGCACGCAAGACGAGGTGACGTCTGATGTGTTGGCGCGAACCATCGAAGCCGTGCGCGGGGTCGACCTTGGGCAGGTAAACTGGATTGCAGCCACAGTGTTGCGCAATGTTGAACGCGATATGGTCCGGGCGCGCAAACGCCAAGCAGAGCGGGAAAGCCTCTCCAGCGGTATCGAACCCGACGAGGTGTCAGCGGATCAGATGGGGCTGCAATCTCAGCCCGAAGACGCTGCCCTTCCGAGGAATCTGCAGAAGTTGCTCGGCGCGGATGCGCTTTTGGTAATCCGCGTTGCCATTGAGGGCTACTCACAAATCGAAGCTGGCGCTGAACTTGGCCTGACCGAGGCGGCCGCCCGCAAGCGCTACCAGCGCGCCCTGCGCAAGTTGCGCGACGCCCTCGTGGAACTCCCCTGAGCCAATGTCCTGATCCGGTTCCGCCGGTGGCTTTTTCCCATTGAGCGCCAAGAGCGCCTTCCCTCCAACCGAAGGCCGACATGCATGAACAGCACTGCTGATATCTCGCTCGAAAACTATCACCGGCTTCCAGGGCTCTATCGCCGCTGGGAGCTGACCGAGGTCTGCGAGCCCAACCGCAATTACCAGATCGAAGACGCCGGTACCCATGCCGACGGGACGCCGCTTCTGGCGATCTACGTCGCCCAGCCCGCGCCCGATGTCCACGAGGCCGCGTGATGCGCCTCCTCGATCAAATCATTCCAAGGAGAACACCCATGCCGGAGCAACCGGACGAAATCACACTTCTTCGCAAGGCCAGCTACGGTCTCGAAGATCTCCCCCAAACCATTACCTTCCCGCAGCGCCTCGGTAACGAGCCGCGCGAACCGCTTCGGGTTGTCGAAGCCACCGTCGACGAAATCGCCTTCGCGATTGTGGAGGCGGAGCGGGACAGCTCAGCGGCCTACCGTCGCGCCGACGCACTCAAGCGTCTCTACAAGTTTGCCCGTGAGGCTGGGTGCATCGGTGGTGATCGTGCTGCGGCGGCAGTGATGAAGAAGGAGGGCCAGTGATGGCCCTTCCCATCATCACTGCCGACCAGCGGCTTGCACAGCGCAAGGGCATCAAGGGCGTCATCTTTGGCAGATCAGGCATCGGAAAAACGTCCCTTTTGTGGACGCTGGATGCCCCGACAACGCTTTTTCTGGACCTGGAGGCAGGCGATCTCGCCGTTGAAGGTCTTGAGATTGACACGCTTCGGCCTCGCACGTGGAAGGAGTGCCGCGACTTCGCGGTGTTCATTGGCGGGCCAAACCCGGCGCTGCGCGACGATCAGCCCTACAGCGAAGCGCATTTCGCAGAAGTGTGTGGCCGTCACGGCGATCCGAAGGTGATTGAAAAGTATCAGTCGGTGTTCATCGACTCTATCACCGTGGCCGGTCGGCTTTGCTTTCAATGGTGCCGCGGGCAACCCGAAGCCTTCTCTGAAAAGACCGGCAAACCTGACATCCGCGGTGCGTATGGTCTGCACGGTCGCGAAATGATCGCCTGGTTGACCCATTTGCAGCACACGCGCGGCAAACATGTCTGGTTCGTCGGAATTCTCGACGAGAAGCTTGATGACTTCAATCGCAAGGTTTTCCAGCCGCAGATTGATGGCGCGAAGACCGGGCTCGAATTGCCAGGGATCGTCGATCAGGTCGTCACCATGGCCGATATTCCGGACGCAGATGGCAAGCCCCAACGGGCGTTTGTTTGCCAGACGCTGAACTCTTGGGGCTTTCCCGCCAAGGACCGCTCAGGTCGTCTCGACATGGTGGAGCCGCCGCATCTTGGACGCTTGATGGAGAAAATCCAGCGCCCGGCAATGGCCGCTTCTGCGCGCCTGTCTTGGCCACCTGTGAACCCGGCCGATCCAGCGCCCGCGCATGAGCCCAGTCATCCCTGATCACGTCTCGCCAACCCCGGTGTCCCGATCAGGGCATCGGGTTGGCTTTTCCCTTTCGACGCCGCCGAGCGTCACATCCGCAATCAGAAAAAGGAACCGCTCAATGTCCGGACCCTGGAACGACTTCAACTCCGCCCAATCCAACACCAACGTCATCCCGAAGGGCACGCTCGCCAAGGTTCGCCTGACCCTTCGTCCGGGCGGCTTCGATGACGCCTCTCAGGGCTGGACGGGCGGCTGGGCCCGCCGCGCGACCAGCGGCGCTGTCTATCTCGACGCGGAATACACCGTACTCGAAGGCCCCTTCGCCCGTCGCAAGATCTGGTCTTTGATCGGCCTCTACAGCCCGAAGGGCCCTGACTGGGGCAATATGGGACGCGGCATGGTCCGCGGCATCCTGAACTCTGCGCGTGGGGTTTCGGATAAGGACGGCACCGCCGAGGCCCAGTTGCGCCGTCGCATCAACGGCTTGGGCGATCTTGATGGGATGGAGTTCGTTGCCCGCATCGACATCGGCCAAGACACAAACGGTGAAGACAAGAACGAGATTCGCGCCGCAGTCACGCCCGATCACCGCGAATATGCCGCCTTGATGGGTAAAATCACGCCGCAGGTCGGTGCCGCCCCATCTCACAGCTATGCGCCGGCACAGCCTGTTGTCGCACCGCAGACCAATCAGCCCGCTTCTGCACCCGGTAATGCCGGTCGGCCGAGCTGGGCTCAGTAAGAGGGGACAGGCCATGCGTTTGCGTCCCCGCCAGAAAACATTTGTCGAGCGCAGCGTTGCTGCGCTTGCGTCCCGCGGCAACACGCTGGGAGTGGCACCTACGGGTGCCGGCAAGACGATCATGCTCTCGGCGGTTACCGGCGAGATGATTGCCAACGGGGCACGGGCCTGCGTGCTTGCCCATCGTGACGAACTGACAGCACAGAACAGGGCCAAATTTGAACGGGTCGTGCCTGGGGCGTCCACCTCGGTGATTGACGCCATGGAGAAGTCCTGGGGCGGTCAGGTTGCCTTTGCGATGGTGCCGACGCTGGCGCGAGCTTCCAACCTCGCCGAGATGCCCCGTTTAGACCTCTTGGTCATCGACGAGGCGCACCATGCCGTCGCCGAAAGCTACCGCCGCATCATCGACCGTGTGCGTAGTGCCAATCCTGACGCGCGCATTTTCGGGGTCACGGCCACGCCAAGCCGGGGCGACAGAAAGGGCCTGCGTGAGGTCTTTGACAATGTTGCCGATCAAGTGCGGCTGGGGGAATTGATCGCCTCTGGTCATCTCGTGCCACCACGCACCTTCGTCATCGACGTGGGTGTGCAGGATGAACTGCGTTCGGTCCGCAAGACCATGTCGGATTTTGACATGGCGGAGGTTGCGGACATCATGGACCGCGCTCCTGTGACCGGTGAGGTGATCCGCCACTGGAAGGAAAAGGCAGGCGACCGCCAGACCGTGGTTTTCTGCTCCACCGTCGATCATGCCCGAAATGTGACCGAGGCGTTCAAGGCCACAGGTGTTTGCGCCGCACTGATCCACGGCGAACTCGCGTCTGAGACCCGTAAGGCCATTCTGGCCGACTATGCTGCAGGCAATACACGCGTGATCGTCAACGTCGCGGTGCTAACCGAGGGTTGGGACCACCCACCGACCTCCTGCGTCGTGCTACTGCGCCCCAGTTCCTACAAATCTACCATGATCCAGATGGTTGGACGCGGCCTGCGTACCATTGATCCCGAAGAACACCCCGGGCTGATCAAAACCGACTGCATCGTTCTGGATTTCGGAACCTCAAGCCTGATCCATGGCACGCTGGAACAGGACGTAGATCTTGATGGGAGCACACAAGCCGGTGAAGCTCCAACCAAGACCTGCCCAGGTTGCGGGGCGGAAATCCCGCTCGCCGCCACCGAATGCCCGCTTTGTGGCGAGGCTTTCCCGCGTGAAGACGAAGGTTCCGGCGAAGGCGGCACGGCGGCACCTCTTTCGGGCTTCATGATGACGGAAATCGACCTCTTGCAGCGATCAAGTTTTGCATGGGTCGACCTTTTTGGAACAGACGATGCCTTGATGGCTGCAGGCTTTAACGGCTGGGGCGGTATCTTCTGGAAAGATGGTATCTGGTACGCCATCGGAGGAGCCAAGGGTGTGCGCCCGCATCTCCTCGGTGTCGGTGAACGCACGGTCTGCCTTGCTCAGGCCGATGACTGGCTCAACACCCACGAGACAGACCAGACCGCCTTCAAGACAAAGGGTTGGTTGAGCCAACTGCCGACCGAGAAGCAGCTGAAATACCTGCCGCCCGAATACCGCCATGACTTCGGCCTCACGCGCTATCACGCCTCGGCCCTCATGACCTTCGGCTTTAACAAGCACGGAATCGGCCAACTGATCAAAGACGCGGCGGGCCCAGATCGGTGGGCGGCATGACCCATGACACCCCCTACACCCAACAGTGCCGAAGAGCGGCGCAGGCTTTGGCATCCACGTGGGAAGCTCTGTGCTGTCTGCCGGCAACCAACCCGCGGCTTTGGCTGGTTCGATCAAGTGCGTTCGAAACGGCCTCGGGCATCAGTCTGGTTCTGCTCAATGCCATGTCAGTCCTTGTGGACGCGTTTGGCCAGGGAGCGCTTCACCGTGGTTGACCTTACCGACGAAGAAAGCGCCGCGATTACCGTCACCATGAAGCGCATGGCGCTGCTGATGGACGAGATCGGCTGGGCCACCTCGCTAGGGGCGCTGACAGAGGTGCAGGTACGCGCCTTGATCGAGGAAGCCGTCGAGGGCTTCCGCGAAGCCATGTCCGACATTGCAAAGGCCAATCCGACGGAGGTGCCATTTTGACCTTGGACTTCAACCATAAACCAAGTCGTGCTGATTGGATAAACACAGCCATCGACGACGCCTTGACCGCCGATCAGGCAAAAACTACGCCCCGCGACTACCTTGGCGGATCGCGTCTTGGGCATGCCTGCGAACGCGCGCTGCAGTTCGAGTTCACGGCGACGCCGAAAGACAATGGCAAGGACTTCAGCGGCCAGTCGCTGCGCATCTTTGCCATCGGGCATGCGCTTGAGGACCTCGCCGTGGCCTGGCTCCGTCAGGCGGGGTTCGATCTTTATACCCGCAAAGGCAACCGGCCTGACGGCGGCCAGTTTGGCTTCGCAGTGGCCTCTGGGCGTATCCGGGGCCATGTCGATGGCATCCTTGCCGCCGGGCCTGAGGGCTTTGGGCTGGCGGTTCCCGCGCTCTGGGAATGCAAGACGATGAATGCCAAGAACTGGCGCGCCTGCGTCAAGGACGGCGTTACCAAATCGAAACCTGTCTACGCTGCACAGATCGCCGTCTATCAGGCCTATATGGACGCGCAGGTGCCCGGCATTTCTGCGAACCCGGCACTCTTCACCGCGATCAACAAAGATACGGCCGAACTCTACCACGAGCTGGTGCCGTTCAACACCGATCTCGCGCAACGCATGTCAGACCGTGGCGTGCGGATCTTGCAGGCGACCGACGCAGGCGAGTTGCTGCCGCGCGTCGCCAACACGGCCGACTTCTTCGAATGCCGGTTTTGCTCTTGGGCGGATCGGTGTTGGGGGCTGCCCACATGACTGACGACGGTGTTTTGCACTTCAATCCATGGATGGACTTTAACGACGGGCCGCCGTCGGAGAACCCGTTTGGATGTGACCCAGACCCTGGGCAGATTGGCGTGTTTCTCGACACCGTCTTCAGCTGGTGTGAGGGGTTGATCCCGCTCAGGGGTTTTGTCGACAAGGGACAAGGCCGGGATGGCAAGCCACACAATATCTGGATCCCTGCAGACGGCACTGCGCCCGAAAAACTCGCAACATTTGCCGCATGGGCCGACCGCGAGGGCGCTGCCGTCTATGTCATCCCGGGCACTGTCACCGAGCAGGGGCAAGCCCGCGCAGCCGATGTGCTGCAAATGCAGGCCATCATCGTTGATCTTGATGCCGGCGACATCCCCGCCAAGCTTGACCATATCACCCACCACCTCGGCCCACCAACGCTGATCATCGAAAGTGGTGGCCGCACGCCCGAGGGGGCGGCGAAGCTCCATGTCTGGTGGAAACTGACTGAACCAGCGGAGGGTGAGGATCTCGTCACCCTGTGCCGTCTGCGCGGTGAAATCGCGGTGAAGGTCGGAGGAGATACGCATTTCCGGTCCGCACATCAGCCGATCCGGGTGCCCGGCACAGTCTATCACAAACATGGTCACCAGCGGCTTGTGCAAATCCGAGAGCATCGCGTGGTCGAAGTTGAGCTTTCGGATTTTGCCGAGAGGGTCGCGGAGATGCCGCCGCTGCCGGGCGTGGGCTTTGCGAGCGATCCCCCCTCTGCACCGTCCAAACCCGCCATAGAGGCTGTTCTAACCACGGCCGTACGTGAAGGTGCAGTCGACGATTGGTCGCGCTTTCAAGGCGCCAGCGCCGCTATCGGCCATTACGTGCGCCTGGTGCATGAAGGTCGCCTTGAGCCTGTGGAGGGCTGGGAAGCCATCTGCGGCTACAACGCCGCCATGCTGCGCCCGCCCTGGCCTCTAGACCGCTTACAGGCCGAGTCCGAACGCCTCTGGTCTTTGCACGTTAAAAGGAACGGCCCGCCGCTCCTGCGACTGCCCCGCGCAGAGACACCCACAGGCCCTTTGCCAACCTTCAGCCTTGGCGCACTGCTTGATGATCGCAGCCCGATGCCTGATGATATCATCGCGCCGCGCGTCCTGACGCCAGGAGGGCTTCTGGTGCTGGGCGGAGCGCCTAAGGTCGGCAAAAGCGATTTCCTTATCTCTTGGCTCGTCCACATGGCGGCGGGGGTGCCGTTTCTCGGCTTCACGCCGCACCGACCACTGCGCGTGTTCTATCTGCAGGCGGAAATCCAGTATCACTACCTGCGCGAACGGATGCAGCAGATCAGCTTGGCCCCCGGGGTGATCGCGGCCGCTCGCTCCACATTCGTCGCCACTCCCAAGCTGAAGCTGTTGCTGGATGCCGATGGCGTCACCCGCATAGCCGAGGCAATCCGGGCCGCATTCCCCGATGCGCCGCCCGATATCATTGTCATCGACCCGATCCGCAACCTCTTCGATGGCGGGCCGGATGGTGGCGGCGAGAACGACAACACCGCCATGATGTTCTTCCTGAGGGACCGGGTCGAGGTTCTGCGCGAAGCAGTCAATCCGGACGCCGGTGTCATTCTGGCCCACCACACCCGCAAGGCCGCCAAACATCAGGTCAAGGACGACCCCTTTCTCGCCCTCTCCGGCGCCAGCGCGCTGCGCGGCTTTTACACCTCGGGGCTGCTCATGCACCGGCCCGATGAGGACAGCACCCCGCGCCGCCTCGAAATCGAGCTGCGCAATGGCCCCGCACTGCCGGGCAAGTTGATCGATAAGGTTGCGGGTTGCTGGGTTGAGCTGAACCCGATGAATGAGCGCCTTGTGCGCAAGGAGGTCGGGGCCAAGCTCGACGCTGAACGTCTGCGCAAGCACGATGTCATTCTGGGCATGCTGCTGGACGAGGCGGCAGGCGAGCGGCTCTACACCGCCATGCAGTTCGCCGAGACCTTTGAGAATCGCGGCGGTCTGGGCAGCAAGCACACCATCCGCGAACGCCTTTCTGTGCTCTCAACCAAGGGCTTCGTGAAGTTCCTTCGTGACCCCTCTGGCTTTGGCTTTCCCGTCACACGGTCACGGTTTGGCTATGTTTGCGTCGAAGGCATGCAGTTCGGTTTGCCTGTCGAGGAGGTCGATCCATCCACCGGCGAGATCACCAAAACCGTCCGTCCGGTCCTGCCCAGCCACTTCAAATGCCCCCAGTCCGGGCTCAGCCTTCAGGTCGAAAACCCTGCTGTCTGGGTCTACCCGGAGGGCCTTGATGACGACCTCACTCATATGAGTGAGGCCTAACTCATATGTCTTCACCAACTGTGAACTCAATGAAATCAATGGGTTACGGGAAAATAAGTGTTAGGTCCCTAACTCATACCCGAAGACTTCATGAAGTCTTATTTTCTAATAAAATCAGTGTGTTGTACACATCGGAACAGTTAGGTGCTGAACCCCCATACTACGTATGGGATGGCCCCACCCAAGGGTGGGCCACTCATCCCATGCGTAAGGGCCTGGCGCACGGGCCGCCAAGATGGGTCTTCCCTCCCCCGATCCGACAACGGCGGCCCGTACCGACAAGCACATGACCACCGTCGTCTTCCACCAGAACCAGCCCCCAAGACAGGAGAGCCATCATGGCTGCGACGACTCTGATCCCCGAATCCGACAGCGCAAGGTTTGAATTGCTGCCCGTCACCAGTTCAAGCCACCGCACCATCCTTGCCCTCGATCTGGGCACTACCACCGGCTGGGCCCTGTGCGGTCACGGCGGTCTGATCACCAGCGGTACGGCCAGCTTCAAGCCCGGCCGTTATGACGGCGGAGGAATGCGCTACCTGCGCTTTACCAACTGGCTGACCGAGCTGGATCGGCTCTCAGGCCCGATCAATGTGATCTTTTACGAAGAAGTCCGTCGGCACGCAGGGACGGATGCGGCCCATGTCTACGGCGGGCTAATGGCCACGCTGACCGCTTGGGCCGAACTGCACCGCATCCCGTATCAGGGTGTGCCGGTTGGCAGCATCAAAAAACACGCCACCGGCAAGGGCAACGCCGACAAGGTGTCGATGATCAACGCGGCCCGCGCTCGGGGCTACAGCCCCGCCGATGACAACGAGGCCGATGCGATTGCGCTTCTCCTGTGGGCGATCGAAACGCATGGAGGTGTTGCATGAAATGGCATCCCCGCGGCTACGGCGGCCAGCGCCGTGATCCCGAGCGGGTCAAGCGCGACGGCTGGCACGAACAGGGCCTGTTCGCGGTCATGGTCGATGACCCACGGCTGACTTGGCCTGAGCGGGCCTTGGTTGAACAGCTTGGCACCAAGCTTTACGGCAAGCGCCCGCAAGATGGGGAGGTGCGCCATGGCTGACCGCAACTGGACCGCTGAGGATGTCGCCGATCACTTCGAGGAGGCCTTCCGCACCCTGCGTAAGCTGCCGCCTGTGAAGGTGCAGGGCTACGTCACCGCCTGGCCACAAATCCTGCGCTCGCAAAAGGAGATTCTTGCGATGGAGCCCGAACCGATGCGGGTCTGGCCTTCGGCCAGCGCCATCTCGCGGCTCGAGCAGACCTTCGACTGGGTGCTGTGGCTTTGCGAAGACGAGCGCCACCTGATCTGGTGGCGGGCGGCGCGCAGGCCCTGGAAGGAGATCACCTACGAGTTGGGCGTCGACCGCTCCACCGCGTGGCGGCAGCACAGGCTGGCGCTGACCAAGATCGCGTCCCGCCTAAATGCTGCAGCTGCATAAAGTGTTGCAACACTTTTTCCTTCGACAGATGCAACATATCCGTGCTATCTGAAAGGCATGATGGGGAGAGTGTGTCGGAAGACATCTCTCCCCGTTTCCTTTTCTATTTGCTCTCGATCAGGCGCAGAACACGCGCGGGAATGTTGATCGAACGAAGGAACGCGATTTCTGCGTGCTGGTCCGGACTGATGCGCTCCTTGGGTTTTTTGACCTCTACCAGTCGCGAGAAAGAAACTCCGTCTTGACCGCGTTTCTTGGCAAACAGGAATAGGTCCGGAGTTCCAAACTTTCCAACCCGTTCGGGGGAGAGATGGCGACGCAGGATCTGATCGAGCCTCTTCGGGCCCAAGGCTGCAAATAGGTGGGCGACTGAAGAGGCCTCTGGAAGCCAAAGGTGATGCGTGTCTTTGTCTAAGCCAAGATCTTTTCTGCCAGCATCGATCTGTTCGACTGACAGCCTGAAAACTTTCTCTGCATCTGAGCCGAAAGCGTGCCCCACGGCATGCCAAGTGTTTGGCCCCAACCTACAACCATGAAACGTATGCCCAACCATTGTGCGCCGCCGCCAGCGGATCAGAACCACTTCCTCTGGTATCGCACGTTCCTCGCCGAGGCCGTCAGGATCGACCAAGTATCTTACTCGTCCATCCACATTGATCGGGTCGCGAACAATATGGCTGATACGAAGCGCAGGCGCTTTGTTAATCTCGGTTTCAAACGTCTTGGCGGGCATGTTTTTTATCTCCCTCTCGCACGCGTATAGGAGACGACACAAAAGACGGGTGCCGCAAGACGGAAACTTCTCCTCAATACACACGGGCTGCCGCTTGACCGTATCGAACCATAGGCGTATATACGTCTGTATGCTCACAGGAGTTGATCATGTTCGAAACCCGCATTCGCAAGGTTGGCAACTCGGCCGTCGTTACCCTATCTGCCGAAATGCTTGCAGCCCTTGATGCCCGCGAGGGTGACACCGTTTACTTGGTGCGCGGTGATGACGGCAGCTTGAAGATCACCCCACAAAACCCCGAGTTGGCAGCCGCTTTGGCAGCCGCACAAATCGTCATGGACGAAAACCGCGACATGCTACAGGCCCTTGCTTGAGCGAGCCTGTTTGGGTGCCTCTGCAGGCGATTGTGATCATTCATGACCGCCAGATCGCCCGTCATGGCGGTGCCGCGGGCATGCGAGATGTCAAACTGCTTGAGGCGGCAGTCGAACGGCCGCGTAACAAACTGGCGTATGCAGAGCCCAACCTTGAAACCATTGCTGCGGCCTATGGGTTTGGCATCGCCAAAGCGCATGCCTTCGTTGACGGCAACAAGCGCACGGCTTTTGTGACAACGGCGACGTTTTTGCGCCTGAATGGCTTTGGCTTGCGCCCCGATCCCCTTGAGGGTGTCAGGGCGATGGAAGATCTCGCGACCGGCGTGATGACAGAAGAAGACTTCGGCGCTTGGCTTGCTAAACTGATGGTCGCGCTTGATCGCTAAAGTGCTGCGGGGTGTTTCGAACGCTTCTGCTGGGTCTTTAAGGCTGCCTGAGAGTTAGAAGAAACTTGCACTTGGTAGGCGAACGTTCAGAAAAACTGTCTCCGCTCAAAATGTTGCACCGCCTAACCCATTGATAATGAACGGGTCCCTCCTGTTTGTAACCGTCTTCGGGGGGGCGAGGCGCAAGGCTTTCCCAGTGACACCGCTGAAAACACCC
>CAMAYO010000034.1 GCA_945862465.1 Pseudorhodobacter antarcticus | reverse complement strand
CGGGGCTTTATGGTTCGGCAAGGTGGCAAGGGCTGCTGTGTGCAAAGCCGGGTCAGCCCCCGCAAACGAGGTGCAGCCAAACAGCAGCGTCACGCCGTGCCCGTCCAAGATCACGGTCAGCGCCCCCCAGATCAGCCGCAAGATATTGGGGTCTTTGATCCCCGGCTTTAAGCAAAAGCGACCCAGTTCCAGCTTTGGCCCCGCAAATCGCGCCAGACGCGTCAAATCATAACTTTGCGCCGAGTAACTGGCCTGCAGATCATCTTGCGCCCCAAACACCTGCAAGCGGCAACAGCCCACCAGTTGGTCTTGGTCATTTTCCACCAGCAAATGCTGGCAGCGCAGATCAAAAGCGTCTTGATCCAGCCCGTCGGTCCCATGAAAAGCCAAATGCCGCAAGGCTTGGGCGGCCAGCACATCGCCCGCACTTTCCCCCAAACGCGCCCGATAGCGCCCTCGTGTCAGCGGCCGCATCGCCCTTTTCCTCTTCCCGCTTGCACAAGCCTTGGTTCGGCCTAGATTTGGCATTCAGTCGCAGGAGGATGCAATGGATAAGGTTGTAAAAACCGACGCAGAATGGCGGGCAGAGCTGGACGATCTGGCCTATAAGGTCACGCGCCAGCACGGCACCGAACGGGCGGGCACGCATGATAACTTTCCCAAATCCGCCGGAACCTTTCGCTGCCTGTGCTGCGATGCGCCGTTGTTCGATCAGGCGACCAAGTTTGAATCGGGCACGGGCTGGCCGTCGTTCTACGCGCCAGTAGCGCCGGAAGCTGTGGGCGAAAGCGTCGATAATGGCTGGTTCATGCGTCGCACCGAAGTGCATTGCGCGCGCTGCGACGCGCATCTGGGCCATGTGTTCCCCGATGGCCCCGCCCCCACGGGCTTGCGCTATTGCATGAACGGCGTGGCGATGACTTTTGATCCGGCCGACTAAGCGTGGGCTCAAAGGCCCACGCCTGCTTATTTAGCCAAAAGCTGCGATGGATCCAAACGGCCAATGTTGCCAAAGATTTGGGCCAAAACATTGCGGCCTTTGATCGGCTCTGTTGTGACGCGCCGCGAAATTGCCACAATTTCGCCTTTCTCTAGACCGAATCGTTCGATGTTGGTGACGATGCCCGCCTCATCAAAGGTGATCGCCACAACTTGGCGGTCCACCTCTTGCGGGGCTTTGGCGCCGATGGTCTTCCACTGGCTGCGCACATAGAACCATTCCGCCTCGCCAATCAGCCCTTCTACCGAAGGTCGGCCCAAGAAAGCCCCAACGGTTTCGCGGGTATCTACACCCGTGGTGATACCCTCTAAGTCACTGTCGTCAGGCACAAAGCCGTGGTTGGTGTAAAGCGGGGTGCAGGCCACCAGCAACGCCACGGACAAGCCGCCCAAAGCGGCCTTGAGCGCACCCGCAAAGCTGCCGCCGATAGACCGAGGCTTTTGCATCAGGCCCAGCTGTTTGTTTTGATCTTTGCCCAACGTCTTGCCTTCCCCTGCCTTGCCGGCGTGAACTGCCAGTCTGCGGCCCTGCCACCTTGATCCGAACCGCGCGTTTAAAGCGCGTGAACCGATCCATTCCCCAAGGCTTACATCATGCAAGGGGGCTGGTTCAAGAAAGGAACGCTTGACCCGCGCCCTAAGGCAGTTCTAAGCCCGATGTCATCGTAAGGAGCTAAGCCATGACCAAAGCCCCAAAATCCCCTTCACCCGCCGCCACAACCCCCGATACGGCCGCAGGTTATCCCGATTTGCCCTGCCTGCCCTTTAAGGTAACGGCCATTGCGGGCCGCACCTCGACCCATGTGCGCTTTCACCCCAGCGCCCCAGAACGCGCAGCCATTGCCCAAGCCTTGGGCCTTTTGAACCTGCCTGTGCTGACCTTTGACGGCGATATCCGCCCCGCAGGCAAGCGCGACATGGTGCTAGAGGGCAAAATGGCGGCCACGGTGGTGCAACCCTGTTCTGTTACACTTGATCCGGTAACAACCCGCCTCAGCGAAGCCGTGCGCCGCCATTTCATCGCCGATTACAAACTGCCTGAGGCGGACGAATTGGAAATGCCCGAAGACGATTCCACCGAGGCCCTGCCCGAAGTGATCGATGCCGTGACCGTGGTGGTGGAAGCCTTGGCCTTGGCTTTGCCGCTTTATCCGCGTGCCGCTGGCGTTGAATTGGGCGAGGCTGTCTTTACCGAACCGGGTTTGGCACCTTTGCGCGAAGGCGATCTGAAACCCTTTGCCGCTTTGGCAGGTTTGGTGCTAAAAGCCAAAGACAGCGACAAAGCCTGATCCAGACCAATGCCTGCTGGCTGCTTCTGTGACAGGCATATGAAAAACTTGCCGAAAAGGGCTTGCAAGCAGCCCAAATCCGTCTATGTTCCGCGCCTCATCCAAGAGGCTGATCAAGGGTTTAGACCGCTGATCAGTTAAGCGGAAATCGCAAAGAAATCAGGGGTCTGTCCCCTTCAGTTTAAGGTGTGACATGGCTGTCCCGCAGAATCGTACGACCTCCTCCAAGCGCGATATGCGCCGCGCCCATGACTCGCTTGTGGCTGCAAATCCGGCAGAATGCTCCAACTGCGGCGAATTGAAGCGCCCGCACCACGTCTGTGGCGCTTGTGGCCATTATGACGCCCGTGAAGTTGTGGCCTCGACCGCAGCGGCCATCTCGGACGAGGACGCGGCGTAAGCCGCGCCATCTAGGCCAGAGGCCGGACAAACCCATGACACGCGCGAGCCAAGGCACTGATGCCCGCGGCACGCTTCCCAAAGGGTCGATGGGCAGGCTTGTGGTGCTTTCGATAGACGCCATGGGTGGCGATCTTGGGCCGGCGGCAGTTGTCGCCGGTCTTTCCATTTGCGCGGCCTCGATGCCCGATGCGAATTTTATCCTGCACGGCGATGAGGCGGAACTGACCAAGCTTTTGGCCCGCTACCCTGCCCTGCAAGCCAAAGTCATCATCCAACACGCCGCCCGCGTCGTGACGATGGACGACAAACCCAGCCAAGTGATGCGCCATGGTCAGGGCACCTCGATGTGGGGCTGCATTGATTCGGTCCGCGCGGGTGAGGCTACGGTCGCTGTCAGCTGCGGCAACACCGGCGCGCTGATGGCAATTGCCATGATCCGCTTGCGCCGGTTGCCAGGGGTGAACCGCCCCGCCATTGCCTGCCTGTGGCCCTCGCGCAATCCGGGCGGGTATAATCTGATGCTGGATGCTGGCGCCGACATAAAGGCCGATGCCGCCGATTTGGCGCAATACGCTATGATGGGCGCCTCTTACGCGCGCAATGGCATGGGGCTGTCGCGCCCCAGAGTGGGCCTGCTGAACGTGGGCACCGAAGAGCATAAGGGCAGCGCCGAGTTGAAAGCCGCAAGTGATCTGATCGCCGAAGCATCCGAGCGCGGCGATTATGACTATATCGGCTATGTCGAAGGTGTGGATCTGCCCTCCAACCGCGTGGATATCATTGTCACCGATGGCTTCACCGGCAATGTCGCGCTGAAAACCGGCGAGGGCACCGCCCGCCTGATCGCCGATTTCCTGCGTGAGGCGTTTAACGCCACGATCCTGTCAAAGTTCGCAGCCCTTCTGGCGATGAACGCCCTCAAACGGCTGCGCACCCGCATGGACCCGCGCCGTTCGAACGGCGGGGTGTTTTTGGGTCTGAACGGCATTGTGGTCAAATCGCACGGCTCCTCGGATGCCACGGGGGTCGCTGCCGCCGTGGACATGGCATATAAACTCGCCCGATCCGGCTTTCGCGAAAGACTTGCGGCGCGGGTTGCATCGGCTGTGGTCACGGGGCAAGGTGCGTCCGAAGGGGCCCACCTGCCGGCCCAAGATGCGGGAATGGGGCAACCGGAATGACACTGCGCGCCGTGGTCAAGGGCGTTGGCCATTACCTGCCGGCCCGCGTTGTGCCCAATGCGGAACTTGAAGCCCTTGTGCAAACCTCTGACGAGTGGATCCGCAGCCGCTCTGGTATAGAGCGGCGGCATTTTGTGGCCGAAGGGCAGACAACGTCCGATCTGGCAACCTTGGCCGCGCAAGCAGCCCTAAGCCATGCAGGGCTTGTACCTGACGATGTTGACGCCATCGTTCTGGCAACCTCCACCGCCGACTTAACCTTTCCCTCTGCCGCCACGATGGTGCAGGGCAAACTGGGCATGACCCAAGGCTTTGCCTTTGATGTGCAGGCGGTTTGTGCGGGCTTTGTTTATGCGCTTTCCACTGCGAATGCGCTCATCGTCTCGGGTCAAGCCAAGCGGGTGCTGGTGATTGGGGCCGAAACCTTCTCGCGCTTGATGGATTGGGAAGATCGCGCCACCTGTGTTCTTTTTGGCGATGGCGCGGGGGCCTTGGTGCTGGAAGCGCAAGAGGCAACCGGAACCTCTGCCGATCGCGGCATTCTGTCGACCGATCTGCATTCCGACGGGCGCTTTAAAGACCTGCTTTATGTCGATGGGGGCGTATCCACAGGCACAACGGGCCATTTGCGGATGCAAGGCAAAGAAGTGTTCCGCCACGCTGTGGAAAAACTGGCCGAAACCGCCCATGCGGCTTTGGATAAGGCGGGCCTGACCGGCGAAGACGTCGATTGGATCGTGCCGCACCAAGCCAATATCCGCATCATCGAAGGCACAGCCAAACGGATGCAGGTGCCGATGGAACGGGTTGTGGTGACAGTGCAAGACCATGGCAACACCTCGGCCGCTTCGATCCCGCTGGCCCTGTCCGTCGGTGTGCAGCGCGGTCAGATCAAGCAAGGCGACCTTTTGGTAACCGAGGCGATTGGCGGCGGCTTGGCTTGGGGCGCTGTGGTTTTGCGCTGGTAAGGCGCGCGCGGGCCTAGAGCCAACCTAAATCCACCCTGCGCGCCCTTTCGCTTGGACAGATCACCCAATGATCCCGCGACAAGCCATTGTTATTGACTCGCAATTTGATCCGCCGCATCTTCGGACAAAATACCCGGGGGGGACATAATGGCTGAGAAAACTCTAACACGGATGGACCTAAGCGAATCAGTGTTTCGCGCCGTGGGCCTGTCGCGCAACGAATCGGCGCAACTGGTCGAATCTGTGTTGCAACATGTTTCGGACGCGCTGGCCGCGGGCGAGACGGTGAAAATCTCGTCCTTTGGCACCTTCTCGCTGCGCTCCAAAACCGCGCGCGTGGGTCGCAACCCGAAAACCGGCGATGAAGTGCCAATTTCACCGCGCCGTGTTCTGACCTTCCGTCCGTCGCATCTGATGAAAGATCGCGTCGCTGGCGGGGCGAAGTAAGAACAGGTCAGCGGAATATGGACAAGGCGCCGGACGCATTCCGCACCATTTCAGAAGTGGCGGATGCCATAGCCATCCCCGCGCATGTGTTGCGGTTTTGGGAAAGCCGTTTTCCGCAGATCAAACCGGTCAAACGCGCGGGCGGGCGGCGGTATTATCGCCCGTCTGATGTGGCTTTGGTGGCGGGCATTCAGCAGCTGCTCCACAAAGATGGGTTAACGATCCGCGCCGTGCAACAAATCTTGCGGGAGCAGGGCGTACGCCATGTGGCAACTCTAGGGGGGGCAAATTCAGCTGATCTTGATCGTGCCGCGGCAGAGGCTTTGGCACCTGTCGTGCCGCTTGTGATCCCTGCCCTTGCCCAAGTTGTGCCCCTGACACCCGCGCCGCGCAAATCCAACGTAGCCCCGCCGCAGCAGGCCGCCACGATCCAATCCCTCTTTCCCTTAGACCCAGCGCCGATGCCGCGCGAAAACCAGGAATTGCCAGTGCCGCGCCGCCCCAGACCGCCCGCGCCGCGCCCTGTTTTGGCAGACCATGACCAACCGAGCCTGCCCTTTATCCTAGAGCCAGAGGCCCCTGAAGCCCCCCATATCTGGGTCGAGCAAGAGCCGGCCTCTGTCGTTGATCTTGTGCCCCTGCGGGCCACACCCGCAACCCAAGCAAACTCGTCAGCCCAAGCCTTGGCGCATATGGCAACCCTGTTGCAGACCCTCCCCGCCCCTGCCAAGGGCCACAGCCAAACAACGCTGCGCGATCTGCACAACCGTCTCAGTCTGTTGAACGCCCAGATGGATCAACCCCCGCAACGCCAAAGCTAGGCCCAAGCAACCATGTGTGCTGCCTATCAATTTCCCGCTTGCCCCCATCCGGATTATCGCTATGTATCGCCCCCAGTGTCGGGTCGTAGCGCAGCCTGGTTAGCGCGTCCGTCTGGGGGGCGGGAGGTCGAGAGTTCGAATCTCTCCGGCCCGACCATTGCAAAAACCGTCCGTGGGGCATCTGGCCTTGCGGGCGGTTTTTTGTTTGAAACGCTTGTCTTGCCGCGAAAGGCCCGCCCATGAACCGCTCCGGTGTGCTGCCCGCGCAAACCTTGCGCCTTTTGATTGCCCAAGGGGCGATCAAGGCTCATCCGCCCGTCGATCCGGCCCAAGTGCAACCTGCCAGCCTTGATCTGCGCTTGGGGACCAAAGCCTACCGCGTGCGCGCCTCGTTTCTGGCAGGTGCGGGCCGCAAAGTATCGGCACGGCTGGAAGAGTTCACCATGCATGAGGTGGATCTGACCAAAGGCGCTGTGCTGGAAAAGGGCTGCGTCTATGTCATCCCCTTGATGGAAAGCCTAGCTTTGCCTGCGGGGCTTTCGGCTGTGGCCAATGCCAAATCCTCCACCGGCAGGCTGGATCTGCTCACCCGCACCATCACCGATGGCGGGGCAGAGTTTGACCGTATCCCCGAAGGCTACAAAGGCCCGCTTTATGCCGAGGTGTGCCCGCGCAGTTTTTCGGTTCTGGTGCGGGCAGGCCAAAGGCTGAACCAAATCCGCTTCCGCTACGGCCATGCCGTCTTGTCGGATGACCAACTGCGCACCCTCCACGCCCAAGATCCGCTCGTCTCTGGCACGCCAGTGATTTCAGAAGGCTTGGGCTTTTCCGTCGATCTGCGCCCCGCGCAAGGCGATCTTTTGGGCTACCGCGCCAAGCCCCATACCGGTGTCGTCGACCTTGACCGCATCGCGCATTACCCCGCGCAAGAGTTTTGGGAAGAGGTCCGCGCCACCAACGGCCAGATCATCCTAGACCCGGGCGCGTTTTACATTCTTGTCAGCCGCGAGGCCGTCACCATTCCCCCCGATTACGCCGCTGAGATGGCGCCCTATCTGGCGATGGTGGGCGAATTTCGCGTGCATTACGCAGGCTTCTTTGATCCAGGCTTTGGCCATGCCACAGCGGGCGGGGCAGGTTCGCGCGGGGTGTTGGAAGTGCGCTGTCACGAAGCGCCGTTTGTCTTGGAACATGGCCAAGTCGTGGGCCGCTTGGTCTACGAGGCTATGACAGAGCGCCCCGATACGCTTTATGGCGCAGGGATTGCGTCGAATTATCAAGGCCAAGGCCTGAAACTCGCCAAACAATTCAAACGCGCCTAATAGCCCCCCTTTCATACGTGCCCAAATATCCCACGGGGGTGCAGGGGGTGTGAGACCCCCTGCGGGTCACAGGAGGCCGCCTATTGGATGGCTGGCGCCGAAACGCCTTCCGGCTCTGGCCCCTGCCCGACCGCCAAAGCCTCGGCCCGAATGATGCGCCCGATGATCTCGCAATCTTGCGGCGTAAAGGTCAACGGCAAGCGCAAGTCGATCAATCCGGCCAATATCCTGTCGGTCTGCGGCAGGCTTTGCGCCTCGGCATAGTGCCAATGGTCGTAGCGCGAGGTGAAGGCCACAGGCTCGGCCGCACCAAACCATTTCAACTCCACCCCCCGCGCCACGCAGCGTTGCAAAAACAAAGCGATCCGCGCAGGCGACCAATCGGGCAGACGGAACTGGAACGAAGATCCCACAAAGGTCTCAGCCTCGGGCCGTTCCACCAGCGCCAAGCCCGGCGTGGCGACCAGCCCCGCCTCTAGCATGCGATAGAGCGCCTCCCACCGCGCGACGCGCTCGCCCAGCAGCTTTAACTGCGGGCGCAGGATGGCGGCGCGCAAATTGTCCATGCGGCCTGAGACGTTGGGGGTTACCATCCGCACCGCCTCAAACGCCTCAGGCGGCGGGGCAGCGCGGTGTTTGGCGTAAAGCATATAGCTGCCCGACAGCAGCACTGCCCGCGCCATCAAGGCCGCATCGTCGCTGATCAAAAAGCCACCTTCGCCGGAATTGATGTGCTTATAGGTCTGCATCGAATAGCAGGCCACCACCCCATGCCGCCCCGAGGCGACACCGTTCCACGCAGCCCCCATCGTATGGGCGCAATCCTCAATCACCTGCACGCCAAGCCTGTCACAGAGCGCCATAAGTTCCGTCATGTCGCACAAATGCCCGCGCATATGGCTTAGCATCAGCAATCGCGCTCCGTGGGCCTGGGCCTTAGCCTCCAGATCGCCAAGGTCGATCACCAAATTCTCAGTCACTTCAATAAAGATTGGTCGCCCGCCCGCCGCAGCAATGGCCCCCGGCACGGGGGCCAAGGTGAAGGCGTTGGTCAAAACAGGCTCCCCCGCTTGCAAATCCAGCGCACGCAAAGCGCAGCCCAAGGCATAGCCGCCCGAGGCGACCGCAAGGCAATAATTTGCCCCCGTCAGATCTGCAAACTCTTCCTCCAGCAGCGCCGTTTCCGCCACTTCGCCCGCCGCCGTATTGTAGCGGTGCAAACGGCCACTGCGCAGCACCGCCAAGGCAGCGGTGATGCCCTCTTCGGGGATAGGTTCTTGCTGGGTGAAATTGCCGGTGAAAACCTCGGTCATGGCGCGCCTGTTCCTTTACGGTCACGGGCGGATACCCATAAAAACAGCCCAAAGGTCAGAGCCATGCCCGCCCCTGTCACATAATAGGCCACGTTGGGCGATTGGAAAGGGGCGGCAGGTGACATGAAATAGCCAAAGACTTGCGCATAAAACACCGTGCCCGCCAACATGGCGATGTTTGTGATGGCAGAAATTCCGCCTTGCAACTCGCCTTGCGCATTTTCCGGAACGCGCTTTGACATCCGTGCTGTCAAAAGCGGGTTGATGAAGCCTTCTGGCCCATGCACCACCATCAGCACAAAAATCACCACCAGTGATCCGGTCACCCCATAGCCCAAACCCGCGATGATGGCCGAGATAAAGCCCAATATCACCGTGCCTTGATCGCCAAAAATCTTCACAAACCGCCCCGTCAGCCCACCCTGAAACGCGGCAATCACCACCCCGAACACCGCCAAGGTCAGACCAATCATCGCCTCTGACCAGCCAAAGCGCACTTTGCCCCAAAAGGCCCAGATGGCCGGATAGACCGACGAGAAAAAGAAAAACAGCGCCAACACCAAGCACAGCGGCAAAACGCCCTTATACTGAGCAAAGATTTTGAACGCCCCAAAGGGGTTAGAGCGCGCCAAACTGAACGGGCGGCGGTTGGCGGCGGTGAGGGTTTCTGGCAGCACAAAATAGCCATAGATCAGGTTCACACCCGACACGACTGCCGCCACATAAAACGGCACCCTTGCGCCAAACTCTCCAAGCAGCCCACCGATCACGGGCCCGATGATAAAACCCAAGCCAAAAGCCGCCCCCATCATGCCGAACGCCTTACCCCGATCTTCAGGCGCTGTGACATCGGCGATATAGGCGTTGGCAATCACCCAAGAGGCCCCGCACAGGCCCGCAAGGATACGGCCTGCAAAAAGCCACCCTGTCGTGGGTGCCCAAGCTTGGGCCAAAAAATCCAAACCAAGGCCAAGAATGGCAAGTAAAAGCAGGGGCCTGCGCCCAAAGCGGTCTGACAAATTGCCCATCAATGGGCCAAAAGCAAACTGCGCAATCGCGTAGGCCGCAGCCATCCACCCACCGATCTTCGCCGCTTCGGCCAAAGACACATCCGCCACATCGCCAATCAACTTGGGCAGCACCGGAATGATGATGCCAAAGCCCACCATGTCCAGCAGAACGGTGATGAAAATAAACGTCACCGCATGGCGCGAGATCGGTGTTGGACGGGTGTCGGTCATGGTGTCTCCGGCTCGGGCCTAAGCCCCGCTTCTTTCAGGAAATCAGCTTTTGGGCAAGCACGGGCAGGTCGGCGTAACGGTGCAAAAGCGCATCGGGGTTCAAGCGCGCCACCCCGTGCCCTTCGGGGCCAAAGCTGACCATAACGATGGGCACACCCGCGGCACGGGCGGTGTCATGGTCGGTTTTGGTGTCGCCGATTAGGAAGGATCGTGCGACAGAACCCCCCGCCCGTTCTACCGCCGCACGATAAGGCACAGGGTCGGGCTTGCGCACGGCAAATGTATCGGCCCCCACCAATGCGTCAAACAAGGGCGCAATCCCTAAACGTTTCACCAGTTCCACCGCCAAACCTTCAGGCTTATTGGTGCAAATGGCCGTGGCAAAGCCCAAAGCCCGCAGATCTTGCACGGCTTGCACGGCCCCGGGATAAAGTTGGGTCTCGCGGTCAAGCACCTCGGCATAAGTTGCCAAAAGGCGGGGGTATTCGCGGGTGATATCCTCCTCACCCCAGACCACGCCCAACCTGTCAAACCCCAGCCGCAGCATGGCACGCCCCCCAAGGAACGCTGTCAGCTTATCCTGAACGCCCAAAGGCGCTGCATGGCCCAATTCGACAAAACAAGCATTGGCCGCAGCCAAAAGGTCGGCGCTGGTGTCTGCCAACGTGCCATCCAAATCAAAAACCACAGTCCGCATCGGTTTCCCTTTCCCTGAAACATGGCGTGAAGCCATGCCCCCTTGCTGTCGCCCCCCTTCGGGGTAAAACGGGGTAAGAACAAAGGAAAGAGGCAGATGCAGGTTTCAGTGATTGTTTTGGCGGCGGGCATGGGCACGCGGATGAATTCCGACCTGCCCAAAGTGCTGCACCCCTTGGCAGGTGTGCCGATGTTGCACCACGCGCTAACTGCGGCGCGGTCGCTGGAGCCTTCGCGCGTGGTTGTGGTGACGGGGCACGAGGCTGAGGCGGTTGCCAAAGCCTCCCTTGCCTTTGACGAAGCTTATGAGACAGTCGTGCAAGACCCTCAACTGGGCACAGCCCATGCCGTGGCCCAAGCAGCCCCCCTTTTGGCCAAGGCCGAGGGGGAGACGATTGTGCTCTATGGCGACACGCCCTTCGTGCGCCCCGAAACCTTGTGCGCCATGATGGAAGCCCGTGCCACCCATGCCGTGGTGGTTTTGGGCTTTGAAGCGGCTGATCCGGGCCGCTATGGCCGCTTGATTGTTGACGGCAACCAACTGGCGGAAATTGTCGAATACAAAGACGCCACCGAAGCGCAGCGCGCCATAAACTTGTGCAATTCAGGCGTGGTCTGCGCGCAGGCTGGCACGCTGTTTGATCTGGTGGCCCAAGTGGGCAATGCCAATGCGGCGGGGGAATACTATCTGACCGATATCGTGGCCCTCGCCCGTGCCCAAGGCCTGTCGGTGGGCTATGTCACCTGCGCTGAGGGTGAAACTTTGGGCATCAACACCCGCCACCAACTCGCCGCCGCAGAAACAGCCTTTCAATCCCGCGCGCGGTTTGACGCTTTGGAAAATGGTGTCACGCTAACAGCCCCCGACACCGTCTATTTCGCGCTGGATACATGGGTTGGTCGCGATGCCACCATCGGCCCCCACGTCGTCTTCGGCCCTGCCGTGACGGTGGAATCAGGGGCCGACATCAAAGGCTTTTGCCATTTAGAAGGCTGCCACATCTCCCGCGGGGCAACTGTTGGCCCCTTTGCCCGCCTGCGGCCGGGGGCCGAATTGGCCGAAGATGTGCATGTTGGCAACTTTGTCGAAATCAAGAATGCCGTGCTGGATGAAGGCGTCAAGGTTGGCCATCTGACCTATATTGGCGATGCCCATGTGGGCGAGTTCACCAACATCGGCGCAGGGACCGTGACCTGCAACTATGACGGCGTGATGAAGCACCATACCGAGATCGGCAAAAACGTCTTCATCGGCTCTGACACCATGCTGGTGGCCCCCGTCACCGTTGGCGATGGCGCGCTGACAGGGTCGGGGTCGGTGATAACCCAAGACGTGCCCGCAGGGGCCGTGGCCTTGGGCCGCGCGCCGCAGGTCAACAAGGCCGGGCTGGCGGTGAAATTGTCTGAGCGGCTCAAAGCCATCAAAGCGGCGAAAGGCAAAGCATAATGTGCGGAATTGTGGGCGTTCTGGGCCACCATGAAGCAGCGCCTTTGTTGGTAGAGGCGCTCAAGCGCCTTGAGTATCGCGGCTATGATTCCGCAGGCATCGCCACGGTGAACCACGGAGTACTAGATCGCAGGCGCGCGGTGGGCAAGTTGGTGAACCTATCAGACCTCTTGGTGCATCACCCACTGGCGGGCAAATCGGGCATCGGGCACACGCGCTGGGCCACGCACGGCGCTGCCACCACGCAAAACGCGCATCCCCACGCCTCTGGCCCTGTGGCGGTGGTGCATAATGGCATTATCGAAAACTTCCGTGAGCTGCGGGCAGAGTTGACGGCGGCGGGCCTAAGCTTTGAATCCGAAACCGACACCGAAACAGTCGCCCTTCTGACGCGCCACTACATAGATCAGGGGCTTGCGCCCGTTGAAGCCGCCAAAGCCACCCTCAAACGCCTGCACGGCGCCTTTGCGCTGTGCTTTTTGTTTGCCGGCGAAGACGATCTGATGATCGCCGCGCGCAAAGGCTCTCCGCTAGCGATTGGACATGGCACGGGTGAGATGTTTATCGGATCAGATGCCATAGCCCTTGCCCCCATGACCGACCGGATCACCTATCTGGACGAGGGCGATTGGGCCGTGATCACCCGCCAAGGGGCCACGATTTACGACCAAGCCGACCGCTTGGCCAACCGTGCCGAAACCCGCATTCAGATCGACGCCACCCGCATCGAAAAGGCTGGCTATAAGCATTTCATGGCCAAAGAGATCGCCGAACAACCGGTGGTTATCGCCAATGCGTTGGGCCACTATATCCAAAACGGCGCAATAAACCTGCCCGCTGCAGTGGATTTCCACGGGGTTGACCGTTTGACGCTGGTTGCCTGTGGCACAGCATCTTTTGCCTGCCATGTCGCGAAGTACTGGTTTGAACAGATCGCGGGCTTGCCCGTTGATGTCGATATCGCATCAGAGTTCCGCTACCGAGAACCGCCGCTGTCGAACAAATCATGGGCGCTGTTTGTCAGCCAATCGGGCGAAACCGCCGACACTTTGGCGGCCCTGCGCTATGCCAAAGACAAGGTCGCCAAGATCGTGGCCGTGGTGAACGTGCCCACATCCTCCATCGCGCGCGAGGCAGATTTGGCCCTGCCGATCATGGCGGGGGTCGAGGTGGGGGTGGCTTCAACCAAGGCCTTCACCTGCCAGTTGATCACGCTGGCTCTGCTGGCGCTGAAAGCGGGCGTTGATCGCGGGCGTGTGGATGCCGCCCAACTGGCGCAGCACCTGACCGACCTTGCCGCCCTGCCCGGCCTGATGAACCACGCCATGGGCCTGTCGGGCGAGATTGCCAAGATCGCCGACGATCTGGCCAAGGCGCAAGATGTGCTGTTCTTGGGGCGCGGCGCGATGTATCCGCTGGCCTTGGAAGGTGCGCTAAAACTGAAGGAAATCAGCTATATCCATGCCGAAGGCTACGCTTCGGGCGAATTGAAGCACGGGCCAATTGCCCTAATCGATGCCAAGGTGCCCGTGATCGTGCTGGCCCCGCGCGATGGGTTGTTTGATAAGACCGTCTCGAACATGCAAGAGGTGATGGCCCGCCACGGCAAGGTGCTGCTGATCTCGGATGCAAAGGGCGTCGATGAAGCGGGCAAGGGCGTATGGCGAGCGTTGAAAATGCCCGAAGCGGGGATTTTCGCGCCGATCTTATACGCCGTGCCGGCCCAACAACTTGCCTATTTCACCGCCATCGCCAAAGGAACGGATGTGGATCAACCGCGCAATCTCGCCAAATCGGTGACAGTGGAATGACCCTGCAAGAGGCCATCGCAGCCCTAGAAGCCTTGGGCAATGCCGAAAAAGCAGCCGAAGCCGCAGCCTATCACAAGGTAAACCGCCGCTATCTGGGCGTCAGCGTGCCGCAGATCACCGACCTTGCCACGGCATGGCGGGCTGATCTTGCGCTGGAAGATCGCTTGGCCCTCGCCTCTGGCCTGTGGGACAGCGACATCCACGAAGCGAAGGTGGCCGCCGCCAAACTTCTCACCCAAGCGCGCATTGCTGGGGATGAAGGCGCTTGGCAATTGATCGCATCATGGGTGCCCACGTTTGACGCTTGGGCTATAGCTGACCACGCCTGTTCCGCAGGGGCGCGGCGTTTGATGTCTGACCCGACGCGCTTGGATCAGGTCGAAGCTTGGACCACACATCCCAATATGTGGGCCCGGCGCGCTGCCTTGGTGATGACCTTGGGTTGGACGAAGCAAAACTTCCCCAAACCCGCAGACCTCACCGCGCGCGACCGTGTTCTGGGCTGGTGTGCGCTGTATGTGGGCGACAAGGATTGGTTCATTCAAAAGGCCATCGCATGGTGGCTGCGCGAATTGTCCAAACACGCGCCCGAAGCGGCAGGGCTATGGCTGGCCGAACATGGGCCCTATATGAAAACTTGGGCGCGCAAGGAAGCGGCGAAGTATCTGGAAAGCGAGGCGATTTTTGACCAAGCGCCGCCCGCTGCAGAAGAAAACGCCGAATAACCGCCCCAAACCCTGCAAAACGCCAGCAGTCCTTGCACCCCATATGCTGTATGGGGTAAACTGCTGACAGCAGAATATAGACCCCTGATCAAAGGCGCGCCCCCCTCGTGAGCGACACCACCGAACCCCCTGAAAACACTGACGATTCCCCCAAGCCGATCGCTCATGGGCCGCAAGTTGACATCTCATCCGAGATGCGCACGGCCTATCTGGACTATGCGATGTCGGTCATTGTCAGCCGCGCCATCCCCGATCTGCGCGATGGACTCAAGCCCGTCCACCGCCGCATCCTGTTTGCGATGCACGAAACCACCAACACGCATGAAAAGCCCTACCGCAAATCAGCCCGCCCGGTGGGTGATACGATGGGCAAATACCACCCCCACGGCGACAGTGCGATTTATGACGCGCTGGTGCGTATGGCGCAGCCCTTCTCGATGAGCTTGAAGCTGTTAGACGGCCAAGGAAACTTCGGCTCGATGGACGGCGATAACGCCGCCGCCATGCGCTACACCGAAGTGCGCATGGATAAGCCAGCTGCCTACCTTTTGGCCGATATCGACAAAGACACCGTTGATTTCCAAGACAATTATGACGGCAAAGACAAAGAACCCACCGTTCTGCCCGCCCGTTTTCCCAATATGCTGGTCAACGGCGCCGAAGGCATTGCCGTGGGCATGGCCACCCGCATTCCGCCGCATAACTTGGGCGAAGTGATTGACGGCGCTTTGGCGCTGATTGACGATCCCGACCTGTCCACCGAACGCCTGATGGAGATTATTCCCGCCCCCGATTTCCCCACAGGGGCCTTGATCTTGGGCCGTTCTGGCGCACGCAAAGCCTATCTTGAAGGGCGCGGATCGGTGATCATCCGGTCAAAAACCCATATCGAAGAAATCCGCAAAGACCGCTTTGCGATTGTGATCGACGAGATCCCCTATCAGGTCAACAAATCGCGCATGATCGAGATCATCGCCGAAATGGTGCGCGACAAACGGATAGAGGGCATTTCCAACGTCGCCGACGAATCCGACCGGATCGGCGTGCGCGTGGTGATTGAACTGAAGCGCGATGCCACGGCGGATGTGGTGCTGAACCAGTTGTTCCGCTTTACGCCCATGCAAACCTCGTTCGCGTGCAATATGCTGGCCTTGAATGGCGGGCGACCTGAAACGCTGATGCTGCGTGATTTCCTTAGCCATTTCATCACCTTCCGAGAGGAAGTTGTGGCCCGTCGCACGGCCTTTGAACTGAAAAAGGCCCGTGAACGCAGCCATATTCTGTGCGGTTTGGCTGTGGCAGTTTCAAATGTCGATGAAATCGTGCGCAGCATCCGTGCTTCGGCTGATGCGTCGGAAGCCCGCGAAAAACTGATGACGCGCCGCTGGCCTGCCGCCGATATCGCCGCCTATATTCGGCTGATCGATGACCCCAGCCATACGATGAACGACGATGGCACCTATAACCTGTCCGAAGCCCAAGCCCGCGCCATTTTGGAACTGCGCTTGCAACGCCTAACCGCTTTGGGCGTGAAAGAGGTGACCGACGAGCTGGAAGAACTGGCCGCCAAGATCAAGGATTACCTTGAAATCCTAGGCTCGCGCGAGCGGATCATGACGATCATCGCCGATGAATTGCGCGAAGTGAAAGCCCTGTTTGCCGTGCCCCGCCGCACCGAGATTGTCGATTGGTCGGGCGATATGGAAGACGAAGACCTGATCGAACGCGAAGATATGGTCGTCACCATCACCTCGGGCGGCTATATCAAGCGCACGCCTTTGGCGGAATTTCGCGCGCAAAATCGGGGTGGCAAGGGTCTGGCCTCGATGCAGACCAAGGATGACGATGTGGTCACGACCCTGTTCGTCGCCAATACCCACACGCCGTTGTTGTTCTTCACAACAGATGGCATTGTGTACAAGCTGAAAACATGGCGCCTGCCGCAAGCGGGCCGCACAGCCAAGGGCAAGGCCATCGTCAACATCCTGCCGATTGAATCTGGGGTGTCGATTGCCGCCCTGATGCCCGTCGATGTGCCAGAGCTTGAGTGGGACAATCTGCAGATCGTCTTTTCCACCTCTGACGGCGATGTGCGCCAGAACGACCTGTCCGATTTCACCAATGTGCAGCGCAATGGCAAGATCGCCATGAAGCTGCCCGAAGGGGTGACGCTGGTCAACGCCGCGATCTGCGACGATCAAGACGACGTGATGCTGGTGACAGCCCTTGGCCGCGCCATCCGCTTTGCCACAACCGAGATCCGTGTGTTCAAATCGCGCGGGTCAACCGGTGTGCGCGGCATTCGCTTGGGCGACGGCGATAAGGTTGTGTCCATGTCGGTGATCCGCCACTTTGAAGCCGACCCCGCCGAACGCGAAGCCTATCTGAAACAGCGCCGCCTGATGGCTGGCGTGGTGGAAGAGGCTGAAGCCGATGAAGACGGCGAAGTGGTAGAGGCAGGGCAGCTTTCGCCCGAACGCTATGCGCAAATGTCGGCGGCCGAGGATTTGATCTTAACGATCACCACCTCTGGCACGGGCAAGCTGTCGTCCAGCCACGATTACCCCGTGCGCGGGCGTGGCGGCATGGGTGTGAAGGCGATGGATTCCGCCATGCGCGGCGGTCCCTTGGTCGCCTCGTTCAAGGTGGAACTGTCAGATCAGATCATGCTCGCCACTTCGACCGGCCAGTCGATCCGCGTGCCGGTTGACCAGATCAGCTTCCGTTCGCGCAGTGCGGGCGGGGTTAAGGTGCTTAACACCGGCGGCGCGGAAGAGGTTGTCTCTGTCGCCCGCGTGGCGGAACAAGCCGAAGAATGATGCACGCCCTGACCCTGCGGCTGGCTCAGCTGGCCGCAGGGGGGCAAACCATCACCTACGGCCAACTGGCCCGCGATCTGGGCTTAACCGGCCCCGCCACCATCGCCCGCCTGACCGCAGCGCTGGAAGCGACGATGGAAGAAGACGCCGCCCAAAACCAGCCTTTCCGCGCTGTGGTATTATCAGGTCGCTTGGCCAAAGACCTGCCCGCACAGGGGTTTTTCGACAAAGCCGCAGAATTGGGCCGCTACGAATCCCAAGACCCCGCCGATTACGTCACAACCGAACGCGCTGCCCTCACCTCTTTCATATGTGCCCAAATATCCCACGGGGGTGCGGGGGTGTGAAACCCCCGCTCTTTCTTTCCCCGACAAAACCGCCTAAATCCCCCTGATGGAACCTTTACACATCATCGGCGGCGGCATGGCTGGGTCAGAGGCTGCTTGGCAAGCGGCTGAAGCGGGCGTGCCGGTTGTTATCCACGAAATGCGCCCTGCCAAGGGCACTTTCGCCCATCGGTCAGGCGATTTTGCGGAAATGGTCTGCTCGAACTCTTTCCGCTCGGATGACAGCGAGCAGAACGCCGTGGGCTTGCTGCATTGGGAAATGCGCGCGGCCAATGGTTTGATCCTGCAAGCCGCTGAAGCGCACCGCTTGCCCGCTGGGGGGGCGCTCGCCGTTGACCGAGACCCTTTCGCCGCCTTTGTCACCGCCAAGTTGAAAAGCCATCCGCTGGTGTCGGTGTCTTACGAGGAAGTCACCGAACTGCCCACAGACGGCCAGTGGATTATAGCGACGGGTCCGCTGACCTCTACTGCCCTTGCCCACAGCATCCGCGCCCATACCAATGCCGAAGCCTTGGCGTTTTTTGATGCGATAGCCCCCATCGTTTATGCCGAAAGCGTGGATATGTCGGTCGCATGGATGCAGTCGCGCTATGACAAGGGCGAAACGCTCGAAGAGCAGACAGCCTATATGAACTGCCCGATGGATAAGGCGCAGTATGACGCCTTTATGGAAGCCCTTCTTGCGGCGGAAAAAACCGAATTTCGCCCCGAAGAAGCCGCCAGCTATTTCGACGGCTGCCTGCCCATCGAAGTGATGGCGGAACGTGGCCCCCAAACCCTGCGTTTTGGCCCAATGAAGCCGGTGGGGCTGACCAATCCGCACAACCCGCAAAAACCCTATGCCGTAGTGCAACTGCGCCGCGATAACAAACTGGGCACGCTGTATAACATCGTGGGCTTTCAGACCAAGATGAAGTACGGCGCGCAACTGTCTGTTTTTAAGATGATACCGGGGCTTGAGAATGCCTCTTTCGCCCGTCTTGGCGGTATTCACCGCAACACCTTCATCAACTCGCCCACCTTGCTTGATGACCAAATGCGCCTGAAATCGCGGCCTAACATCCGCTTTGCGGGGCAGATCACGGGCGTTGAAGGCTATGTGGAAAGTGCGGCTATGGGGCTGGTTGCAGGACGGATGGCGGCTGCAGAGATGCAGGGCAAGCTGATCACCGCCCCCCCGCCCGACACGGCTATGGGCGCGCTGATCACTCATATCACCGGCGGAGCGGAAGCGAAGACCTTCCAACCGATGAACGTGAACTTCGGCCTCTTCCCCCCGATCGACGCGCGCGGTGGGCGCAAGGGGCGCAAAGACCGCTACAAGGCCTATACAGATCGGGCCAAAGAGTCTTTCACCCAATGGCTAGGGTAACGCGCTTTGCACCCTCGCCCACCGGCCCTTTGCATTTGGGCCATGCCTATGCGGCGCTGATTGCCGCCTTGAGGGGTGATCGGTTTCTGGTGCGGATCGAAGACATCGACCGCACCCGTTGCAAGCCAGAGTATGAGGCGCAGATATTCGACGATCTGCATTGGCTGGGCCTAACGTGGGAACAGCCCGTGATGCGTCAATCCAACCGCCAAGCGGCCTATGACGCAGCCCTAAACCAGCTTACCGCACAGGGCCTGACCTATCATTGCACCTGCACCCGCGCCGATATCCGCGCCGCCTTGTCTGCCCCGCAAGAAGGGGTCGATGGGCCGATCTATCCGGGCACTTGCCGCGCGGTAAATCACCAAAGCGGCGCTGTAAGGTTGAACATGGCGAAAGCGGTGCAAGTGCTGCCCGACCTCAGCTTTACCGAAACCGGCACAAATCCCGCCACTTACAAGATCAACCCCGCCCAATTGATCGACTCCAGCGGTGATGTGATCTTGTCACGACGTGACATTGGCGTGGCCTATCATCTGGCTGTGGTTGTGGATGACGCAGCGCAGGGCATAACCGAGGTGACGCGCGGCCAAGACCTGTTCGCGGCCACGCCTTTGCAAGTTGCCCTGCAACACCTGCTTGGCCTGCCCACCCCCGCCTATCACCACCACGCCCTGATCCGCGACGATCAGGGCAAGCGCTTGGCCAAGCGCGATGATGCCCGCGCTTTGGCAAAGTATCGGGCAGAGGGCGCAACCCCCGCCGACATCAAACGAATGATCGGCCTTTAGGGCTTCTTCGGCCCATCCAAATGCTTGCGCAAGCGCGAGGGCGTGTTGAACTTGGGGTTCTTGAACGGGTTCTTGTCGCCTTGCGAGCGCAGCGTCACGCGAATGGGCGTGCCGGGCATATCAAAATGCTCACGCAAGCCGTTCACCAGATAGCGGCGGTAGCTGTCGGGCATATCCTCGGGGTGCGAACACATCACGATAAAGCCCGGCGGGCGGGTTTTGACCTGCGTCATATAGCGCATCCGAATGCGCTTACCGCCGGGGGCTGGCGGCGGATGCGCTTCGGTCATAGCGCCCAGCCATGTGTTCAGGCGGGCGGTGGGCACGCGGCGATTCCACACCTCGTGCGCTTTGAGGATGGCTTCGTGCAACCGATCCATCCCGCGGCCCGTTTTGCCCGAGATTGTCACCAAGGGCGCGCCGCGCAACTGGGGCAGCAGGCGTTCAAACATCTCTTTCAGTTCGGCCAGCTTTTCTTGCTTTTCGTCTTCCAAATCCCATTTGTTGATCGCCACCACAACCGCGCGGCCTTCGGTTTCAGCAAAGTCGCAGATCCGCAAGTCTTGCGTTTCAAATGGAATTTCCACGTCCAGCAGCACCACCACCACTTCGGCAAAGCGCACTGCCCGCAGGCCATCGGCGACAGACAGCTTTTCCAGCTTTTCCACCACCTTGCCCTTTTTGCGCATGCCCGCCGTGTCAAAAATACGGGTCGGCGTGCCGCGCCATTCGGTTTTCACCGAAATCGCATCGCGGGTAATCCCCGCCTCTGGCCCAGTTAGCAAGCGATCATAGCCCAGAATCGTGTTGATCAGCGTCGATTTACCCGCATTGGGGCGGCCAATCACGGCGATTTGCAGCGGCTTATCGATGGAAGGCCGCCAAGATACATCGTCGGCCTCAAGCTCGGCCTCTTCTTCGGAAATATCCACATCGACCACGGGGGCATCAGCCTCAGCGCGGGCGGCGAACAGCTCTTCATAGGGCTTCAAGGCGTTGTAAAGATCATCGATCCCTTCACCATGCTCGGCCGAAAGTCGGATCGGTTCGCCAAGGCCAAGGCTCCACCCCTCCAGCGCGCCGGCATCGCCCGCTTTGCCTTCGGCCTTATTGACGCCCAAGATCACCTTGGCACCCTTTTTGCGCAAAATATCGGCAAAGGTTTCGTCTGAAGGTGTCACCCCCACCCGCCCGTCGATCAGAAACAGGCTGACATCGGCCATATCTACGGCACGTTCTGTCAAGCGGCGCATCCGGCCTTGCAGGCTGTCGTCGGTGATTTCTTCCAAGCCTGCCGTGTCGATCACGGTAAAGCGCAGATCGAACAGTTTGGCGTCGCCTTCGCGCAAATCGCGCGTCACACCGGGTTGGTCATCGACCAAAGCCAGTTTGCGGCCCACAAGCCGGTTGAACAGGGTTGACTTGCCCACATTCGGGCGGCCCACGATGGCGAGGGTAAAGCTCATTGACGCTCCTTGCGTTCGCAAGCGGTTCGCTTACACCCAACGCCTGTCAGCGGAAAGCCAGAAGTTGGCCCTTGGTGTTGACGATAAAAAGCAACCCTTGCGCCAAGGCGGGTGGCGTTGCCGCCCCCCCGGGCAAATCCACTTGGCCCGCAAGGCTACCATCGGTTGGGTTAAACAGGCGCAGCTGCCCGTCAGAGGAGCCCACCACGATATGCCCGCCCGCCAGAACAGGCCCAAAGCTGGCGGTGATTTCCATCAGCTTCTTGGGTTTGGTCTTGGTGAAATAGGGCAGATCAACCGCCCAGATGGTTTGACCATCGCGCGCGTTCAGGCGCACAAGGCGGCCTTCGTCATTGGCCACAAAGACCGACCCGCCCACCACCAAGGGCGGGTTCAAAGCGCCTTCCCCTGCGGTCCAGATAACTTCGCCCGTGTCTTGCGCAAAGGCACCAGTTTGACCCGCCTCAGTTCCGGCATAAACCACACCGCCCACCATGACAGGATCGCCCGTCACATCGCCCGACGTGGCGTAAGAGCGGCCCAAGCGTTTGCCCGACACAGCCGAAGACCATATCGCCGTGCCCGTGCCCGTCTCTACCGCCAGCAAAACGCCCGAGGAGAAGGGGAAGACCACCCTGTTCCCGTCAACCGCCGGCGAAGCGCCGGCTTGAAAGCGGAAGGGTTCGACATTGCTGACCCCTGTGGCTTGCCAAAGAATGCGGCCCGTGGCGGCATTCAGCGCCCAGCCCGTGCCATCGGCCCCGACGACATAAACCACATTGCCCGCCACAGCTGGCGCACCCGTGGGCATAGCGCCCAAACGTTGCCGCCAAAGAATTGTGCCATCCGCGGCGTTCAAAGCAATCGTCTCGCCATAGCCGGTCGTGGCATAAAGCCGCCCGCCGTCTGCGGCCAAGCCACCGCCCGACACGCCGCCACCATTGTCAAAACTGGCTGTCAAATCGGCTTCCCACAGCTTGGCCCCTTGGACCGAAACTGCCGTAACACCTGACAGGGCGTCCATCACAAACACCGCCCCGCCTGACACAACAGGGGCTGCTTCAATACGGTTTTTCCTTGAGTTGCCAGCGCCTATCGCAACGCTCCCCACCAGTTGCGGGGCGGCGCTGAACGCGCCATGCGGCCCGCTGTGGCGCACCGACCCACCGCGCTGCGGCCAATCAGCATTGGCCACGGCTGCTGGCAAGGAAATGGGCGCAGTTTGGTTGGCCGCGCGGTCTGGTGGCGGCACGGGGGCAGGTTCACCCTCCACGGGTATCGAAGCCGCCAAAGGTGCACGGATCGGAAAGCGCGTGCCTTCCAAAATCACGTCCTTGTTGCACGCTGCCAGCGCCACAGAGGCCACCAGCGCCATCAGCGCCGCTTTGCCCATGGCGCCCGTGCTTTGCTTTGCAGCCTGCTTGGTGGTCATCGCGTTTGCCTCACCCCTGAGAGGGAGCGGCATCAGCAGCCGCTGGTTTCGTTTCGGGCACCGTGCCGCCCAAGGCGGTAATCGCCATGCCCAGACGTTGGCGCTGGCCTGCAGGTGCTTCTTGATCTTGCACCAGCGTGATCAAAGCGGCCAAAGCCTCGTCCTTTTTGCCTTCTTCCAACAAAAGATAGGCCAGCTGCTCGGCCGCCAAAACCCGCATTGGGCGACCGGCCACATCAACACTTGCCAAAGCAGCGCGGCGTTCGGCCAAGGGCTGATCTGTGCCCGCAATCGCCACGCGCTTGATCAGGCCCAAGTCGCGGTAAATCTGCGGGCGCTCGGTATCTGCCACCAAAGCATCCAAGGCAGCCAAAGCAGCGGCCTTATCCGCCTTTGGGTCGGAGGCTTTAAGCAGGGCCAAAAGGGCTTTCTGGTCGCCGTCTGCTGGCACCGCCGCCAGCGCTGCGCTGCGCGCCGCCGGATCGGTGTTCTCAGCCGCAGCCATCAGCGCATCGCCGAACCGTTCCGCCCGCGCTGCCGTTTGCGCTTTTTGCCATTCATTATAGCCCGCACCGCCGACAATCAGCAGCACAACCACAATGCCGATCCAGCCATATTTGCGAAAGGCGGCATAAAGCCTGTCGCTGCGAACGGCATCGGTGACTTCATCGACGAAACTGTCTGGGGTGCTCATGCGGCCTCCTGCTTTGGTCAAGTCTTACACGCTTAGGGCCAAGGGGGACAAGCCCTGCCCTATGGGGTGGCGGCCCTTGCGGCTTTGGCTTTGGCTTTGGCTTCGGCTTGGGCTTGCATCTCTTCGGCCGATTGGCGTTCCCACATAGCCGCATAGCGACCGCCTAGGGCCAACAACTGCTCATGCGTGCCTTCTTCGCCGACAAGCCCGTCTTCCAGCACCAGAATGCGATCGGAATCGGCGATGGTTGACAGGCGGTGGGCAATGGTGATCACCGAACGGCCCTGCCCCATCAGCTGCAAACTGTCTTGAATGTCGCGTTCGGTTTGCGTGTCTAAGGCCGAGGTCGCCTCATCCAGCACCAAGATCGGCGGATTTTTCAGCAAGGTGCGCGCAATACCCACCCGCTGCTTTTCGCCGCCGGACAGTTTCAGACCCCGCTCGCCCACTTTGGCCTCATAGCCATCGGGCAGCGACATGATGAAATCGTGGATCTTGGCGGCTTTTGCCGCAGCCTCCACCGCTTCGCGCGGCGCATCGGGGTTACCGTAAGCGATGTTGTAATAGACCGTGTCGTTGAACAGCACCGTATCTTGCGGCACGACCCCGATAGATTGGTGCAAGCTAGTTTGGGTCACGCTGCGAATATCTTGACCGTCGATGGTGATCGACCCGCCTGTCACTTCGTAAAAGCGAAACAGCAGCCGCCCGATGGTCGATTTGCCCGACCCTGACGGACCGACCAGCGCAATCTTCTGCCCCGGTCCGACGCGCAGGGAAATGCCCTTTAAAATCGGGCGATTGGCATCGTAAGCGAAAGTGACATTGTCAAACACCACCTCGCCCTTGGGCACGTTGAGATCGGGCGCATTGGGCGCATCGGTGATTTCAGCGGGTTGCGACAACAGGCCAAACATCTCGCCCATATCGACCAAAGCTTGGCGAATTTCGCGGTAAACCGTGCCCAAAAAGCCCAAAGGCAGGGTGATTTGCATCATATAGGCGTTGACCATGACAAAGTCGCCCACGGTGAACTTGCCCTGCTGCACACCGATGGCTGACATGACCATGACGATGATCAGGCCAATCGTGATGATCACGTTCTGCCCGATGTTCAGGATCGACAGCGACTGGCCAGTGCGCACGGCAAAGCCTTCGTAGGCCTGCATGGCGCGGTCGTAGCGGGCGGCTTCACGCGCTTCGGCGTTGAAATATTTGACGGTTTCGTAGTTCAACAGCGAATCGATGGCCTTTTGATTGGCATCGGTGTCTTGATCATTCATCGCGCGGCGGATCTGCACGCGCCATTCGGTGACTTTGAAGGTGTAGGCCACATAAAGCGTGATCGTGACCAGCACGACGACCATGTAAAGCCAGCCGAAATAAAAGGCGAAAAAGACCGAGACCATGGCCAGTTCCAAGATCAGCGGAATGATCGAAAACAGCATAAATCGCAAAAGAAAATCAACGCCTTTCACTCCGCGCTCGATCACGCGGCTTAGGCCCCCCGTTTTGCGGGTGATGTGATAACGCAGCGACAGGCGGTGAATATGGGTGAAGGTTTCAAAGGCCAATTTACGCAACGCCCGTTGGCCCACGCGCACAAAGACCCAATCGCGCATCTCGCCGAAAAACACCGTGCCCATGCGCGCCAGCCCATAAGCCACCGTCAGCCCAACAGCGCCCAAGAGCAGCACGGACCCAATATCTGTGCCGGAATGACTGGTCAGCGCATCTACGGCTTTCTTATAGAGATAAGGTGTGCAGACCGAGACGATCTTGGACACAAGCAGCAAAAGCAGCGCGAAAACCACCCGCTGTTTCACCCAAAGCTCGCCCTTGGGCCACAAATAGGGCGCGATGCGTTTGATCGTTTGCCACCCGCTGGCAGAGGCGTGGGCGGTATCGGCAGAGGTGGCGGTTTTGGTCAGGCTGCGCATCAAATGTCCCTTGGGAAGTCGTGGCGGAGCATTCCGCTGGCTTTGGCAGACTTGGGACAGGACGGGCGATAAGTAAAGGCCCCGACGCAGCCTTTGCTGCCTCGGGGCCGTCATAAAAAGGTGTTCAGGCTTAGTTTTGCGGCAGGGTAAAGACTTGGCCTGGATAGATCAGGTCAGGGTCTTTAATCTTGTCCTTATTCGCCTCGTACACCTGCACATACATGATGCCTTGGCCCAGTTGCCGCTTGGCAATGCCCCATAGGGTAAAGCCCGGCTGCACAGTCACTGTCACAGAAGCCACAGGGGTCGCCGTTTCAGAGGCTGTTTCCGTCACGGTGGCCACCTTGGCTGCAGGGGCTGCTTCGGTCGTGGCTTGCGCCGTGGTGTCGGTAGAGGCGGTGTCGGCGGCGGTTGCCGTGTCTGTAGTGGCTGTGCCATCAGCAGCAGGTGCTGGCGCAGCGGTCTCGGCTGCGGGCGCTGCGGTTTCGGCTGCGGCCGCAGCCGTGCCATTGGCCGCGGCCAAAGCCTCGGGTGTTTCGCGCTTGAAGGGGGTTTCATAGCGCGAAATCACCGTGCCCGCCCCGTCCACCTCATCGGCGCGCAGGGTGTAGATTTTGGGCGCGATGCCCGTTTGGGTTAGGTTCCAAGTGCCATCTGCCCCAACTGTGGCAGGGTCACCCAAGGGCGCATTGTCCAGATACAGGCGAATGAAGTTGCCCGCCGTTCCGCGCCCACCGAATTGCACCGTCTCGGGCGTGGGATAGGCGATGGTGTCGATCGTGACGTTTGCGGCCACTTCGGCGGCAACATTGGTGTCGGTCTGCAAGACCTTGGCGCCCTCTTCGGTGACGGCAACGGCGGTCGTACCAGCTTGCGCTTCGGTGGTCTCAGCCTGTGCGGTCGCCTCAGCGGCAGGAGCGGTGGTAGCCGCCAAAGCGACAGAGGCATCCGACTCCACCTTGGTGCCATCCGACAAAGTTGCAGCCATGGTCATCAAGCGGCCCGCATCGGCGGCGGGCAGGTCGAACATCGCCACGAACTTGCCCGTGTCATCGGCAGCGGCAGTTGCCACTTCAGCCCCATCAACAAGGATCGACACTTTTGCGCCAGAAGCAACCTGCCCTGCCACGACGGCAGCCCCATCGGGATCAAGGCGCATGACGTCAAAGCTTGGCGACACCGCAGCTAGCGTTTCGGCAGGGGCTGCTTCTGTCAGTGCAGGTGCGGCTTCCGTGATGGCAGGGGCTGCTTCCGTCGGTGCAGGGGCTGCTTCGGTCGGTGCAGGGGCGGATTCTGTCACGGCAGGCGCTGCTTCGGTCGCCGCTTGCTCGGTCGTGCCAGCGGTTTCAGCGGCGGGCGCGGGCGGCTCGTTTGCCGTTTTGTTTTTGACGACCTCATAGCCCACAACGCTGACCAAGATCGCCACAATGGCAAACACCGTCAGCTTCGTGCCCAAGTCGTAGTCTTTCCAATCCGCCATGCCGTCCCCCGCAAAGTCTGTTTGGTCGCGGGCCTTTTCACCTCGGC
>CAMAYO010000033.1 GCA_945862465.1 Pseudorhodobacter antarcticus | reverse complement strand
TATGCTGGCCTCGCCCTGACCATGCTTTGTCACATCATAGCCAAGGATCGTATCCTTGCGGGCCGTGCGCAGCAATTGATTGGTGATTTGGGTCGGTGTGGCTTTGGTGAATTTACTGCCGACGACCGCTGCATAACCGGCGATGATTGGCGCAGCAAAAGAGGTTCCGTAAAGGCCCGTCTTGCTGCCCTCTACACCCACCACAAGAAACTTGCTTTGAACGCTGGCATTGCTGCCGGCAAAGTTCGAATAAGAAGCAAGGCTGGCTGGGCTTGCCGTGGTGCCATTCTTGCTCAGCGCGCCCACAAATATGGCCGATTGGGCTCCAATCAAAGCGCTGTCCAAAAAGTCAATGTTGTTTGCGTTGTTGGCCGCACCGACGGCAACGGCATCATTGCCAGCGGCTTTGGAAACGACCGCTTTCCCATTCCAAGCATAGTCGATGATCGAGGTTTCTTGCGCACTCCACCCAATCTGACCCAATTGGTAGTTCGAGGATGCATACATGCCATAGCTGAGGTTGAGTACATTCAACCCTTTGGCAGCGAGGGCCACCTTAGTGCCAGAGTTAAAATCCTGTGAGGCAATCTTTGCCGAAGACGCGATCATGCTGGCTTCAAGGCGGGTCCATCCACCGTGACGCAAGGTTTGGACGCCGTTGCCCATGTCTCCAGAATAGAAGTTTCTGCTGGAATAATCGTCGATGACCGTGATGGTTGCCCCTTGCCCCCTATATCCAGCGGCCCAAGCTGCAGAGATTTCGGAACTCATCCAAGATTGATACTTAGGCTGGGTCACCTTGGCATTTGTGGTGATGACCAGCATCGCAGATGGAACCAATCCATTTTGACCCGCTGCCAATGAAAGTGGCGCCGCGGCCGTGGATAAAGCCTTAATGCCCCCATCGGATGCCGCGCTGTTCAAGGAAGACACATTGCTGAAGCGCAATTGCTCCGCGCTGAGCGGCAAAGCGGTCGAAATGGACAACACAGCGGCGATTGCACCGGCCCCAAAATTCAAAAGCAATTTGGTTTGCATCTTATGCTCCAATTTTCATTTATCTTATTAACTAACACAAAAGTCTGATTCGAGACAGGGCTGTCATGCAGGTACGGTGTTAAAATATTTCAAAGCCCCAAATCATGAACGCAAGACTTCGGCAAAGGTCGGTTTGGCGCTGTCAAAAAAGCAACTCATAGCTCAAAGACACCCGAGATTCCTCTCGGGCATCTAAGCGAACAAGATAATCCAGCGTGTCAGCTGGCGCTAAGGTGCTAGCTGCCAACCGGCAGTTCACCTGCTGAGTTCCGCCGATGTCGCCATAGTCAGCGGTGCAAGTCTGTTCTTGCAGCAAGCCACCAAATTTGGTGCTGGCCGAAATTGCCAGGCTGGCGCTGCTAGAAAGCGGAACTTGAAAAATCAGGCCAACTTCCAGCGCGGGGTCAATTTGGTATTTTTCACCTTTCTCCCCGGTGCTAAGGCCCCAGATGAGCCCCCAATTCGGCGAAGCTTCAGTCAAAAAAATTATGCTCATATCGCGCCAATTGGTGCGGTACCATGGATCAAAACGAACGGCGGTTCCGTCGGCCAATTCATAACCCCCCGTGCGCAAGAGGCTCACTTCATCCGATCGCCTTGATCCCATATGAATATCAATTAAATGTGTGTTCTCTAAAAACGATTGTGCAGCGGCATGGTTGGCGCAGGACAGCGTCGTAAAGCCAAAGAAACTCACAAACAGAAGGTGGGCCAAAGCGGAGAACACACAGATCTTCATGAGAGAGCAACGGTCCTCGATGTCCGAAGGTCTTGGATGGAGCCTTCCCTTGCCCGCATCATAGGTGTCAGCAACCGAACCCTCTGGCAATAGGCGATGGTCTTTATAGCTAGGGCCAATTAATGATAGAAGAAAGTCGGCCAAGCGGGCACAAGCGTGCGGCGCCCTTATGCAGTGTCTGCGCTCTGTGATCGCAAGGAATGCCAAGCGCAAAGACAGTGTGAAACAAATCACTAGGTCTGTACAGAATGGCACAAATACTGCTATCGGAGCCGCCTTTTGCCCTACCCCTTCCCCCTCGGTCCCGCCCCGTTGCAAGCCCTGCCCTCGGGTGCTTTGTTCTGGGCTGACCACAGCCTGCTGGTCGTTTCCGACCTGCACTTTGGCAAATCAGATCGCCTAGCGCGGCGCGGTGGGGCGCTGTTGCCGCCCTATGAAACCCGTGCCACGCTGATGAAGCTTGACCGCGACCTGACCACAACAGGCGCGCGGCGGGTGATTTGTTTGGGCGACAGTTTTGATGATCTGACAGCGGCCGGAGAGATGGCCGAAGACGATAGCCTGTGGCTGACCCGTCTGATGGCAGGGCGTGATTGGACATGGATTGAAGGCAACCATGACGCAGGGCCTGTGGCTGTGGGCGGCACGCATTTGGCGGTGCTGCGGGTTGCAGGGCTAACTTTTCGCCACATCGCCAGCCCAGAAGGGCATGAGATTTCGGGCCACTACCACCCCAAAGCCCGCCTGCCGGGCCGCACAGCGCCGTGTTTTCTGATAGATGCCGCGCGGGTGATTATGCCCGCTTATGGCGCCTATACTGGCGGGCTGAACTGCGACCATCCCGATCTGCAAGCGTTGATGCAGCCCCGCGCCTTGGCGGTGCTAACGGGCCCAACCTGCTTGGCGCGGCCCATGCGATAAGGGCCCAACGGCTTTACGTCATCGGGACCTTAAAGCGGATTAGTTTAGAAAGCCTTAGGCCGTCAGACCCTTAGGCTCTGCTAAGCCATTGGCGCGGCAGCAGGCGGTCAGGGTGTTGGCCAAAAGACAGGCAATCGTCATCGGCCCCACGCCACCCGGCACGGGCGTGATGGCCCCTGCCACAGCGGCAGCGCTTTCATAATGCACATCGCCCACCAACTTGGCTTTGCCGTCACGTTCGATCCGGTTGATGCCAACGTCGATCACGGTGGCACCGGGTTTGACGTATGCACCGGTGATCATTTCAGGTCGGCCCACGGCGGCCACCAGAATATCGGCGCTGCGGCAGACGGCTTCCAGATCCTTGGTGCGCGAATGCGCGATTGTCACGGTGCAGCTATCGCCCAACAGCAGTTGCGCCATGGGCTTGCCCACGATGTTCGACCGCCCCACAACAACCGCATTCATCCCCGCGAGCTTGCCGTGATGGTCGCGCAGCATCATCAAACAGCCCAAGGGCGTGCAGGGCACCATCGACTTTTGCCCCGTGCCCAACAGACCAACGTTCGAGATGTGGAACCCGTCAACATCCTTGGCCGGATCAATCGCGTTGATGACGAGATCCGAGTTCAAATGCGCAGGCAGCGGCAATTGCACCAAAATGCCATGCACCGTCGGATCGGCGTTCAACTGCGCGATCAGGGCCAGCAGATGCGCTTCTGACGTGTCAGCGTCCAGCCGATGCTCGAACGAGTTCATCCCCACTTCGATGGTCGAGGCGTGCTTGTTCTTGACATAAACCTTGGATGCCGGATCTTCGCCCACCAGCACTACGGCCAGACCGGGGACGATGCCGTTGTTGGCTTTCAGCTTGGCCACTTCCGCGGCCACTTGGGCGCGCACGCCTGCGGCGAAGGCTTTGCCGTCGATCACTTTGGCTGTCATGTCACTTCTCCAGCGTGTGTAAAAAGGCAAACCGCCGCCCCTGTGAAAGGGCGGCGGTGTTTGGATTAGGTCTTAGAACAAGCCTTCGACAAAGCCCTGATCATTCAGGCGGATCACTTCCGCCGAAGGAACCTTGGGCAGGCCGGGCATGGTCATGATCTCACCGCAGATGGCGACGATAAAGCCTGCACCCGCCGACAGGCGCACTTCGCGCACGGGGATGGTGAAGCCGGTCGGCGCGCCGCGCGTGTTCGGATCAGTGGTGAAGCTGTACTGGGTTTTGGCCATGCAAACCGGCAGATGGCCGTAGCCCGCCGCTTCCCACACTTTCAACTGGTCCTTAATAGACTTGTCAGCGTCCACGCCATCGGCGCGGTAGATGCCCTTGGCGATGGCTTCGATCTTGGCGAACAGCGGCATGTCATCGGGGTAAAGCGGTGCGAAATTGGCCACACCGCTTTCGGCCAGATTCACCACATGATGCGCCAGATCTTCGATACCGGCAGAACCATGCGCCCAATGCTTGCATAGGAAGGCAGTCGCCCCTTGAGCCGCGACATAGGCTTTCACCGCTTCCACTTCGGCATCGGTGTCCGAGAAGAAGTGGTTGATGGCAACCACCACCGGCACGCCAAAGCCTGCAACGTTGGCAATGTGGCGGCCCAAGTTCGGGCAACCGGCTTGCACAGCGGCCACGTTCTCGGTGCCCAGATCCGCCTTGGCCACGCCGCCGTTCATCTTCATCGCGCGCACTGTCGCCACGATCACGGCGGCTGCGGGCTTCAGGCCAGCTTTGCGGCACTTGATGTCAAAAAACTTCTCAGCCCCCAAGTCAGCGCCAAAGCCGGCTTCAGTCACAACATACTCGCCCAAACGCAGGGCGGTTTTGGTCGCGATCACCGAATTGCAGCCGTGCGCGATGTTGGCAAACGGGCCGCCGTGGACGAAGGCGGGGTTGTTTTCCAGCGTCTGCACCAAGTTCGGCTGCATCGCGTCTTTCAACAGAACGGTCATAGCGCCGTCAGCCTTGATGTCGCGGGCGTAGATTGGCTTTTTCTCGCGGGTATAGGCCACGACGATGTCGCCCAAACGCTTTTGCAGGTCTTCCAGATCGTTGGACAGGCACAAGATCGCCATGACTTCCGACGCCACGGTGATGTCAAAGCCGGTTTGACGCGGGAAGCCGTTCGACACGCCGCCCAAAGACACCACGATGTCGCGCAGAGCGCGGTCGTTCATATCCATCACGCGGCGCCACATCACGCGGCGCTCGTCGATATCAAGGCTGTTGCCCCAGTAAATATGGTTGTCGATCATCGCCGACAGCAGGTTGTGCGCCGAGGTGATGGCGTGGAAGTCGCCTGTGAAGTGCAGGTTCATCTCTTCCATCGGCACAACTTGGGAATAGCCGCCGCCGGCAGCGCCGCCCTTCATGCCAAAGTTCGGGCCTAGGCTTGCTTCACGGATGCACACGATGGCTTTCTTGCCGATGCGGTTCAAACCGTCGCCCAATCCCACGGTGGTGGTGGTCTTGCCTTCGCCAGCGGGCGTCGGGTTGATGGCTGTCACCAAGATCAGCTTGCCCATGGGCTTCTTTTCCAAGGACTTGATGAACTCTTGACCGACCTTGGCCTTGTCGTGGCCATAGGGCAGAAGATGCTCTGCCGGAATGCCAAGTTTCGCGCCAATTTCCATGATCGGCTTTTTCTTGGCTTCGCGTGCAATCTCGATATCGGTCTTAAAGGCCATGTCTCACTCCCAGGGGGCAAAGGGCTGCTGGGATCGGTCATAGCGAAGGATGCGACGTTTCAAAGTCGCTTTTCCGACATAGGCCACGCCAAATTCGCCAGAGGATGTTTCCTATAGGAAAGATTATTACCTTTGGGGAAAGACGCCCGCCTTTGGGGCGGGGCTTACGCCTTGCGCGCTTCGTCCAGGTGCGCCCAAACGCGTTGGTCGGGGATGTGCAGGCTTAAGGTGTCGCCCAAGGCAAAGCTGCCCTCGCGTTCCACCCAAGCCACCACCCCGCGCCGATTTTTGGCCGCCGCGGCAAAGGCCTTGCCAAAGCCTGGATGCTGCGCCTCGATCGCGCGCGAGGGGATTGTGCAGGGGCGGTTGTTGAGGTTGACGACCAAGGTTGCCCCTGACGTGCCCTGCAAGCGGCTGCCGGGGGGGATGTGGCTAAAGTCGGGAATGCCCTCGACGACCATCGTCGCCCCAAGCAGGCTGGGTGACAGGCTTTCCAGCCCCATCTTGGCCGCAATCTGCGCCAGCTCTTCCGCCGACAAGATCGACACCTGCCGCGTATTGGCGATGTCTGTGCCCTTGCGATACAGCGGGGTCATGCGGGTGCAAGATGGCACGGCGATGCCTTCATGTGTTTCGCCTTCGATGCCCGCAAAAGTGGCTTTCAAGCTGGCGCAGGGTTCGGAATGCAACAGGTCATAGGTGCCAATCATGCGGCCCAAAAAGGTGATACGGGCCGTGTAGGCTGTGGTTTTCAGAATGGGCATGGGCAAGCTTTCCGTGAAATGGCCGATTTGGGCCAGCATAGATCAAAAACAAAACCCCCGAAACCGTGGGGTTCGGGGGTTTTCGCAGATCAATCTGTTACGTTCAAGCCGAAGGTTCCAGCCCCGCCTTTGCAGCCTTGCCCCGCGTCTTGGGGATAGAAAGAACCGAGGTCGTGCCCCCCCCCGTCGACGGCTTGTCATCATCGCCGTGCAGCTTTTGGCCTGCGATCACCTTGCGGATTTCGTCACCCGTCAGGGTTTCGTATTCCAGCAACCCCTGTGCCAGTGCTTCAAACGCGTCGTTTTGCTCTAGCAAGATGCGGCGGGCGGTTTCATAGCCTTCGTCGATCAGACCTTTGACTTCCTGTTCGATTTTCATCTTCGTCTCGGCCGAGACAGAGAAGCCGCCCGTCGAGCCGTTATAGCCTTCGTGCGCTTCGGAATAGTCGATGTTGCCGATCACATCCGACATGCCCCAACGCATCACCATCGCCCGCGCCAGCGAGGAGGCTTGCTGAATATCGCCGACGGGGCCAGAGGACACACCCTCTTCGCCATATTTGATGATCTCAGCCGCTTTGCCCGCCATGGTCATGGCCAGCTTTTGCTTGCCCTCGTCCTTGTGCATTTGCAAACGGTCCATCTCAGGCAAAGACACCACCATGCCCAAAGCGCCACCGCGCGGGATGATCGTGGCTTTGTAGACGGGGTCGCATTTGGGCAGGTTTATGCCCACGATGGCATGGCCCGCCTCGTGATAGGCGGTTTTCTCTTTTTGCTCGTCGGTCAAAACCATGCTGCGGCGCTCAGCGCCCATCATGACCTTGTCCTTGGCCTGTTCGAAATCGTCCATGATCACAAAGCGGCGGCCAAAGCGGGCGGCCATGAGGGCGGCTTCGTTCACAAGGTTCGCCAAATCAGCGCCCGAAAAGCCGGGGCAACCGCGCGCGATGATGCGCAGGTCGACATCGGGGCCGACAGGCACTTTGCGGGCGTGCACGGTCAGGATCTTTTCGCGGCCGCGAATGTCAGGGTTGGGCACATGGATTTGCCGGTCAAAGCGGCCCGGACGCAGCAGGGCAGGGTCCAGCACGTCTTTGCGGTTGGTGGCCGCGACGATGATCACGCCGTCATTCGCTTCAAAGCCGTCCATCTCGACCAGCAATTGGTTCAGCGTTTGCTCGCGCTCGTCATTGCCGCCGCCGATGCCCACACCGCGCGCACGGCCGACGGCATCAATTTCGTCGATGAAGACGATGCAAGGCGCGTTCTTTTTGGCCTGTTCAAACATATCGCGCACGCGGCTTGCACCCACGCCCACAAACATTTCCACAAAGTCAGAGCCCGAGATGGTGAAGAACGGCACACCCGCCTCGCCCGCAATAGCGCGCGCCAGCAGGGTTTTACCGGTTCCCGGAGGGCCAACCAGCAGCGCCCCTTTGGGTATCTTGCCACCAAGGCGCGAGAATTTCTGCGGGTTGCGCAGGAATTCAACGATCTCTTCTAGCTCTTCCTTAGCCTCATCAATGCCGGCCACGTCGTCAAAGGTCACGCGGCCTTGCTTTTCGGTCAGCAGTTTCGCACGGCTTTTGCCAAAGCCCATTGCGCCACCGCGCCCGCCGCCTTGCATGCGGTTCATGAAATAGATCCACACACCAATCAGCAGAATAAAGGGCAACCACGCGGTGATGATCGTCATCAGGCCAGATTGTTCTTGCGCATCGGCGCGCACGCCCACGCCTTTGGAAAGCAGGCGTTCGGTGACTTGTTCGCCCATCGGGCGGATGACCGCATAAACACTGCCGTCTTTGGCGGTCACTTTGATCTGTTCGCCGTCAAGTGTAACGCCCTTAACCTCGCCCGCGTCGACTTGAGCCATGAAGTCAGAGTAGGAAACTGTCTGGGACGAAAAGTTGTTTGTGGAGTTGAACAGATTGAACAAAGCCAGCACCAAGACCAGCAGCACCACCCAGAAGGCAATATTACGTACGTTTCCCACCTGAAACTCCCTTTAACGCGGCTTGCCTGTGATAAGGCGCACCGCTTTGGTGCTTAAGATAGAGATTCATTCGGCCGGTTCAATGCGATAGTGCCAAGATGTTGCGTCAAAGCAGCGGATGCAGCGGTAAAGCGCGGATCAGATCGCCTTGAAACCCCGCCAAAGGGGCCGCGATCAGCCTATCGCCCAGCCAAACAGCGGGTGAAGCCAACAGCGCCGCCCGTGGCAAGCCCGCGCTGCGCCACGCAGGGCATTGCGCCAATCCGGCTGCGTCAAGCGCGCCAAGTTCGGCCCCTTGGGGCAGATTGCCCACCACTTGCCAGCGTCCGTCCCAGATGTGATCGGCGCTGCAACGGGGCGCTGCTGCTTTCACCTCACGCAGGGCACGCAACCCGCCGCGCCCTTGGATAAAGCGGACACCCGCCAAGGTGGACGCTTGCCCATCCGCCAGTCGCGCCAGCAACTGCCCTACCTGAGAACCGCGCGGGGCATAGTCGGCGGGGGCAATCCATAGGATAACACGTTGCAAAACACGGCGCTGGGTTTCGGCGGGGGCTTTCCACAGGGCAGGGTCAATCAAAACTGTGCCCGCCTCTTCGCGCAGCGTGTCTTTGGCCCATTGGTCGGCCAGCGTATCTAGCGCTGTGCGGGCCTCGGCCAGATGGGCTGCAACTTGCGCCAAGTGGGTAGGGGTTAGGCCAAGCGGTTGCAGATGGGCCAGCGCCTTGCGGGCGCGCACGCGGTCAAAACGCGGGTTGTCGTTGGAAGGATCCTCGACCCAGGTCTTGCCTTGGGCTTGCAGCCAAAGGCGCAGGTCATTGCGGGTAAAGTCCAAAAGGGGGCGTTGCCATAGAATGCCGCCTTCGGACCAATGGCCCGCCATCTTGGCCAAGCCATCCACCCCAGCGCCACGCTGAAGGCGCATCAAGAAGGTTTCTGCGATGTCGTTTTGCGTGTGTCCCAAGGCCACGCTGGCGATGTTGTTTTGCAGCGCCCAAGCCGCAATTAGGCGGCGGCGCGCTTTGCGGGCCGCGTCTTGCAGGTTGCCCGTGTGATCCCAGCCTTGCCAAAGCAACGTCTCATGCGAAAGACCCAGCGCGGCCGCCACCGCTGCCACTTCAGCAGCTTCAGACGCTGCTTCTGCCCGCAACCCATGGTTCACCGTCACAACCGCAGGCCGCAGGCCGCAAGCCGCCGCAAGATGCAGCAGCGCCATGGAATCCCCGCCGCCCGACACGGCCAGCCCCAGCGATGTGCTGGACGTTAGGCTTGCCAAGAACCGCGCGGGCAGATCGCTCAAGGACAGCCTTGGGCCGCCATGGCCGCTTTGGCGGTCGCCTCATCCGAGGATCCGGGGAAGCGTTTGCCCACTTCTGCCAAGGTCACGCAGGCTTCGGGGCCTTGGCCCAGTTTGCCCAAAGCTTGGCCTAATTTGGTCAGGGCTTGTCCGGCCAAGGGGCCGGTTTGGCTGGCCGAAAACGCATCAAGATAGGCCCGTGCCGCGCCAGTTGTATCGCTTGCCGTCGTCAGGGCATCGCCGCGATACATATCGGCTTGCGGGACTAAGGGGCCACCCGGGTAGGATTGCGCATAGGTCTTAAAGAGATCCGCGGCGCCAAGAAAGTCACCGGAATCGAGCACCGCCTTGGCCCGGTCGAAATCTGCTTTTTCATTGACCGCGAGTTCCACCCCATCGGTCGCAGCAGGGGCTGCGGGGGCGGAAACGACAGCGGGGTCTGCCACCACTGGGGCCGCAGCCCCCGATGCCAAAGCGCCCAGATCGGGTGTCACGGGCAGGGTCGATGGATCGCAGCCTTCGGTCAACTCACACAGGCGAAACTCGATATCGCCAATGCGGTTGGTGCCATCGCTGACGACCGAGTTCAGCTTGAACTCGACCTCTTCGGTCTTGGCGGTAAGCTTGGTGAGCGCCGCCTCGATCGCATCAAGGCGTTGCAGGGCATCCCCTCCGGCGCTGCCATTGGCGGCAGCACCCGAGGAGACCAGTTCTTGCTTCAGGGTCAGGAACTGAGCGGCCAGTTGCGCCAGCTCTGCCTTAACATCGGCCAGCGACTGCGCGTTCTGCGCCAAAGCGGGCAGGGGCAGCAGCAAAGTTAGGGCGAAAAGCCAGCGCATCATGCCGAATGTTCCTTATTTCATCGACAAAACGGTCACGGCGCGACGGTTCTGCGCGTAGCAGGTCTCGTCCGAGCAGATCGAAATCGGGCGTTCCTTGCCATAAGACACGGTTTGGATCCGTGTGCCGTCAATACCTTGAGCGATCAGATAGTTCTTGACCGCATCGGCACGGCGCGCGCCAAGGGCGATGTTGTATTCACGTGTGCCCTGTTCGTCGGCGTGGCCTTCGACGATGATCGCATAGTCGGGGTTGGTTTGCAGCCACTGGGCCTGACCATTCAAGATCACGCGGGCCTCTTCGGTCACGGTGGATTGATCCACCACGAACAGAACGCGGTCGCCCACGGTTTGGTTGAAATAGGCGACTGAGGTCGGGTTGGACGGATCGCCAAGGCCCGCGGTGGTCACACCATCGGCCCCAAGCCCGCCAGCCCCCGCAAGATCGCCGTCTTTGAAACGATCTGGATTGCGGCAAGCAGACAAAGCAAGGGCAGAGACGATCAACAACACTTTAATCGGTAGGCTAAAACGCGAAGTCATGGGGATTTTCCTCATTTTTGGTGGCTCGATTGAAACGGTCATAGCAGCTTTTCAGCGGTCTGTTAACCGCCTGTGTCACACTTAGGGCAGAAGGGGCGACCATGCCGGGTCAGAGGCGGGTCCAGGGGTGGTGACTTGATGCAGATTGCGGCCGGAAACGTCGACCGAAAACAGGGTTGCAGAACCAGAAGCGCCCTCGCTTTCACGGGTGAACATCAAGACGCGACCGTTGGGGGCCCATGTTGGACCCTCGTCTAGGAAGGATGCGGTCAACAGGCGTTCTTCGGTGCTGTCAGAGCGGATCACCCCGATATAGAACCGTCCATCTGCCATCTTGGTGAAAGCGATCAGGTCGCCGCGCGGGCTCCAAACCGGGGTACCGTATCTGCCCTTGCCCGAGGAAACCCGTGTCGGCTCGCCGCCGCTGGCGGGCATGACGTAGATTTGCTGGGCGCCAGAACGGTCGCTTTCAAACACGATTTGGCTGCCATCGGGGCTGAACGAAGGGGCTGTTTCGATCGAGGGAGAGTTGGTCAGTTGGGTCAAAGCACCGCTGTCGATATCCAGCGTGTAAAGGTCAGAGTTGCCGTCGCGTTCCAAACTGAACACCACCGTGCGCCCATCAGGGGCAAAGCGCGGCGCAAAGGTCATGGAACCGGGCTGTTCATCCAGCACCCGCGTCGACAGATCGGCCGTGTTCATCACATAGATGCGCGGAAAGCCCGTGGCATAGGATGTGAACAAGATGCGGTCGCCGTTGGGAGAAAAGCGCGGAGCCAAAACGATAGACGCGCTGTCGGTCAGATACTGTACGTTCGCCCCGTCATAATCCATGACGGCCAACCGCTTTTGCCGCGCATCTTTCGGCCCGCTTTCCGACACAAACACAACACGGCTGTCAAAATAGGGGCCTTCGCCCGTGATCCGGCTATAGGCGGCATCGGCCACCTTATGCGCCATGCGCCGCCATCCACTTTCGGGGCCGTTGAACTGCAACCCCTCGCCCAAGGGCTGGCCCGAGGCCACGTCAAACAGCCGGAACTTGACCGAAAGCGATCCGCCTGATGCCTGCACGGCCCCCGTGATCAGCACCTGCGCGTTGATGGCTTGCCAATCGGCATAGGCCACGGGCGCATCAAAGCTGGAAATGCCGCTGATATAGGCTGCGGCAGGGATTTCGCGAAACAGGCCCGTGCCCGTCAGATCATCGGCCACCACGCGGGCGATGTCGCGGGCGGCTTGCGACGCCCCGCCATTCTCGGCCACAAAATCGGGCACGGCATAGGGCATGGGTTCGATCACCGGATCGGAAAAGGTGATATGAGGTTCTGTCTGCGCGGCCAAGGGGGCGGCAGTCAGGCCCAAGCACAAGGCGCCAAGGGCCAACAGGCGGGTCAGGGACTGGCTAAGTGTCATTTGGTCCTCGTCATGGGGAAAGCGGGGGCGGGCATCAGCGCAGACGCCCTTGGCTTGTATCAAACGTAAACAACATGGATTTCCAAGTGTCGTATTTATCAGGCGGCAGGCCAAGGCCCTTTGATGCGCCACGGATCACCGCACGGCGTGCGGCTTCAAAGGCTTGCTGGGCGGCTTCGGCAGTTCCGCCGGTGAATTCGACCATCTCAACCGACAGGACCTTTTGATCCTGCGACACTTGCACCCGCATGGTCACAGTGACGCGCGTCGCTTCGGTTGACAAAGAGCCGATGTTCCAGAACGGCCCAATGATCTGGCGCAGATTGTCAATTTCGCCCGAGTTCAGCGCCGCCCCAATCGGCTGGTCGCCCGTGCCGCCGCTGCCGGTTTGCGAGGCTTCAGGCGTTGTGGCGGCGGTGTCGGGGGCTGTGGCATCGGCCAAAGCGGCGTCAATCGCGGCCTGATCGGCGGCAGCGGTGTCGGTCGCGTTAGGATCAGGCGTTGCCTCAGCAGTTTGGGTGTCTTCGGGTGGCGTTTCGCTGGGCTTTGGTCGCGCGGGCGGGCGAGGGCTGCTGGTGGGGGCCAGTTGTGGTGCAGCTTCTGTGGCGGGCTTGGCGTCGGGTGTCACAGCCGTCACCGTCTTTTCGGGCGAGGCTGCGGGTTCTTCGGGCACGGGCTGGCTGTCGGGGCTGGGCGTGTCACTTTGCGCGGGGGTCGCCACATCGGCGATATTGGGCTGATCGGTGGCATCCACCGGGGTCGAGGCAATGCGCGCGGCCGTGTCGGGGGCCGGGGCTTGATCCGACGGCTGCACGGGAATGGGTTGGGGCGTATCAGACGGCGGGGCCAGCGGCGGCGCTTCGGGGGGCGCCTCGTCGGGCGTGGGGGCTGGGTCTGGGGTGGGCAGGGGTTCGGCGGGGGTTGGCGTGGGCGCTGGCTTGGCTGGTGTCTCGGGTTTGGGTTGGGGCTTTACCGCAGGGGTTTCGGCAGGCTGCGGGGTGGGCGCGGGGGCCGTATCATCGACCTTGGGCGCTGCCGCCATCATCGCGTCAAACTCTGATGTGCTGATCAAGGATACATTCGCCACCGGAATGGCGGGGGGCTCGCTTGTCCATGTCAGCCAGCCGCCCAAAAGCGCCCAAAGCACCAGCCCCAGATGCCCGAGACCCGAGATGAGAAGGCCCTTGTTCATGCCTGGCCCTAGTTGCTGCCGTCGAAGCTGGGCCCGCCGGGGTCGGTCACAAGCCCGATGTTGTTAAAGCCGCCCGCATTCAAAGCGCCCATCACCTGTGCCACGCGCGCATAGGTCACAGCCCCATCGGCGCGCACAAAAATTTTGTCGGACGTGCGCTCTGCCGCGATGGCTTTAAGCTTGGGGATCAGCTCTTCGTCTTTGACCTCGGTGGTCTGGACCATCACCAACCCATCGGCAGTAAGGCTGATGGTCAGCGGTTTTTCCTGCTCGGTCGGCATGACGCTGGCGGCGGTTTCGGGAAGTTTGATGGGCACGCCTACGGTCATCAGCGGGGCTGCGACCATAAAGATGATCATAAGCACCAACATCACGTCGACAAAGGGCGTGACGTTGATCTCGCTCATCGCGGCGGCGCGGCCACGGTGGCGGCGTCTGCGCCCGCCCCCGCCGCCCGATTTGACAACTCCCGCCCCCATGGTCAGGCGTCCAACTGGCGCGACAGGATCGTGGCGAATTCGTCGGCGAAAGCCTCGTACCCGCCCAAGATCTGCTCGCTGTCGGCGTTGAGCTTGTTGTAAAACACCACCGCTGGAATGGCTGCGATCAGGCCGATGCCCGTGGCCAAAAGCGCCTCGGCGATGCCGGGGGCCACGACGGCAAGGCTGGTGTTCTGGCTGACGGCGATTTGTTCGAAGGCGTGTTTGATGCCCCAGATCGTGCCAAACAGGCCGATAAAGGGCGCGGTCGACCCTGTGGTCGCCAGAAAGCTAAGGCCTTTGTTCAACGCCTCGGATTCGCGGCTGATCGCCACATCCATGGCGCGGTCGATGCGCGCCTGCGCGCCCGCGATCAGCCCGCCGTCTTGCCTGTGGCTGCGCCGCCATTCCAGCATGCCCGAAGAGAAGATTTTCTCTGAAGGACCCTCGGGCTGCGATCCCATCTTTTCAAACAGTTCATCCAAAGGTTCGCCTGACCAAAAGGCCCGGTCAAACACCTCTGCCTGTTGCCGCGCGGCGCGGAACAGGATGTGTTTTTGAATGATGATTGCCCATGACCAAAAGGACATAAGCATAAGGCCCAACATGACGATTTTCACCGTCAGGGTTGCGCGCAAGAATAGGGCGAGCAAAGAGAAATCAATCTCCTGCGCTGCCGCAAGTGTTGTCTGGTCCATGACGCCTGCTCGTTTTGTGGGATCTTTTGTCCCGGTTATCACGGGTTCTACAGGGTTTTGCGAAGGAATGCCAACACAACTGCGTCATTTGGCGTGTTCTTGGCGGCATTTTGCGCGAAAGATGCGGTGGAAGTGTTACGCTGCGCCTGTCAGGGCCGTACGCAGGGCCGTTGGAAAGCGCGTGGCCGTGCCGGCGGCGGTCAGGCAAACCAGCGTGACCCGCGCGGTGAACAGGGTTTGCGCCCCGCGCAGCACCGCCTGATCCAGCACCAACCGCGCGCCACTGAGATCGGCCAGCACGGTTTGCACCGTTAGAACATCGTCAAACACGGCAGGGCGCAGGTAATCGGCTTCCACACGGCGGACGGCGAAAACCAAGCCGTGTTCGGCGCGCAACAGCGCTTGGTCAATCCCAAGCCCCCGCACCCACTCGCTGCGGGCGCGTTCGATGAATTTCAGATAGTTGGCGTAATAGACGATCCCGGCCAAGTCGGTGTCTTCGTAATAGACGCGCAGGGGGAAGATGTGGGGGGATTGCATGGGTTTTAGCCTAGGGTTTCAGCATGCCCCGCGCAAGGCATCACCCCTGCGCAAGACTAACCCGTCCAAAGACGCGCAGCGCGTGGGCGGCATCTTTGCTGGCGACGGGCAAGATTGGGTCATAGACGGCGCGGATCACGGCGGCGATTTGGGGGTTCAGCACGACGTTGCCGTCTTGCTGGGTCAGGATTGGGCGCTGGGCAAAGGCGCTGTCTGACCACAGGCAGATCATTTGGGCGGCTTCTGACAATGCCAGATATTCGGCCGGCACGACGGCCAAACCGCCATCGATACGCAAGAAAACAAAGGCCGCACGGATGGAGCCGTTTTCGTCAAAGCGAAACAGACGGTAGTGGGTTGCCCCTTGGGCGCCCAACCTGCTGCACAGCGGGCCAAGGTCGGGCACAATGCCCTCTAACCCCGGCACGCCGGGCAATTCGGCCCAATCGCGAAAGAAAAACACCATCAGGTTTGCGCCCAGTTCCGCATCGGTTTCGGCCATCTTATGGCCGGCCAAGGTGACCACCGCCTCGATAGCGCCCTTTAGAACCGACAGGGTTTGATCCTCAACGCCAAAGACCACGGGCACAATCGGCCTGTCCCAGCGGGCAAAGTGATAGGACCCATCGGCATGGGTGAACAGGGCTGCGATGTCGTCTGGGGTCATGGAGCGTTATGTCTTCAAGGGGGATGGGGGGCAAGGTTGCCCCCCGGATTGGGACGGATCAGCCGCCCAAGAAGTCACCTTTGCCCACTTCAACGCCGTTGGCGCGCAAGATGGAGTAGGCGGTGGACATGTGGAAATAGAAGTTCGGGATGGCGTAGCTTGCCAGATATTGCGGCGCTGCAAAGCTCAATTCGCGCGGGCCAGCCTTGACGGTGATGGTGCGGGCCTCGGCCCCGTCATAGGCCGTGTCAGGGATGGTCGAGATGAAGGCGATGGTCTTGGCGATACGCTCTTTCAGCTCGGCAATCGTGGTTTCGGTATCGGCGAAAGAGGGCACGTCCATCCCCGCCAGACGGGCTGGTGCGCCTTTGGCGTGGTCGCAAGCAATGGTGATCTGGCGCCAGAAGGGCAGCATATCGGCGATCAGGCGCAGTTGGGGGATCACCTCGGGCTTGATCTTTTTGGCTTCGGCAAAGGCCTCGGCCTTATCAAGGATTTTGGACAGCGCGGTGAGGGAGTGCACAAACATCGGGACGGGGGATTGCATGGGAAGCTCCTGTTAAGTTGGGGGCATCAAAGACGGGTTTGGCGCAGAAAGGCAAGGCTTTAGAGTCTGCCGCAAGGGGAATGCGGCGGGCTAAAGACTATCGCGGACCCTTTGGGTCGCTTAAGCGCCCAAGCTCCACCGCAGGATGGCTTTTTGCGCGTGCAGGCGATTTTCAGCCTCGTCAAAAACCACGGAATGTGGGCCGTCCATGACGGCGCTGGTGGCCTCGTCATTGCGATGTGCGGGCAGGCAATGCATGAACAGCGCGTCAGGTTTGGCTTTGGCCATCAGCGCCTCGTTCACTTGGTAACCGCGCAGTTGGTTATGGCGGCGCTCTTTGGCGGATTCCGGATCGTGCATCGACACCCAAGTGTCCGTCACCACCAGATCAGCCCCGACCACGGCCAAGGCGGGATCGCGTTCAATGCGAATGTTGGACCCGCGCGCGCGGGCGAAATCAATGAAGGACTGTTCGGGGTCTAAGGGTTCGGGGCCTGTAAAGGTCATATCAAAGCCAAACTGCCCTGCGGCGTGCAAGAAGCTGGCGCAGACGTTGTTGCCATCCCCCGCCCAAACCACCTTGCGCCCTGCAATCGGGCCACGGTGTTCTTCATAGGTCATGACATCTGCCATGATCTGGCAGGGATGGGTGCGGTTGGTCAGGCCGTTGATCACGGGCACGGTGGCGTGTTCGGCCATTTCAAGCAGCGTTGCCTCTTCAAAGGTGCGGATCATGATCAAATCGACGTAGCGTGACAAAACGCGCGCGGTGTCGGCGATTGTTTCGCCGTGGCCAAGTTGCATTTCCTTGCCCGACAAAACCATGGTCTGCCCGCCCATCTGGCGCACACCCACATCAAACGACACCCGCGTGCGGGTTGAGGGCTTTTCGAAGATCAGCGCCACCATGCGGCCCGCCAAGGGCTGCGCGTCATCCATCGCACCCTTGGGACGGTCGTTGCGGGCGGCTTTCATCGCATGGGCAGAGTCGATCATCAGCCGCAGATCGGCGGCATCGGTTTTGTGTAGGTCTAGGAAATGGTTCATCTTTGTCTTTCTGGCAGGTCGCCGGGGGTTTCACACCCCCGGACCCCCGTGGGATATTTGGGCACATATGAAAGGGCAAACAGAGCAGTTGGGCGCATCTTAGACGGCTTCGACCAAGGCTGCGGTTTTTTCAAGCAGCGCCAGCGCCGTGGCAATATCGGCATCGGGGATATTCAGCGCGGGCAAAAGGCGGATCACATTGTCGGCGGCGGGCACGGTGAGGATGCCCGCTTGGTAACCCGCTTTGACGATGTCGCTGTTGATGGCCGTGCATTTCACGCCAAGCAGCAAGCCTTCGCCCCGCACCGCTTCAAACACCTTGGGGTGCGCTGCGACCAAGCTTTCCAGCCCTTGGCGCAAAAGCGCCGCTTTGCGCGACACCTCGGCCAAGAAAACATCGTCGGCCACGATCTGCATCACCTTGGACCCCACGGCACAGGCCAAGGGATTGCCGCCATAGGTTGACCCATGCGTGCCCGCCCCCATGCCAAAGGCGGCGTTTTCGGTGGCCAGCACCGCGCCCAAGGGAAAGCCGCCGCCAATGCCTTTGGCGACCATCATAATATCGGGGGTGATGCCGGACCATTCATGGGCGAAAAGCTTGCCCGTGCGGCCCATGCCACATTGCACCTCGTCAAAGATGAGCAGAGTGCCCGTGGCATCGCACAAATCGCGCAGACCTTTCAGGCATTGGTCGGGCACGATGCGAATGCCGCCTTCGCCCTGCACGGGTTCGATCATCACCGCACAGGTCTGGTCGGTGATGGCCGCGCGCAGGGCATCGTGATCGGCCCATTTCACCTGAACAAACCCCGGCATCAAAGGGCCGTAGCCCTTGACCATCTTTTCCGACCCTGCCGCCGCAATAGCGCCCGTCGAGCGGCCGTGGAAGGCACCTTCGAAGGTGATGATCTGGGTGCGCTGCGGCTGGCCTTTTTCGTAATGATACTTCCGCGCCATTTTGATGGCGAGTTCCGCGGCTTCTGTGCCCGAATTGGTGAAAAACACGGTGTCGGCGAAGGTTTTGTCCACCAGCGCCTCGGCCAGCTTTTCCTGTTCGGGAATGCGGTAAAGGTTTGACACGTGCCACAACTTACCCGCCTGTTCGGTCAGCGCCGCCACAAGGTCGGGGTTGGCATGGCCCAAGGCGTTGACGGCAATGCCCGCGCCAAGGTCAAGATAGCGCTTGCCATCCTCTGCCGTCAGCCAAGAGCCTTCGCCCTTCACAAAAGCCATGGGCGCGCGATTATAGGTGGGCAAGACGGGGGTGATCATGGGGCAAGTCCTGTAGCGAAAGACCAAGGGGTGCCAAAGACGGGCGCAAAGGTCAACGATCTTTGGATTGGATGGGCCCAAAGGGCCACGCAAAAGCGCACAGACGCTGCTAGCGTCGGCGTCGGGGCAGGTGCATGGGGGGGCAATGCGGGCTCATGCGGTGGGTGATAGGCAAGGGCCGCCATCGTGTAAAGAAAAAAGCGCAAGACAGCGGGGCTGTCTTGCGCTGTGGTTTGGCAAAGGTGCGGTTTAGATCACTGACCCAGCGATTTGATCCGGCCTTCAACGGCGGGCTGCACGCTGGATTGTGTTTGCACATAGTCCATCACGACTTGCGCCACCAAAGCACCAGCGCCCGTGTCGGTGATTTGCTTGGCACCCTTTAACACGGTGTAGCCGTCGCCGCCGCCCAGCATATAATCGTTCATCGCAACCTTATAGGTCTTGGCCGGATCAAGCGCCGCGCCTGCCACCAACACCTCTGTCACGCGGGCACCGGCTTCGGCCTTGGGGTCATAGGCCAGCGTCAGGCCCGAAACTTGCGCAAAGCGGCCAGCGCCTTTTTCCACCTGCGAGACCGCGTTTTCCAAAGCCTCGCGCAGTTGCGCGCCGGTGATTTCGGCCACGGCGAGGGTGTTGCCAAAGGGCAGCTCTGTCAGGATATCGCGCCGTGTCAGGGTGGCGCCTGCGTCATAGGTGCGGTCGGCCCGAATGCCGCCGCCGTTCATCAGCGCCACATCCGCCCCGCTTTGCAGGCGCATGGCATCGGCGATCAGGTTGCCCATGGTTGATTCTTCGCCCCGCACCACGTTGCGGCGGCTGTCGAGCGGGGTTGTCGTTGTGCCAATCGCTACGTTCAGCGTGTCATCCAGCCCCTTTTGGAAGCCATCGACCCGCGCTTGGGTTTCAGGATCGGGTGTTACAGTGGCGGTGTCAATAAAGCGGAACGATGGCGTCCATTTCACCACGCGCTTGCCGTCTTTTTCGCTGATGTTCACCATCAGATCCAAAGGTGACAGAATCCGCGCGTCGAGCGAGGTTTCGACATAGGCGGTGATCCCGTCATAAGATGTGCCGTAAGAATGGTCATTGCCCGACAGCACCACATCGAAAGCCTTAGAGCTCACCAATTTCAGGTCGTTGTAAACGTCAGTTTGCACCACGCCCACCACCAGATCGGCCCCATCACCGCGGGCCTGCTTGGCGGCGGCAATGGCACTGTCAACCGTGGGCAGAAAGACCAGATCGCCGGTGTTCGAAACCTCGGGCGAGGTGTCTTGCGCCACGGGGATCAGGGCGATTTTCACACCCGCGATGTCTTTCACCACCACGCCGCCCAAACCTTTGACGGGCGAGCCGTCTGCATTGGTGATATTGATCGCCGCCCAAGGGTATTTCGACGCCGCCAGTTTTTGGGCGAAATTCTCGGGGCCAAAGTCGAATTCATGGTTGCCCGGCACCGCCAGATCGAATGGCACAAGGTTGGTCAGATCAATGGTGTTCTGCCCCTTGTCAAACCCTGACAACAGCGAGGGCGACAGCATATCGCCGTCAAACAGATACAGCGTGTTGGGGTTGGCGGCGCGTTCGGCCTTGGCCACGGCGTTCAGGCGGGCAAAGCCGCCTTGCGTGCCGTCACCGGCAAAGTTGTACACATCGCCCACACCAAGCAGGGTGATTTTGACAGGATCGGCCAGCAGGGGGGCGGCGGTTAGGGCACATAGGGTTGTGGCAAGAAGCAGGGATTTGGTCATAAAATGTCTCCGAAAATGGGTGCGCGCATTTTGCCCATGCTTGAGCTTGGGTGTCAAATGCGCGGCCAGACTGCACCCAGCCTATGACAGCCATATGACGTGAGGTTGACCGGCGCGCAGCCATCAGGCATCAGGCGGTAAAGCTTTCAGACGGTGGGGCCCATGCTGATCTATAAAATCTTTCGCAGGTCCGAGTGGACTGCCTTTGGCGCTGCAGGCACCACCTTTGGGGCGCCGATTGACCTGCAAGACGGCTACATCCACTTCTCCACCGCAGCCCAACTGGCTGAAACGGCGGCGAAGCATTTCGCGGCCGACAGCGATCTGGTGCTTTTGGCTTTGGAAAGCGACAGGCTTGGCGCTGCGCTGAAATGGGAGCCCTCGCGCGGGGGGGCGCTGTTTCCGCATCTGTACCGCGCTTTAGACCTAAGCGATGTGCTTTGGGACAAAAGCCTGCCCTTGGGGGCCACGGGCCATATCTTCCCCGAGGGCATATTTTGACCCCCGTTGAACGCCTAGGTTTGGCGATGCTGCACCGCTTTGATCCTGAAACAGCACATGGTCTTTCGCTGACGGCTTTGCGCCTTGGCCTTGCCCCCTTGCCCGGCCCTGTCACCAGCGCGCGGCTGAAAACGGAACTGGCAGGACTAAGCTTGCCAAATCCTGTCGGGCTTGCCGCAGGCTATGACAAAAACGCGGTGGCCTTGGGGCCCCTGTCGCGGGCGGGTTTTGGCTTTCTGGAAGTCGGGGCCGCCACGCCATTGCCGCAAGAGGGCAACCCCAAACCCCGCCTGTTTCGCCTGACCGAGGATCACGCCGCCATCAACCGCTTTGGCTTTAACAACCAAGGCGCTGTGCTGATCGCCACCCGCCTTGCCGCCCGCAAGCGTGCTTCTGTGCCTGTGGGCATCAACCTAGGGGCCAACAAAACCTCGACCGACCGCGCCGCTGATTTCGCCCAAGTGCTGGCGCTCTGCGGTCCCCATGTCGATTTTGCCACAGTGAATGTTTCTTCCCCCAACACCGAAAAGCTGCGCGACTTGCAGGGGCCAGCCGCATTGACCGCACTGTTGGAGGGCGTCATGCACGTGCGCGGCACTTTGGCGCGGCCCATCCCGATCTTTCTGAAAATTGCTCCCGATCTTAGCCCCGATGATCTCGCAGCCTTGGCCGAAGTGGCGTTATCCTCTGGCCTGTCAGGCATCATCGCCACCAACACCACGCTTTCGCGTGACGGGCTGCGCGCGCCGCAAAAATCTGAAACCGGCGGGCTTTCTGGCGCGCCGTTGTTTGAAAAATCGACCCGCGTTCTGGCGCAGCTTTCCAAACTGACCCAAGGCAAGCTGCCGCTGATCGGCGTGGGCGGCATCAGTTCGCCCGAGCAAGCCTATGCGAAAATCTGCGCGGGTGCCTCGGCTGTGCAAATCTATACGGCTATGGTCTATCAAGGCCTGTCAGTGGCCTGCGATATCGCAAAGGGCCTAGATACCCTTCTTGCCCGCGACGGCTTTGCCAACATCGCACAAGCCATTGGCGCCCAACGCGACGCCTGGCTTTAACCCCCGCAGCGCCCATTCACCTTGGGGCAAATGCATCGGGGTCTGGGGCCGGCGTCGGCCTTGATCAAAAGGCTTTGAACGTCATCGTCGTCAGGGTGCGCACGATGTCGGGGATGTCAAACAGGCGTTCGGACAGATAGTGCCCCACATCCTCGCCATCAGGGATATAGACCTTGGCGATCAGGTCATATTCGCCGCTGGTGGAATAAAGCTCGCTCACCGCCTCGCGGTCATAGATGGCGCTGGCCACAGCATAGGTGCGGCCGGGGGTGCAGCGGAATTGGACAAACACGCAGGTCATGGCAGTCTCCTTGGCTGGGGGTAGCCTAGCTGAGGCTCTCTTCCGGTTCCAGCCCTTCCAGTGTCAGTGGGGCGGGGCGCACGACCAGATCGGCCACGCCCAAGGGGGATTTGGGCAGGGCCAAGCGGTTGCGCACCACCCAATGCAGGCGCTTTTCGGCGCGGGTGATGGCAACATAGGCCAAGCGCTTCCACAAGGGCAGGCCCGCCTCGCTGCGTCCCGCTTGGGCTGCGGCCCATAGATCTGGGGCGAAGACTTGCACATCCTCCCATTGCGAGCCTTGGGCTTTGTGAATCGTTACCGCCGCCCCGTGCAAAAAGGCAGCGCCCATATTGGCGGCAGAGGGGATAAAGGGTTCCTCCTCATCCGGCTTTTCGATCTTGATGATGCACGCGGCCGAGATTTGCGGGTCTTCCGCCCCCACCACATGCATCCGCGCAAAGCCCTCGCGCTTACCGGGGCCAAGGTAGATCACCTGCGCGCCCTTGATCAGGCCGCGCGCTTCCAGATCAATGCGCTTTTTGCGGTGCTTTAGGGGAAGTTCGATCCCGTCGCAGATCAGCGGTTCGCCCGGCAACAGCGCGTCTTCGGGTGCGCCATGGGCGGCGCGAAAGGCTTGGATCAGCTTGATCCGCGTCACATTGCGCCAGACCAGAACGGGGCTGCGGGCCATTAGGTCTGACGACACGCGTTCTGCCCAAACCACCCGATCATCGCGCCGTGCTGCGTCTTGAACCATCGCCTCGAAATCCTCGAACCGCAGAGAGGCGTCGCCCAAGGCGTGTGCCAGATCAAGAATGGGGTTGTCTTGTGCCTGCCTGTGAATGCGGCTGAGCACCATTTTCCGGCTGTCGCCCAGCTTGTCAAAAACCATCGCCCCCGATTGGTTTACGGGGGCCAACTGGGCTGGGTCGCCAAACAGCACCAGCGTCGGGAAAATCTCACGCAGGTCTTCCAACTGGCGTTCATCCAGCATCGAGCTTTCGTCGACAAAGCCCACATCCAACGGCTCTTCGCGCCGCTTCCAGCCCTTGATGAAATCGCTGCCGCGCAGGCCAGCGGCGGCCAATGCGCCGGGGATAGAGGAAACCTGCTGGTAAAAGGCAAAGGCGCGGTCCAGCGCCAGTTCGGTCAGCCCTTCGACCGCAGGGCGCGGCATTTGGCCCGCCAGCCATTCGGCGATCTTTTCATACTGCGGGTCATAGACTGGCGTGTAAAGAATGCGGTGGATCGTGGTCGCAGGCACGCCGCGCAACCGCAGCACCGAGGCTGCTTTGTTCGTGGGGGCCAGCACCGCCAAAGTGCGCCTGTCCTTGCGCCTGCGCCCTTCATAATCGCCCGAGACGATGTCGACCCCTGCCGCTTTCAGCGCGCGGTACAGGCTGGCCAAAAGCATGGTCTTACCCGACCCTGCCTTGCCCAAAATCGCCAGAACCGATCCTTTGCCCTCGGCCATAGGCGTCAGGCCACCATTGGCCAGATCGACCCCCATGGCCAAAAGGTCGGCGGCGACGCGGTCATAAGCCTGGGCCTGATCGTCAGAGAAGGTGATTGCGGGAACACTTGCCATGCCGCCACCTTAAGGGAGCTACAGGCCAAGGGCCAGTGGCTGGCCTAATCAAACAGCAGGTACGCTGTGCTTCAGGGGCATCTCAGAAACGGCGACGGGTGCTTTAACCCACCCATCGCACAACACTTTAGGCCACTTGGAAACGCTTAGCGGGTTTGGCTGGCTTCCAGCGTGTCGTCAAAGGTGCGCAAGCCGGTGCGCGGGGCTTGCACCAGCACGGCCATATTGCCCGGTTTGTGCACGTTCTTGAGCATTTTCATATGGGCGGCGGGAATTTCGTCCCATGGGAACACCTCTGACAGGCACGGGTCCAGCCGGCGTTCGACCATCAACTGATTGGCCGCACTCGCTTGCTTCAGGTTGGCAAAGTGGCTGCCCTGCACGCGTTTTTGGTGCATCCACAGATAGCGGGCGTCCAGCGTCAGGTTATAGCCCGTTGTGCCCGCACAGATCACCACCATGCCGCCGCGCTTGACCACAAAGACCGAGACGGGGAAGGTTTGCTCGCCGGGGTGTTCGAACACCAGATCGACGTTGTTGCCCTTGCCCGTGATCTCCCAAATCGCCTTGCCGAACTTGCGAACCTCGTTGAACCACTCTTTGTATTCGGGCGTGTTCACCTTGGGCATCTGGCCCCAGCATTTGAAATCTTTGCGGTTGATCACGCCTTTGGCACCCAACCCCATCACAAACTCGCGCTTGTCTTCGTCGCTGATCACACCAATCGCGTTGCCGCCTGCGGTGTTGATCAACTGGATGGCATAAGACCCCAAACCGCCCGAAGCGCCCCAAACCAGCACGTTCTGACCTGGCCGCAGTTCGTGCGGCTTGTGGCCGAACAGCATCCGGTAGGCGGTGGCAAGGGTTAGGGTGTAGCAGGCCGATTCCTCCCAGCTTTGGTGGGGTGGGCGGCGCATCAGTTGTTGGGCTTGCACGCGCGTGAACTGGGCAAAGGAACCATCGGGCGTTTCATAGCCCCAGATGCGCTGGCTGGGCGAAAACATCGGGTCGCCGCCGTTGCATTCTTCATCATCGCCGTCGTCTTGGTTGCAGTGGATCACCACCTCGTCGCCGACTTTCCAGCGTTTGACCTTGTCGCCGACCTTCCACACAATCCCCGAAGCATCTGAACCCGCGATGTGAAAGGGCTCGCCATGCCCGTCAAAGGGGCTGATGGGCGTGCCCAAAGCGGCCCAAACGCCGTTGTAATTGACCCCCGCTGCCATGACCAAGACCAGCACTTCATGCGCGTCAATTTCGGGCGTGTCGACGACTTCGACCAGCATCGCTTTGTCCGGATCCCCGTGGCGTTCGCGCCGTATCGCCCAAGCATACATTTGCGCGGGTACATGGCCCAAGGGCGGCATCTCGCCCACGGCGTACAGGTCTTTCACTGGCGCGTCATAGGCCAGTTTGGGGGAATCGAGCGCCATCTGGGCCTCCTAAACATGCTGCGCCGCAGAATCGCGGGCGGGTTGAGGCTTGGATATAAACAGTCACGCAAGATTGCAACCAAAAATGACATTGTTTTGTAATTTTATGTCTGCCGCATTGCGGCAATCGGGCAATTACCCGCCCAACCTTTGCTGCACTGAGGCGGCGTAGAACTGCAAAAGCCCGCTTTGGGCCGCCACTTGCTGCAAATCAGCGCTGACAATGCGGCGCGCGATCAGCATAGCAAGCCCCTCGTCCAGCGTGGCCTGCATCCCTTCCGGGGCCAGCTTTAGGTCGGCACCGCGCGCGTCAAGCGCACTGGCAAGGCGCGTCATGGTGGAAAGCAGATGTGCCCGATCAGCGGGCCCTTCCGTCAAGGCTGCTGCCACCAAGCACACGGGCACCACGGGAACCACACGCTCGATGGCCTGCATCATTCGTTCCGCCAAGCCCTCTGCCGCGCCATTCGGCACTTCGGCCAGATAGGCGCGCAGCGATAAGGGCGCGCCGAATGCGGCAGCGGCAGTGCCAAAGCGCCTGTAGCGCCCCGTGATCACCCGCAGCACCGCGACCACGGCCTTCACCAAGACCCGCACAGGATTAACCCCAAACCGCCGCGCCCCGTTGGCAGCTGCGGCAAGCAGCACTTTGTCCTCCAACACGCGGTCATAGGCCAAACCCACCGGCACAAACACCACGTCTCGCCCCGCCGGATCATAGCCCGCCATGATATACGACAGCAGACCCAGCTTGGCCGGCCCAACCCTGCCATTCAAACTAAGCCCACCTTCGGGGAAGATCGCCTGCGTGGTGCCCTCTGCCGTGGTCATCTGCACATAACGGGCCAAAACCTTGCGATAGAGCGTGTTTTTCGACCCGCGCCGGATGAAATAGGCCCCCAAGGCGCGGATAAACCGCGAAAAAGGCCAGATCCGCGCCCATTCACCCACGGCATAGGAAATCGAGGCGCGGTTGGCCACAAGCCACGTCACCAGCACATAATCCATGTTTGACCGGTGGTTCATGACAAAAACCACGGTGGCATCTGGTTCTACCCCCGCTAAGACGCGATCCATCGGGCCAAACCGCACGCGGTACAGCTGGCGCGTCAGCCATTTGGCCAAGGTGATCATCACGCCGAAATAGAGTGTGGTGGAAAAGCCCGGCACAATTTCGCGCGCATAGTGCCGTGCTTCTTGAAACGCGACCGAGGCAGGGATGCCTTGGGCTGCTGCGTGTTCGGTCACTGCGGCCAGAACCTGCGGGTCATAGGCCAGCCGTGCGATGCGATCTTGGCGCGCTGCCAGTTTGAAAATGTCGATCGGCCTGTCGAGCCTTTCGTTTAGCCGCGCCACCCAGCGTTCGATGCGACGACGAAAGAACCACCGCACCGAGGGGACCAGGAAGTTCGAAAGGAAAGACGTCACCGCAAAAGCCAATATCAGCAACAAAAGCCAAAGCGGGATCGGGATGGTCTGGGTCATGGCCCCTGAATGCCACAGGCGAAAGCGGGGTGCAAATCCCCATCCTGCCGCGATGCAGCGAATTGACTCTTGCCAAAACTTGCTGCTATGCAGCGCAAGACGAAAGAAAATTACCAAGCCGATTCAAGATGGGCGCCCCATGATGCAGACGCAAAAAGACCAACCTTGGCTGTTTCGCACCTATGCGGGCCATTCGACCGCTGCCGCATCAAACGCGCTGTATCGTGGCAATCTGGCCAAGGGGCAAACCGGCCTGTCGGTCGCCTTCGATCTGCCCACGCAGACGGGCTATGACAGCGATCACATCCTGTCGCGGGGCGAGGTGGGCAAGGTTGGCGTGCCTGTGGCCCATTTGGGCGATATGCGCGCGCTGTTTGCCGATATTCCCTTGGGCCAAATGAACACCTCGATGACAATCAACGCCACAGCGCCTTGGCTGTTGGCGCTGTATGTGGCTGTCGCTGAAGAGCAGGGGGCCGATATTTCGACCCTGCAAGGCACGGTGCAAAACGACATCATCAAGGAATATCTGTCGCGCGGCACTTACATTTGCCCGCCCGCGCCCTCGTTGCGAATGATCACCGATGTGGCGGCCTATACCGCGCAGGCGTTGCCCAAGTGGAACCCGATGAACATCTGTTCGTATCACCTGCAAGAGGCAGGGGCGACGCCAGAGCAAGAGCTGGCCTATGCCTTGGCCACCGCCATCGCGGTGCTGGATGATCTGCGCGCCAAGGTTCCAGCCAAGGATTTCCCCGCGATGGTGGGGCGCATCTCTTTCTTCGTGAACGCAGGCATCCGCTTTGTGACAGAAATTTGCAAAATGCGCGCTTTTGTCGAGATGTGGGACGATCTGTGCCAAACCCGCTACGGCATCACCGAAGAGCGCCACCGCCGCTTCCGTTATGGGGTGCAGGTGAATTCCTTAGGGTTGACCGAACAGCAACCCGAAAACAACGTGGCGCGGATTTTGATTGAAATGCTGGCGGTGACGCTTTCCAAAAACGCCCGTGCGCGTGCGGTTCAACTGCCCGCTTGGAACGAGGCGCTGGGCCTGCCGCGCCCGTGGGATCAGCAATGGTCGCTGCGTATGCAGCAAATCTTGGCCTATGAAACCGACCTGTTGGAATATGCCGACATCTTTGACGACAACCCCGCGATTGCGGCCAAAGTAGCTGCGCTAAAAGCATCAGCGCTGGAAGAACTCGTGCAGATTGACGCGATGGGTGGGGCAGTGGCTGCGATCCCCCATATGAAATCGCGGTTGGTCGAGGCGAACTCTGACCGCTTGGGTCGGATTGAACGCGGCGAGCAAGTTGTGGTCGGCGTGAACCGCTACCGCGAGGCGGAGCCTTCACCGCTCACCGCTGGCATAGATTCCAT
>CAMAYO010000032.1 GCA_945862465.1 Pseudorhodobacter antarcticus | reverse complement strand
CCGCAGCCTCGGTATCGCCCGACACCAGCTTGATCCGTTTGCCTTGCAAGGTCAGGCCCGCAATTGCAGCCTCGGCCCCCGGACGAATTTGGTCGGTGAAGGTGAAGGGCACAGGGTCTTGGCCTGCGATGGCCAGATAAGTCGCCGTCAGCGCCAAGCCTTCCACTCCAACCCAAGCAGCCCGCCCCAAGCGCACAGTCTGGCCATTCAACTGCCCCTCAATCCCATAGCCCGGCACCTCGCGCAGGTCTGTCACGGGGGCAGGTACGCCCGAAATGCGGCCAGCCAAGGCCATGGCAAGCGGGTGTGACGAGGCTTTGGCCAAGGCCAAGGCCACGGATTGATCTTGGGCGCTGACACTTTCAAGATTGGACGGCGTTGGCGTTCCAAGGGTCAGCGTGCCGGTTTTGTCAAAGACCACCACATCCACCTCGGCCAAGCGTTCCAGCGCCGTGCCGTTCTTGATCAACACGCCCTTGCGAAACAGCTTGCCCGAAGCCGCAGTGACCACCGCAGGCACGGCCAAGCCCAAAGCACATGGGCAGGTGATGATCAGCACTGCGGCAGATATATTGACCGCAAAGCGCACATCGCCGCCGGTTTTCCACAACCAAAAGGCAAAGGCCGAAAAGCTAAGGATATGCACCAAGGGCGAATAAATCCGCGCCGCGCGTTCGGCCAGCGTGGTGTAGCGGTTGCGCGCAGACTCGGCCACCGCGACAAGATCGGCCATGCGGTGCAAGGACGAGTCCCGCCCCGCCGCCGTCACCCGCAGGGTCAGGGGGCCAGTGAGGTTCACTTCCCCCGCCGACACGGCCAAACCGGGGCCGGCAAAGGCGGGCAGGCTTTCGCCGGTCAGTAAGCCTCGGTCAACTTCCGAAGCGCCTTCCACCACCACCCCATCCACGGGCATCCGCCCGCCGGGGCGCACCAGCACCAGATCGCCCTTGGCGACTTGGGCTATCGGGCGCAAAAATTCCTGCCCGTCTTGCAGCACGATGGCGCGGGGCACCTCAAGTGCCGCCAACTCCTCGGCGGCAGAGCGTGCCAAGGCGCGGCTGCGGTGATCCAAGTAGCGGCCCAGCAGCAGAAAAAAGGCCAGCATCACGGCGGCATCAAAATAGGCCTTTTCGCCTGAATGCATGGTTTCATAAAGCGAGATGGACGAGGCGAGGATCAGCGCCAGCGATATGGGCACATCCATGCCCAAGCGCCCAACCCGCAGCGCCGCCCAAGCCGATTTGAAAAAGGGCTGGCCCACGAATGCCACGGTGGGCATGGCGATCAGCGCGGAAATCCAGTGGAACATATCGCGCGTTGCCGCTTCCGCCCCTGACCAAACGGCGACCGACAGCAGCATGATGTTCATCATGGAAAAAAAGGCGACCCCTAGCCGCATCAAAATCTCGCGCCCCTGACGGTCGGTTTCGGTCATCGACAAAAGGCCGGGGTCTAGTTCATGCGCCTCGTAGCCGACAGCTTCCAAAACCTCCGCCAGTTGTGCGGCCGTCACATCCGCCTCAGCTTCAACCGAGACGCGCTTGAGCGTCAGGTTCACCCGCGCCGAAGACACGCCGGGATGGGCTTTCAAAGCACCTTCGACCGTGGACATGCACACAGCACAATGGGCCGTGGGCAACGACAAGATCAGACGCGCCGTTTCAGGCCGCTGCAAGGCCGCCAAACGCTGTGCCGAAGGGGCTGCTACGCAGGCGGGGCAGGCCGAAATACCGCTGGAAAGCTCGGCGGGGGCGTCATAACCCATGTCTCAATCCCTGACGTAAAAGAAGGTCCGCGCTTGATATAAAGTGCCGTCTTGGGCATGGGCCGTGATCTGCAACATCCACTTGCCCAAGGGCAGCACGCTTGGCCCGACATAGGTGCCATCCGCGCCTTGCGTCATGATAGGGCGCTGGTCTTGGGCCGCTTCGGTCGGGCGGCCAATCAGCACATCGATGTCGCGCAGGGTGACGGGCTTACCCGAGGCATCGGTGAAATCCAGCCGCAGTTGGGCGCTTTTGCGGTCATAACCCTGCTTCAATCGCCAATGCAGCGCCTCTTGGGCTGCTTTTTCTTGGTCAAAGGTTTGGCCAGCGACATAGCTGTTGGAAACTTCTAGCCCAGGGAAGGTCGACAGGGCCTTATATGCCAAGAGCCCGTTGACCAAGATGATCACGCCGAAAAAGGCAAAGGTCAGCGCCAACATATGCCAGCCGGTAAAGGAGCGAACAGGTTTTGCAACGTTGGCTGCCATGTCAGTCTTCCTCTGCGCCGTTAAAGATTGTGTCTTTGTAGATACGCTCGGCCTTGGGGATATCGGGCCCTTCGACATCAGTAATCCAAATGCGCAGCGGCAAGTGATGCGCTTTGGCAGCAACCGTGCCGGCTTTGGCCGTCACATATAGGCGCTGCACCAACGTGTCGCTGGCTTTGACCAGCACGCGCAGCTCGTCAGTTCCCTCAAGTGCCAAGGTCACATCGCCCCCCGCTGTGGCCGAAACGGTGAACCACCGATCCTCGCCATGTTTGTTGCGCAGGCGCATATCGAAGGTGTTGCGAATGTCTCCGTTGGACAAGATCACATAGGGCGGGTTGCGCACGGGCGTGAGGGAGGCGTCAAGGTTCGCGCGCACGAACAGCGCCACCACCAAGCCAATGCCAATCCCCAACCACAGCACCGAATAGACAATCGTGCGCGGGCGCAGGATGTGCTTCCAAATCGGTTTATCGGGCTTGCCCGCTTTTTCCAGCGGCTCGTCGGTCAGGGCCAAATAGCCCACCAGACCATGGGGCTTGCCGATCTTGTCCATGATCCCGTTGCAGGCGTCGATGCACAGACCACAGGTGATGCAGGCCAGTTGTTGCCCATCACGAATGTCGATGCCCATGGGGCAGACGTTCACGCAGGCCATGCAGTCAATGCAATCGCCGCTGGTTTCCACGCTTTGCTTGCCACGGGGTTCGCCCCGCCAAGACCGATAGCCGATGGTGATGGTGTCTTCATCCATCATCGCGGCTTGGATGCGCGGCCATGGGCAGGCGTAGATGCAAATCTGCTCGCGCGCAAAGCCGCCAAAGAAGAAGGTGGTAAAGGTTAGAACCGCCATGGTGATATAGGCCACGGGGCTGGCGGTGCCATCCAAGAGCCCCCAGAACAGGGTCGGCGCATCGGTGAAGTAAAACACCCAAGCCCCGCCGGTGGCGAGCCCGATCAGCAGCCACAACCACCACTTAATGCCGTTTTTGATCAGCTTTTCCCAGTTCCACGGCTGGCGGTGCAGACGGATGCGGGCGTTGCGGTCGCCTTCGACCCAGCGTTCCACCAAAATGAACAGGTCGGTCCACACCGTCTGCGGGCAGGCATAACCGCACCACACCCGCCCTGCGGCCGAGGTGAATAAGAACAACCCCAGCCCCGCCATGATCAACAGGCCTGCGACAAAGTAAAACTCGTTTGGCCAAATCTCGATCATGAAGAAGAAGAACCGGCGCGAGGATATGTCCAGCAGCACGGCCTGATCGGGCATCTGCGGCCCACGGTCCCAGCGGATCCATGGGGTGATGTAGTAAATTCCGAGCATAAAGCCCATCAGCCACCATTTCAGCGTGCGAAAGGTGCCTTTCACACGGCGTGGAAAAATCGGTTCGCGGGCGGCGTAAAGCTGCGGGGGGTCTTGGGTATCTGACATGGTTTATCCTATTCGCTGCCCTCATTCTGCACCGCAGCGCCGCCCTGTGCTTTGACCTAAGTCAATTTCCGCAGCTTTGGCCATCTCCAGAAAAAAAACGGGGCATGGCACAAGGCCAGCCCCGCAAGTTGGTACAGGAGGAGAAAGTAGCCCCTGCGCGGGACCACAGTTAGAAAGCACCGACACCCAGGAACCGCGCGAACAGGAAGGTGCCGGTGCCTATGCCGCCCGATGGAACAAAGGGCGGCACAGCTCGGTGTTACTCGCCACCCCCAAGGGAATGGACATAAACGGCCACAGCGCGGATGTCGGCTTCGCTGAGGCGGGCGGGGCTGCCCTCAGTGGCATAGCCCCAGCTTGGCATCACGCCCCCACGGCCATCCATCAACGTGGCGGTCAGGGTGGTTTCATCGCCACCAAACAACCAAATGGCGTCCGTCAGGTTGGGCGCGCCCAGATCGCGGTTGCCTGTGCCGTCTTCGCCGTGACAGGCCACGCAATTGTCGGTGTAAATCGCAGCCCCGGCGGTGGCTTTCGCCTCATCCGCCGCTTGGCCGGAGATTTTCAGCACATAGTGCACCACTTCGCCAATCTGCTCACCCGTCAGCTTTGCCGTGGCCATATCAGCCAAAGCCCCTACCGCCTTGTCAGACCAAGCGGGCATATAGATGCCCACGTTGCGGGCGTCAGGGTCGACCGTGTTGCGCACCCCGTGGGTGACGGTTGCATGGATGGCATCAATAGCCCCGCCATACAGCCAGTCGTTGTCAAGCAGGTTGGGATAGCCCAAGCCCTGCACCCCCGCAGCACCCGACCCGTGGCACTGAGCGCAATTGGTGGCGAACAGCGATTTGCCTGCCTCTAGCGCATAGGCGCGCAGAGCTTCGTCGCCTTCGATGGCGGTCAGATCCGCCGCCGCCAGCTTGGATTTGATGGGGGCGTTCATCTCATCAAAACGCTGGATGTCTTTTTCAACATCCGCGCGGGTCGAAGCCCCCAGAACCCCCGGCGTCGCCCCACTGATCAAGGGCCATGCCGGATAGGCGATGGTATAGCCGATGGCAAACAGGATACACAGATAGAAGGTCCACAGCCACCAGCGCGGCAAGGGGTTGTTCAGCTCTTCAATCCCGTCCCAAGAATGGCCAGTGGTGCCGACTTTGGTCTTGGTGTCGTCTTTGATTGGCTTGGCACACATCGCTCAGCCCTCCTTCGAAGGTCCGGGCAAGGGCCCGGGTGATTTGTCATGCTTGAAGATCACGTTGGCGGCCTCTTCGTGGATCGCGCGACTGCCCGGGCGAAAGGCCCAGACAGCAGCGCCTACAAAGAACAGTGTCAGCAGCAAAAGCGCCCAACTGTCGGCCACTTCGCGCAGGAAGGAATAGGTTTCCATAATGCCCCCCTTACCGCGACGCATCAGGCGTGAAGGTCGAAAAGTCGACCATCGTGCCCAAGACTTGCAAATAGGCCACCAGCGCATCCATTTCGCTCACTCGCGGCTTTCCGTCGAAATCAGCCACCGTCACCTTGGCACCGTAGCGGCCCAAAAGGCCCGAGGTGTCGCCATCGGGCAAGGTTTGCGCCACGAAGTCGGCCTTGGCATTGGCGATTTGATCGTCGGTATAGGGCACACCGACCATGCGGTGGGTTGCCATCACGTCGTCAATGTAATCGGGGCTTAGCTCTGAGGTGGCAAGGTAAGCATACTTGGGCATAACCGATTCCGGCACGATGGCTTCGGGGTTTGACAAGTGATCCACGTGCCATGTGTTTGAATACTTGCCACCAACCCGCGCCAGATCGGGCCCCGTGCGTTTGGACCCCCATTGGAACGGGTGGTCATACATCGATTCAGCCGCCAGCGAGTAATGGCCGTAGCGTTCCACTTCATCGCGCATTGGGCGGACCATCTGGCTGTGACAGACGTAGCAGCCCTCACGGATATAGATGTTGCGACCCGCCAGTTCCAAGGGCGTATAGGGGCGCATCCCTTGGACGTTTTCGATGGTGTTTTGCAGGTAGAACAGCGGCACAATCTGCACCAAGCCGCCGACCAGCACGACCAAAAGGCTTAGCACCAGCAGGATCGAGGCGTTTTTCTCGATGGTCTTGTGTTTGTCTAGTAAAGCCATGTTCCCTGCTCCTATTCAGCCGGAACGGCGGCGTAGGCACTGGCCTTGGCAGGCTGGGCTTTCACCGTCATCCAAAGATTGTAAACCATGATGAGCGCTCCGATCAGGAACATCGCCCCGCCCAAGCCGCGCACCACATACATCGGGAACTTTGCAGCCACTGTGTCGGCGAAGGCGTTCACCAAGAAGCCGTTCGCATCCACTTCGCGCCACATCAGGCCTTCCATGATGCCCGTCACCCACATCGAAGAGGCGTAAAGCACGATCCCGATCGTGGCCAACCAGAAGTGCCAAGACACGAGTTTCAGCGAATACAGCCCCTCACGGTTCCAAAGGCGCGGGGTCAGGAAGTAAAGCACCGAGAAGGTGATCATCCCGTTCCAGCCCAAAGCGCCAGAGTGCACGTGCCCAATCGTCCAGTCGGTATAGTGACTTAGCGAGTTGACGGCTTTGATCGACATAACCGGGCCTTCAAAGGTCGACATGCCGTAAAAGCCGATGGCGATCACCATCATCCGAACCACCGGATCGGTGCGCAGTTTGTCCCATGCACCCGACAGCGTCATCAAGCCGTTGATCATGCCACCCCAAGACGGCATCCACAGCATGACCGAAAAGACCATGCCAAGGGTCGAAGCCCAATCCGGCAAAGCGGTGTAGTGCAAATGGTGCGGACCGGCCCAGATATACAGGAAAATCAACGCCCAGAAGTGGATGATCGACAGCTTATAACTGTAAACCGGCCGTTCGACCTGCTTGGGGACAAAGTAGTACATCATGCCCAAAAAGCCTGCCGTCAGGAAAAAGCCCACAGCGTTGTGGCCATACCACCACTGCACCATGGCGTCCTGCACACCCGAATAGACGGGCACCGACAAAGACCCCAAGATCGACACTGGAAGGGCAGCGTTGTTGACAAGGTGCAACATCGCCACAGTCAGGATCATCGACAGATAGAACCAGTTGGCGACGTAGATATGGGGCTCGCGCCGTTTGACCAAGGTGCCGACAAAGACTGCCAAGAAGGCAACCCAGACCACGGTGATCCACAGATCAATATACCAAACCGTCTCGGCGTATTCTTTGCCTTGGGTTCCGCCCAGAATGTAAGACGAGGCTGCCAGCACGATCATCAACTGCCAGCCCCAGAACACGAACCACCCAAGGCCACCGCCCCAAAGCCGCGCCGCAGAGGTGCGTTGCACGACATAAAACGCCGACATGATCAGCGCATTGCCACCAAAAGCGAAAATCACTGCTGAGGTGTGCAAGGGCCGCAAGCGGCCAAAGTTCAAAATCCCCTCGGTCACGTTGCCAAGGTTCAGCGAAGGAAAGGCCAGTTGGAAGGCGATCACCACGCCGACCAAAAAGCCCACAACCCCCCAGAACGCGGTGGCAATCACCCCAGCCCGGATCACCCCGTCTTGGTATTCATTGGGGGTCTTTGGTGTCTCTTCGCCCACATGGCGCAACACATAGATAAAGGTGATCGCAGCTGCGATGGCGACCTCTACCGCGTTGACCATATAGGGAAGATCATGCGCGTAATTGGCTGCGATGGCCGCTAAAAGCGCCACAGCCGCCAGCACGATCAATTTGGCGTAGTCCCACATTTCCTGTTCCCTTCGTCCTTTGACCCTGCTTCGCGGCTTGGTTGGGCGCCGCAATACGGGTTCTGACTGACCGCCATTTTGCAGGTGCGGCGAAGGGATGCCTTGATCCATGTCAATTGTGCGTGATGAGCGACATGATCCGCATCAAGGCGCGGCCCCGCCCAAACTGCCATCAAGGCCTCATCCTGGAATCCGGAGGCGAAAATGAGCTACAAATCCATTCTGACCGTTGTTACCAACCCCGCCATGGCCGAGGCGCAGGTGACCGCTGCCGCCCGCATGGCTTTGGGCTGCGATGCCCATTTGGACGTTCTGGCCATTGGGGTCGATCAGGCCCAAATAGGCTATGCCTATATCGGGGCCGGCGCTGTCTTAAGCGAGTTTTCCCTTAAACGCGCCGAGGGCGATGCCCGCACTGCCGCCGCAGCCGCCAATGCCGCCTTGGCCGAAATGGACCCTGCGCTGCGATTCAGTGTGGAAACCGTGGTGGCCGAGATGGGCAGCCTGACATCGGTGGTGGGCAATGCGGCCAGCTTTGTCGATCTGGTGGTGCAATGCCGCCCCTATACGGGCGACCAAAATTATCAGGCCGAGGCGGTGATTGAAGCGGCACTGTTCGAAGGCCGCGCGCCCGTGCTGATCATTGCTGAAACTGAGATCGGCAAGGTTCGCGCGCTTGACACCTTGGCCCACCCGCGCCGCGTTTTGCTGGCATGGAACCAAAGCAGCGAGGCGTTGGCCGCCGTGCGCCGCGCCCTGCCCTTGCTGAAGATGGCCGATCTGGTCGATGTGACCGTGATCGACCCGCCTGCGCGCGGGCCCGAACGCTCTGATCCCGGTGGGGTTTTGTGCCAATACCTGGTGCGCCACGGGGTAAAGGCGCAGGTCTCGGTTCTGGCCAAGACTTTGCCCAAAATCTCAGACGTTTTGGCAAGGCACGCTTTGGAAGAGGGCTGCGATATGATGGTGATGGGCGCCTACGGCCATTCACGCTTGCGCGAAGCGGTGCTTGGAGGGACGACCCGCGCTGTGCTGGAAGCGGTGAAGATTCCGGTGCTGATGGCGCACTGATTGCTAAAAAGGGGGCGGGGGAAACCCTGCCCCTTTGCTTAGGCCTATCTGGACCGCCTTGGTGGCCGGTCAGGCCACCGGCGTCCAAATCACATCGTCGATCTTAGGCGCTCCTGTCGCCAGCATGACCAAGCGGTCAAACCCCAAAGCGATGCCAGAGGCGGCGGGCATAAAGGGCAAGGCCGCGAGCAAATCTTCGTCCAGCGGATACCTCTCGCCATAGACGCGCTGCTTTTCATCCATCTCAGCATCAAAGCGCAGGCGTTGTTCGGCGGCGTTGGTCAATTCGCCAAAGCCGTTGGCCAGTTCGACCCCGCAGGCATACAGCTCAAACCGTTCGGCCAAGCGCGCATCGCCGGGCATTCGGCGTGCAAGGGCTGCTTCGGCGGCGGGGTAGCGGTCAAGGATCGTGGGGCGGCCTTGGCCTAAGTGCGGTTCCACCTTGGCCACCAGAATGCGCGAAAGTAGGTCTGACCACGTGTCATCTTCCGCCACCCGCAGAGCAATACCTTTCATCTGCCGCGCCAAGGGCGCAGGGTCGGTGGTGCCATCGGCGTGGATTGAGGCGAAGAGGTCTATGCCCGCATAGCGTTCAACAGCCTCAACCACGCCCAAACGTTCGGGGGTTGCGAAAGGATCACAGGTTAGATCGCGGTAGCGCAGGGTTTGGCTGCCCGCCACGGTGCAGGCCAATTGCATCAGATCGGTGCAGTCTTGCATCAGTTGGGTGTAATCCTCGGCCACGCGGTACCATTCCAGCATGGTGAATTCGGGCGAGTGCAACGGGCCGCGTTCGCGGTTGCGCCAAACGTGGGTCAGGGCAAAGATGCGCTCTTCCCCCGCCGCCAACAGCTTTTTCATCGCAAACTCGGGCGAGGTGTGCAGATACATCCTGCGCGACAGGCCATCGTTGCCGATGGCTTGGGTGGCAAAGCCGTGCAAATGCGCCTCGTTTCCGGGGCTGACCTGTAAGGCTGTCGGATCCACCTCAAGAAAACCTCGCGCATCAAACCATTGGCGCAGGCCAGATTGCAGCCGCGCACGGGCCAAAAGGGTGGGTCTGCGGTCGGCGTGGCGCTTTTGCGACCACCACGGTGATAGGGTCATGAAGCTTCCTCTGGCGATTTGTGAAAAATACAGGTAAAGGCTGCGCCAATACGGCCCTTCCTTAGCGACCGGGGCCCAGGGAAACAAGGAATCCGTCACGTGAAGGTCATCGCATCCTCGCTCCGCAAGGGCAATATCGTCGAATTGGAAGGCAAATTGTATGTCGTCCTGAAATCGGAAAACTTCCACCCCGGCAAGGGCACACCGACCACGTCGGTTGATATGCGCCGCATTTCGGACGGGGTGAAGGTGGCCGAACGCTGGCGCACGACCGAGATGGTCGAAAAAGCCACGGTGGATGAACGGGAATATGATTTCTTGTATGAAGACGGCGAAGGGTTCCACTTTATGGAGCCGCTCAGCTACGATCAGATCACCGTGTCGGAAGATGTGGTGGGCGACAGCAAGGTGTTTCTGGGCGAGGGCGTGAAAGCCTATGTCCAGACCTTTGACGGCGTGGCCATCGCCATTACCCTGCCGCTGAAAGCGGTCGTCGAGATCGCCGAGACCGAGCCTGTGACCAAGGGGCAAACCGCCTCGTCCTCGTTCAAGCCCGCGATCTGCACCAATGGTCTGCGCGTGCTGGTCCCGCCTCATATCGGGCCAGGCACCAAGATTGTGATCAACACCGAAGACCTGACCTATCAAGAACGCGCTAAGGACTGATTTGGTTGGCTTAAGTGAACAAAAGCCGGGGGCATCGAGCCCCCGGCTTTTGTGTTGCCAGCGCCCTAAAGGGGCTGAGTTGTGCGGGGAGATGCAGTCCCCCGCTTTGCGTGCGGTTACATTTTTACGCTGACAGGCCCCGTGACAGGCAAGAACACTGCGGCGTTAGGGGCGAGGGTCAGCTTATGGCCTGAGAGCGCGCCCCCTATGGACGCGGAGAGCGGAGCTAAAGTGCCTTCAACGGTGACTGTTTTCGCCTTGGCCGATAGGTTGAACAGGCACAGCAGCGCGTCACCCTCGGCCTCACGGGTGAAGGCCAGCAGCGGTTCGGGCAGGTCATGGAACACGGTTTTGCCCGCCATCAGGGCCTGTGACCCTTTGCGATAGGCCAGCATCGCGCGGTAGAATTCCAGAACTGAGCCTTCGACGCCCTGTTGCCCTGCCACATTGCGCGCCAGTTGCGGGGCTTTCACGGGCAGCCAAGGCTTGCCAGTGGTGAACCCTCCGCTTTTTGTGCCGTCCCAAACCATCGGCGTGCGGGTGTTGTCGCGGCCGATGGGTTCGGGCCAGAAGTTGATGCCTTGCGGATCGGTCAGCTCTTCAAGCCCCAGTTCCGTGTTGGTTTGACCCAACTCTTCGCCCTGCCACAGGCAGATCGAGCCTTGGAAGCTAAGAAGCAGCGCTGCGGCCTGTTTGGCCACAGCCTCTTCGCTGACCCCATGCTTGGCCCAGCGCGAGACATGGCGCATCACATCATGGTTGGAAAAGGCCCACATCGGCCAGCCGTTCGGGGCACCGGTGAAGAACTCAGAGATTTTCTTGCGAAAGAAGGCGGCGGAATAATCGTGGCCCATCATCTCGAACGAATAGCATTGATGCAGGCGGCAGGGGGCGGTGTAATCGCCCATCATCTCAATCGCGTGATGGCTTTCGCCCATCTCGCCCACGGTCGCCGTGCCGGGGTATTCATCCATCACGCGGCGGATGCGTTCCATCCAGCCAAGGTTTTCGGGCTGGTTCTTTGAGAACAGGTGGTATTGCATATTGTAGGGATTGCCGTCGACATAGTCTTTGACCACGTAATCCGCCGCATCGTTGCGAAAGAGTGCGTCTTTGTAAAAGTAGTTGACCGTGTCAAAGCGAAAGCCATCCACGCCGCGATCTAGCCAAAAGCGCAGCACGCCTTCCATATAGGCGACCACCTCGGGATTGCGATAGTTGAAGTCGGGCTGCTGGGGCAGGAAAGAGTGCATGTAATACTGCTTGCGCCGCGCATCCCACGTGAACGCAGGCCCGCCAAACACCGACAGCCAGTTGCACGGCGGCGTGCCATCGGGGCGTGCGTCGACCCAGATATACCAATCGGCCTTGGGGCCCGTGCGGCTGGTACGGCTTTGGGCAAAGAACGGGTGCTGGTTGGAACAATGGTTCAGCACCTGATCAATGATCACCTTAAGACCCAACTCATGGGCGCGCACAATCAGCGCGTCAAAATCCTTCAGCGTGCCAAAGACCGGATCAACATCGGTGTAGTTGGACACATCATAGCCCATGTCGAGCATGGGCGAGGTGAAGAAGGGTGACAGCCACACCGCATCACAGCCCAGATCGGCGATGTGATCCAGCCGCCGGATGATGCCCTGCAAGTCGCCGACCCCATCCCCGTTGTCATCCTGAAACGACCGAGGATAGACCTGATAGGTCACAGCACCACGCCACCATTCTGCCATCTTCGCTCTCCACCGGTTGTAAGACACGTTTAGCACAGCGTTGCGCGGGGTGTTACCCAAACCACGATGTTTGACCGTTAAACGGGGAAGATATGCGCCTGTGCTGGATCAAATGTCAGCCCCAAGTTCGCGCCGATGGGAAAAACAGCATCGCGCGCAAGGGCTGCGATTAGGCGCGTGCCATCGCCCAGCGTTAAATCGACCACGGTTTCCGACCCCAAACGCTCGGTCAAGGCGATGCGCCCTTGCAACATGCCGCCCGAATCTACTGGCGTCAGATATTGCGGGCGAATGCCCAGCTTGGCCTTGCCACCAGCGCTAAAGCCGCCGACCTTGGCGGTGATTTCCACCGGCTTTAGGGCTGCATTCGACACCAGCACCTTAGACCCGTTCACCGCCGTCACATCGACATCCAGAAAGTTCATCGCCGGAGAGCCCAAGAACCCTGCGACAAAGAGATTGGCCGGGTTGTGATACAACTCCATCGGCGAGCCGATCTGCTGCACCATGCCATCTTTCAGCACCACGATCTTATCGGCCAAGGTCATGGCTTCGACCTGATCATGGGTCACATAAATCATCGTCGCCCCAAGCTGCTGGTGCAGCTTGCCGATTTCCAGCCGCATATCCATGCGCAAAGCCGCATCAAGGTTCGACAGGGGTTCATCAAACAAGAACACCTGCGGATTGCGCACAATCGCCCGCCCGATGGCCACACGCTGGCGCTGGCCACCAGACAATTGGCTGGGCCTGCGATCAAGCAAGTGTTCCATCTGCAAAATGCGCGCGGCTTCGGCGACTTTCTCGGCCTTTTCCGCCTTTGAAGTGCCCGCAATCGTCAGACCGAAGGCCACGTTTTCGCGCACCGACATATGGGGGAAGATGGCATAGCTTTGAAATACCATTGCCACGCCGCGATCTTTGGGGGGGAGGTCGTTCACGACCTTGCCACCAATCGACAACTCTCCCGCCGAGATATCCTCTAGGCCCGCGATCATGCGCAACAAAGTCGACTTGCCGCAGCCCGAGGGGCCGACGAAGACAACGAATTCGCCGTCTTCAATCTCAATATCAACGCCCTTGATCACATGGGCTGTGCCGTAGCTTTTCTTCAAGCCTTTGAGGGTGATGCCAGCCATAGGTCAGCCCGCCGTCTTTGCGGTGGGCACAACCCGCAACAGCCCGTCAGGGCCTGCCACGACAGGTTCAGGGTCCATCACATAGCCGCCGAACTTGTCTTTGCCGCCATCGGCAAAGCCCAAGATCACAAGGCCATCAGGGCCATTCACGATGCGCGCAGCATAGCGGCGGCAGGGCTCTGCGCCGTCAAGGAAGGGGCCGGGGGCCATGCGCCAAGGACCACGGGGGTGGTCTGCCATCAGGTAATGGTTGCCGGTCACAGGCGCTTCAGGGTTGGTGGCGCGGTAATGGGCCGACCATTGCGAACCTGCTGTGCAAAACAGACAATACCAGCGCCCTGCGTGTTCAAAGACCTGCGGCACCTCTAGCTGGCCCATGCCGCCAGTGAAGACGGGGGGGCGCAGGGTCCAGGTGTACAGATCGGGCGAGGTGGCAAAGCCAATCGCGCCGCCCGCGTTCTCCTCGGGGATGCCGGGGGCGCGGGCGGTGAAATACATCAGCCAACCGTCGGAATCGGGGTCTTTCATCACCCAAGGGTCGCGCATAGCGCGGTCGTGCCAATGGCCGACCATATGGTCTTTTTCGTAAGTGTCAGCGTTGGGGCCTTGCAGATCAAGGCACAGCCCATCGCCCACCCGCACCCAAGAATGCAGATCGGTCGAGGTGGCATGTCCGATGCGCTGATACATCGACTTTTCGGCCAAGGTCGTGCCGGTATAGAACAAATGCCACAGCCCATCGGGCCCTTGCAGCACCGACCCCGTCCAAGTCGTGCTGTCATCCCAAGCGGGGCCATTTTTCTGCGGGGCAAACATCGTGCCAAGATGCGTCCAGTTCACCAGATCTTTCGACGTGGCATGGCCTTGGGACACGTTGAAATGGCGCAGGTCAGGGTCGCCTAGGCTAGTCGAAGCTTGCAAAAAGAAGCCATGATAGGTGTCGCCATCTTTGGCATACCAGCTGTCCCAGATCCATTTTCCGTCGATTGCGATGACCATCGTTTGGTTCCTTTGCCAAAAGCCGGGGGCGCTGCCCCCGGACCCCCGGGATATTTGAGCACGAATGAAAGGGGAAAGGCTTAGCCTTTGACCCCGGTGGAAGCGATAGAGGCGATGAAGGCCTTTTGCAGGTAGAGATAGAAGGCAAGCACCGGCACGGTGATAAGGGATAGGTAGGCCATGATCTCTCCCCAAGCGCGGTTGAGTTGGAAGAAATATTGCAAGCCCACCATGACGGGGCGGTATTGCTCTTCTTGGGTGACCATGATGGGCCAGAGGTATTGGTTGTACATGACCAGAAACTTGAGGATCGCGGCCGTTGCCAGCACAGGGCCAGAGAGCGGCATGACCACACGGCGGTAGATGGCAAACCAACTGGCCCCTTCAACGCGGGCGGCTTCGATCAGCTCGCCTGGCAGGTCTTTGAAATACTGCACGAACAGATAGATCGTCAGCCCGTCGGCGATGAAGGGCACGATCTGGACGCGGTAGGAATTCAGCCAGCCCCAAGTGATGCCATCCAAGCCGATCCAAGGCAGCTTGGACGCTTCTAACAGAAGCGGAATGGCGATGGTTTCAAAGGGCACGATCAGCGTGGCCAAAATCACCGTCAGCGCCAGATCACGGCCTTTCCACTTCACAAAGGCAAAGGCAAATGCCGCCGCTGAACACACCGCCAACGAGGCTATGACCGTCACCCCCGTGACCAGAACCGAGTTGAACACAAACAACGCCACAGGGGCCCGTTTGAACGCATCAAAGTAGTTATTCAGCGAGATGTCCCCCACCGGCAGAAGCGCGCGGAACGAATGGGCATCGGCCAGCAACTGCTGGGACGGTTTGAGCGAGGAGATGACCATAAAGATCAGCGGAAAGCTGAAGATCGCCGCGATAAGGCACAGCACCGTATAACGCACCACCAGCCGCAAGCCGCGATTGTCTTGGGAAATCTGGGCCATGTCAGACTTTCTCTCGGGTCAGGTAGCGTTGGATCAGCGATACCGACAGCACGATCACAAACAAGATCACCGAAATGGCCGACCCTGCCGAGATGTCTTGCTTGCCATAGCCGCGCTGGATGGCTTGGAACACGATGGTTTGCGTGCTGTCGAGCGGGCCGCCCTTGGTCATCACATCAATCTGGCTGAACAGCCCGAAAGCCTGCATCGTGATCACCACCAGCACCAGCACCGCTGTGTTGCGCAGGCCGGGCCATGTGATGTAGCGGAAGGTCTGCCATTTCGACGCGCCTTCAATCGCACCCGCCTCATACAGCGTGGGCGAAATGGTTTGCAGGCCCGATAGCCAGATCACCATATGAAAACCAACCGCCTGCCAGACCGACATGAAGATGATCGCCCCCATCGCAGTCGAGGGATTGCCCAGCCAGTCGATCCTTGGGATCGCTCCAAAGCTGATGGCGGACAGGATGTTGTTCAAGATGCCATCATTCTGGTTGTAGATAAAACTCCACAACAACGAGACGACGACGATAGAAACGACTACGGGCATGAAATAGATCGCGCGAAACACATTGATGCCGCGCAGGCGCTGGTTGATCAACAACGCAAGGCCCAAGGCCAGCCCACCTTGCAGGGGGGCCACGACCAGCACAAAGATAAAGGTGTTCACGATAGCGGTCATAAAGACCACATCGCGCGCCAGAACATAGGTGCGCCCTTCGCCCGACGACCACGAGAACCATTCCCGCATCCCGTCAAACTGCGGGTAATCGGGGTTCTTGCGGGTGATCTTGCGCAGTTCGGGCAGTTTGGGCTGGCCTTGATCATCCAGCACCACAGCGCCGGCTGCGTCTGTCAGCGGATCAAGATGCAGCACGCCAAGGCCCAGAAGCTGGCGGTAATTTGACAGGCCGGTGAATTCGGCCGGATGGGGAGAAACAAGGCGTTGGTTGGTGAACGAAAAGCCAACAGCCAGAAAGAAGGGCGCGATGACAAAGGCCAAGATCAGCGCAATGGCGGGGCCTGCCATCAGCCAGCCTGTCCGATTGGACTGTGTGAATTTGGATGCCATAGCCGACCCTGACTTGGAAAGTTGCGGCAAAGGCGGTGGGAGGACCAACTTTGCCAAGTTTGCGCGGGGCAGAAAAACCACCCCGCGCTTGTTTGTTATTGTGCGGCGTAGCCGTTGTTCTTGGCGATGTCGGCGTCGATTTCATCAACAGCGGCATCCAAGGTGGCCGCAACATCAGCGCCGTGTGCGATGTCGTTGGCAGCCTTTTCGAACACTTTGGCCTGCACCACATAGCCCGGGGTCACCGGACGCAGCACGCCTTGGGCGTTCGACAGGCCAAAGAACACGCTCAGCGGGCCGCCGTCTTTGTAGTTATCAACCATCGCAGCAGCCGAAGGCGTTGCCGGGATCAGGCCGATGCCATTCGAGAAGTCTGCCAGATACTTGTCTTGCAGCGCGAACTCGATGAACTTGGCGGCACCCTCGGGGTGAGCCGACTTGGCCGAAACGCCGAACTGCCACGAAGCAGCACCGATTTTCGGGCCATTGCCAAAGTCAGGGGCGGGCAGGAACACGGTGTCATCGAACGCTTTCAAAGCGCCCAAAGCGGCCCAGTTGCCGTTCCACGAGAAAGCGTAGTCGCCTGCGCCAAACCCGTTGTCACGATCTGCACCGTCTTGATCCGCTTGCGCATAGCCTTCGGTGAACAGGTGCTGCCACCAGTTGCCCCAAGCCACGGCAGCCTCGCCGTTCAAAGCGCCTTCTGCGCTGGCATAGGTGCTGCGGTCAACAATGTCGCCACCGAACGATTGCAGGAAGGGCGAGAAGGCGTAGGGATACCATTCACCTTTCCAAGCCATGCCCAGATCCAGCGCGTATTTGAACTTGCCCGAATCCTTGGCAGCTTTCAGCGCCGCTTCGAATTCTTCAGCCGTCCACGGCTGTTCCAGCGTGGGGGTGCGCAGGCTAAGGGCGTCCAGCGTCGACTGGCGCGTCACCAGCGCGATGGCGGCATCCCACAGACCAATCGAATACAGCTTGCCGTTGTACATGCCCTTGGTGCCGGGCAGGAAGTTGGCAATCTTGCTTTCATCGATTGCAAGCGGCTGCATATAGCCAGCCCATGCCCAGTTTGGCATGTTCGGGCCGTCAACGTCCAGAATGTCGGGCAGATTGCCCGCCAAGGCGCCGGCCGTGACCGAGTCGTTATAGGCGGCTTGCGGGAAGCTTTGCAGCTCCACCGCATAGTCGGTTTGGCTGGCGTTAAAGTCAGCGATGACCTGATTGATGATCTTGCTTTCAACTTCATTGCCCGCGCCATGATACCACATGGTCAGGGTTTCGGTGGCCGAGGCAAGCGAGCCCCAGCCAATCAGTGCTACGGCCGCGACGGACCACTTAAGATGCTTCATTTCGTCACTCCTCTCTGACGGATTTCAACAAAGACACGTTGGCGGGCCGCAGTTCTGTGACTGAATCCCGCCAGTAGACGGGCCCCGCAACCAGCGTGGGGCCTTTTTCTTCCCGGGCTTCCCCGGAAATCATCGCCATAAGCCGCTGCGCTGCGCGCACGCCCATGGCGGTATAGGGAAGATCCACCGTGGTCAGCGGCGGATAAAGCGTCTCGGCAATGACGCGGTAGTTGTCATAGCCAGCGACTGAGACTTCGGTTGGAACTTTGCGGCCCATCGACCGCAAAATGCCGTAAACCCGCAGCGCCATCTTGTCATTGCCGCAGCAAAAGACGGTGGGCGGGCTGGCAAGGCGCAGCATGCGGTCAATCGCCTCCCACAGCAGTTGGGTTTCGCCGTCACGCCCCTCAAGATCGCAATTCTCGACCAAGGCGACGTCATAGGCGATGCCGCCCGTTTGCAGCGCGGCGCGGTAGCCTTCCAGACGCAAGCGGCCAGCGGCAATTTCGGGGCGCAGGGTCAGATAGCCGATGCGGCGGTGGCCTGCGGTGATCAAGCGCGCCACCAGATCATGCTGGCCGCGCCAATCGTCGGGCAGAATGGCAGGCGTGCCGCGATCGTCAAAGCAGTTGGCCAAGATCATCGGCGTGCCGTCTGAGATCAGCGGCAGGGCGACTTTCTGGTGATATTCGGCCACATAGATCAACCCTTCCACGCGGTGGCGCAGAAAGGTGTCGATCAAGGGTGCCGCTTTTTCCACCACACCGCCGGTGTCGGCGATCATCAGGGTCATGCCCGAATTGGCCAGCGATTTCTGGATGCCCTGCACGATGAACAGTTCGGGCAAACCTGCCGGTTGCGTGGGTTCGGGCGACATCGAGATAGCGCCGGTGATCAACCCAATCAGGCCCGACCGCTGGCTGCGCATCATGCGCGCGGCGTTGGATGGCACATAGTCAAGCTGCGCAATGGCAGCCTGAACCGCTTCGCGTGTGGCTTGACCCACGGGCGCATCGCCGTTCAGCACACGGCTGACCGTTTTGGGCGAGACGCCCGCAATGCGGGCGACATCGTAAATCGTCGCCATACTCCCCCCTATGGTGCCAATGCACCCCACGCTCCGGTTTATGACACCGGTGTCATGTCATCGGTGTCATAAGAGAAGCCAAAGCGATTCGTCAAAAGGTTTTTACGAGAGTTTTCACATTAAGATCGGTGAATATGTTTGATCTGGATCATCGCGAGACATGCCGCCCTTCAGCACACTGGGGCAAAAGGAGCCGATGATGACCCATAAATCCGACATAGCCGACCTGCGCGGCGAGTTGCGCAGTTTGCACAAGCTAAACCCCGAAACCGCCAAGGGCTTCTCGGCCCTGTCGATGGGGGCCATGAGCGACGGAACGCTTGACAAGAAATCCCGCGAATTCATAGCGCTTGCCATCGCCGTGACCCAACGCTGCACGCCCTGCATCAACCTGCATATTGAAGCGCTGATCAAGGCCAGCGCCACCCGCGAGGAATTGGGCGCTGCATTGGCCATGTGCGTGCAAATGGGTGGCGGGCCAGCGCTCATGTATGCAGCCCATGCTTTGGCTGCATGGGATGAACTGGCCGCCCCCGTCGCGTGATGCCCTTAGAAAAAGGCCGGAGGTGTAATCCCCCGGCCCAAACGGTTACCCGTCGATACGGATACGCGCGTTAGATGGGTCAAACGGGCTGTCTTCGACCACCACAGCATCCCACAATTCACGGTTGATGCGGACCTTAAGCTTGGTGCCCACCTCGGCCAGATCGGGGCGCACATAGCCCATGCCGATTTGCTTGCCAAAGGCCACCGAATACCCACCCGAGGTTAAGCGCCCAATCTTCTCGCCGTTCAACAGCAGCGCCTCTTTGCCCCATGGGTCGGTGTCATCCGGCCCGTCGATCAACAAGGTGCAGCATTTTGACCGCACACCGATGGCGAGCATCGCCTCTTTGCCCTGAAACTCTTTCTTCAGGTCAACAAAGCGGTCAAGAGCGGCTTCCAAGGGGCTGGCATCGCGGCCCAGTTCGTTGCCAAAGGCGCGATAGGATTTTTCCTGACGCAGCCAGTTTTGCGCCCGCGCGCCAACCAGTTTCATCCCGTGCTTTTCGCCAGCCTTCAAAAGCTGTTCCCACAGATAGCGCTGCATTTCGATCGGGTGGTGCAGTTCCCAGCCCAATTCACCGGTGTAAGCCACACGAATGGCGTTGACGGGGCACATCCCCAGTTCAATCTTGCGCGCCGACAACCACGGGAACCGCTTGTTCGACAGCGCCGTTTCGGGGTCAGCATCCTTGATCAACTCGGCCAAAATCTTGCGGCTGTTGGGGCCAGCAAGGGCAAAGACGCCCCATTGGGTGGTGACATCATGGATATCGATATGGCCAAAGGTCGGGGCCATATCTTCTGCACATTTGCGCAGGTAATCGGCGTCATAGGCCGTCCAAGCACCTGCCGAGACAAGGTAGTAATCATTCTCGCCATTGCGCACGATGGTGTATTCGGTGCGCGTCGTGCCCTGCGGGGTCAGCGCATAGGTCAGGTTGATGCGGCCCACCTTGGGCAGAGTGTTGCAGGTGAACCAATCAAGGAACGCCGTCGCCCCCGGCCCGCGCACGATATGCTTGGTAAAGGCGGTGGCGTCGATCAGGCCAGCGGTTTCGCGGATGGCTTTGGCTTCGTCCACTGCATATTGCCACCAAGCGCCGCGCCGGAAGCTGCGGGAATTGTGATCAAAATCTTCGGGCGCATCTTTGGGGCCGTAATAGATGGGGCGTTCCCAGCCGTTCACTTGGCCAAACTGCGCGCCCAGTGCCTTTTGGCGGTCATAGACCGGGGCGGTGCGCAGCGGGCGGCAGGCTTCGCGCTCTTCATCGGGGTGGTGCAGGATGAAGACGTGGTTGTAGCATTCTTCATTCTTGCGCGCGGCATATTCGGTCGTCATCCACGACCCATAGCGCTTGGGATCAAGCGAGGCCATGTCAATCTCGGCTTCCCCATTGACCATCATCTGCGCCAGATAATAGCCCGTGCCACCTGCGGCGGTGATGCCGAAAGAAAAGCCCTCTGCCAGCCACATATTCCGCAAGCCCGGCGCGGGGCCGACCAAGGGGTTGCCATCCGGCGTGTAGCAGATCGGGCCGTTGTAATCGTCCTTCAGCCCTACCGTTTCAGACGATGGCAGGCGGTGGATCATCGACATATACTCCGCTTCGATCCGCTCAAGATCCAGCGGAAATAGATCGGCGCGGAAGGCTTCTGGCACGTCATACAAGAACCGTGCGGGGGCGTTCATCTCATACGGGCCCAAAATCCAACCGCCACGCTCTTCGCGGACATACCACTTGGCATCGGCATCGCGCAGGACGGGATGCTGGGGGTTGTGCTTGCGGTATTCCACCAGCATTGGATCGGGTTCGGTGACGATATACTGGTGTTCGACCGGAATCGCAGGGATCTTGATGCCCAGCAGTTTCGCCGTGCGCTGCGCGTGGTTGCCCGTGGCAGTCACAACATGTTCGGCGTGGATTTCGAACCTATCGTCCGACCCCACCAGCCGCCCGCCCACTTCGTGCATCCGCGTGCAAGACACGATCCATTCCGACCCCGTCCAGCGATAGCCGTCGACCTGAATCTTGCGCTCAATCGTGGCGCCCAACTGCCGCGCACCTTTGGCCATGGCTTGGGTCACATCGGCGGGGTTAATGTAGCCGTCTTGCGGGTGATACAGCGCGCCCACCAGATCATCGGTGCGCACCAAGGGCCAGCGGTCCTTGATCTCTTTGGGCGACAAAAATTCGTGATAGACCCCCGCTGTCTCCGCGACCGACGAATACAGCATATATTCGTCCATCCGCTCGGCCCGCTGCGCCATGCGCAGGTTGCCCACGACGTAAAAGCCGGGGTTCAGGCCCGTCTCTGCCTCTAGCCCTTTGTAGAAGTCGACCGAGTATTTGTGGATATGGGTCGTCGCATAGCCCATGTTGAACAAGGGCAACAAGCCCGCTGCGTGCCATGTCGACCCCGAGGTCAACTCATCCCTTTCCACCAGCATCGTGTCCCACCCGGCTTTGGCCAGATGATAAGCAATGCCAGTGCCCACGGCACCACCACCGACGACCAGCGCTTTGACATGGGTTTTCATGGAATGAGACTCCGCAATTTGGGGGCAAGATCGGTTGGCCCCTTATGTGCCCCAAAGCGCCCCCAAGGGGCAAGGCGACCCGACACTTGTTGGCCAAAAACGACACGATGCCGCAAAAGCGGCAGGGTCTTGACGCTTGAGGGCGCAGCGACTAGCGAAAGGATATGGGTTTTGCATGGTCCATATCTCGCTTGCAGAAAGTGGCGCTGCGGTTGCTCGTGGTTTTGCCGCTGCTTGCGCTGGGGCTTTTTCCCGCAGGCGTGATGCCCACACTGGGCAGCGACGGCGGGATGGTCTTGGTGCTGTGCAGCGGCGATGGGCCGATGCTGATGACAGTTGATCCGGCCACGGGCACCTTCAAGAAAGCCCCACCCAGTGCGCCCAAGACGGCCTGTGATTGGGCCATGGCGCAAGCAGGCGGCACCCTTCCCGCAGCAATGACCCTCCCCTTGCCGCCGCAAAACCTTGTGCGTGCAGCCCCTGCGCTGGCCAGCCTAGACTATCGCCCCGCCCACGATCCGCGCGGCATTTACGCGCGCGGCCCCCCATCCCTGATCTGATTTCGCAGCCCTAATCTGAAATCACATTTGGAGATGTTCGATGTCACACGTCGAAACCACGGCCCCCAATGGGGTCAATAAACTCTACTTCGCCGCATGGCGCTGGCACTTTTACGCTGGGCTATACGTTATTCCGTTCCTTGTGATGCTGGCCTGCACGGGCCTGATGATCTTGTGGTTTACAACCATCGCGCCGGAATATGGCGACCGTTTGGCCGTACCACAGGGCACACAAGCCTTGGCCCTGACGGCGCAAGAAGCGGCTGTTCTGGCCGCCCATCCGGGCACGATCGACAAATACATCGCCCCCATCGATGCAACCAAGCCCGCACTTTTCCGCGTGCAGGGCGACGGCGGGGCCGCGATGATCGCGCTTGACCCCTATACGGGGGCGGTGTTGCGCGACCGTCCAGAAGAAGGCACTTGGAACGATTGGGCGACCAACTTGCACGGAACCCTCTTGACGGGCGTTGATGGCGGCTGGGCCGATTACCTGATCGAGATGGCCGCCAGCCTTGGCGTGCTTTTGGTGGTCACTGGTCTTTGGATGGCGTGGCCGCGGAACGGCGAAGGCTTTTCGGCCATGTTCGTGCCGCAGTTGCGGGCCAAGGGGCGGGCCTTTTGGAAATCAACCCACCGCGCTGTCGGGTCTTGGATTTCCATCGTGCTTTTGTTCTTCCTGTTTTCCGGTCTGGCTTGGGCAGGCATTTGGGGCGGAAAATTCGTGCAGGCGTGGAACACTTTCCCCGCCGAAAAATGGGGCGCGCCCTTGTCGGACAAGTCGCACGAAACCATGAACCACACAGCGACCAAAGAGGTGCCTTGGCCGCTGGAACTGGCTCCCTTGCCCTTGTCCGGATCAACTGTTGGGGCGCAGGTCTTGCCTGAAGGAACGCCAGTTGTGCTAGAAACCGTCGTGGCCTTGGGCCGTGCCATTGGCTTTGATGGCCGCTTCCAAGTCACCAAACCCGCCGATGACACTGGGGTCTGGACGCTTAGCCAAGATTCGATGAGCTATGACAGCCCCAAACCCACCGCCGACCGCACCGTGCACGTCGACCAATACACCGGCAAGATTTTGGCTGATGTGCGCTTTGCCGATTATGCAGCAGGCGGCAAGGCCATGGCCGTGGGCGTCGCCTTGCACGAAGGGCAAATGGGGCTTTGGAACATTGTTCTGAACGCCGCTTTCTGCCTATCGGTGATTTTCCTAAGCTTGGGTGCAGTGGTCATGTGGTGGGTCCGCCGTCCGGCCAAAGCAGGACGACTGGCGGCGCCGCCGGTTTCGGCCGAAGTGCCTTTGACCCGCTGGGTGGTGCTTGGGGCCATCGTGCTGTCGGTCAGCGTTCCAGTGTTGGGCATCACGCTGGTCGGCGTTCTGTTGCTTGACCTGATCGTTCTGGCCAACCTGCCCATCCTAAAACGTCTGGTCAGCTAGGCCCAAGGCCCGGTCCCTTCGGGGGCCGGGCTGTTTAATCGAGGTGGAAAATCTCGGGCATCTGGGCCCACCACTCCCCCTCTTTGCGGGTGGCAAGCGGGGCTTGGCAGGGCATACACACGGCCCACCACTCTTGCGTCACAGGGTCTGCCGCCATCTTGGCCATGTCGGCGGCGTAATCGGTGCCGTGGTATTCGTAAAAGGAAAACATCAGGTTTTCCGGCTCTTTTAGATAGATCGAATAGTTGCGGATGTTGCATTCGGTGATCATCTTCAAAACATCGGGCCAAACCGCCGCGTGCAGACGCACATATTCGGCCTTCTTTTCGGGGTTCACCCCCACCACCATCCCATATCGCTGCATCCTTACCTCCCCAAGGTTCACGCCCGCCGGATGCGGCCAAACAGGGCCGCTAGGGCGAAGATTGCTGTCGCAGCCGTCACCATCGAGGGCCCCGCTGGCGTATCCTGCCACAAAGACAGGCTTAGGCCCAACAGGCAAGCCAAAGCCCCGATGGCCGAGGCCAGCACCGCCATGCCTTCCGGCCCGCGGGCAATAGCACGGGCGGCGGCGGCGGGGATGACCAGCATGGCGGCGATCAGCAAGGCCCCCACCACCTTCAGCGCCACGGCCACCACCAAGGCTAATGCCAGCGTCAGGATCAGGCGTTCACGGTCAGGATTGATCCCATCAGCCCGTGCCAGATCGGCACTGAGCGTGGCGGTCAGCAGCGCTTGCCAGCGCCAGATCAGCAGGGCAAGCACCGCCAAAGAGCCGCCCCATATGGTTGCAAGGTCAGAGGGCGTGACGGCGAGGATATCGCCGAACAGATAGGCCTCTAAACTGGTATGCACGCCGTGCACAAAGCTAATCGCCACCAAGCCCAAGGCCAAAGCGCCGTGGGCTAAAACGCCCAAGGTCGTATCCACCGCCCACCCTTTGGAAGCCAAGGAGGCCACCGTCACCGCCATGGCCAAGGCCACCACCAGCGTGCCCAAGGGCACGGGCAAATCGGTCGCCAAGGCCAAAGCTACGCCCAGAATGGCGGCATGAGCCGTAGCATCGCCGAAATAGGCCATGCGCCGCCACAGGACAAAAGCGCCCAAGGGGCCAGTGGCAAGCGAAAGGCCAATGCCCGCCAATCCGGCACGGATCAGGAAATCATCCAACATGGTGGTGGTGCCCCGTATGGTCGTGATCATGATCGTGGCCCGTGTGGTCATGCGCCCCATGATCGGCAGTTTCATCATGCGAGTGGTCGTGGCGGTGCTGATACAGCGCCAAGGCCCCCTGCGTGCCAAGCCCAAACAAAGCGCGGTATTCTGGTGCTGCCGAGACAACTCTTGGCGTGCCTTCGCAGCAAATGTGATGGTTCAGGCAGATCACCCTGTCACTCGCAGCCATAACCACGTGCAGATCGTGGCTGACCATCAGCACGCCTGCCCCCGTATCGCGCCGCACCTGCGCGATCAGAGTGTAAAAGGCCGCTTCACCCGGTTGATCCAGCCCTTGGGTCGGTTCATCCAGCACCAACAGGCCGGGGTTGCCCAGCAAAGCGCGCGCCAGCATGATGCGCTGCAACTGCCCGCCGGACAGGGCGGCGATCTGGCGCTGGCCTGCAGCGTCCATCCCCACGCGAGCCAGCGCGTCGGCTGCTTCTTCATCGCTGACGCGGTGCGGCAATGACAGAAAGCGGCGCACCGTTAGGGGCAGGCTGGGGTCAATCGCCAGCTTTTGCGGCACATAGCCCAAACGCAGGCCCGCCGCGCGTGTCACCTGCCCGCCCGCCAAGGGGACCATCCCCAGCACCGCCCGCAACAGCGTGCTTTTGCCCGATCCGTTCGGGCCCAGCACGGTGACAATCTCTCCCGCCTCCACCCCCATCGACACGCGAGACAGAACCTCGACCCCGCCCAAACGCACCGTGATATCTTGCGCTTGCAGCAGCATCAGGCCACCCCCCGCACGGGGCCTTCGGCCAAGGCACAAGCGGGGCACAGGCCCAAAGCTTCCACCGTGGTGCGTTCGACGGTAAAGCCCAGTTTCTTGGCCGCTTGGCCCAAGGCCAGACCAACGGCCACCCCCGGCGCTTCGGCCACGACGTTGCAAACGCTGCAGATCAAGAAGGCGGGGGCATGGAGTTCGCCGGGATGCATACAGGCAGTAAAGGCGTTCAGGCGGCGGATGCGGTGCGCCAGCCCATGTTCCTCTAGAAACTCTAGCGCGCGGTAGGCCACGGGGGGTTGGTGGCCAAAGCCTTCGGCGGCCAAGCGTTCCAGCACGTCATAAGCGCCCATAGCGCGGTGCGCTTCCAGCAAGATTTGTAACGTGCGGCGGCGCACGGGGGTCAGGCGCTGCCCGCCTTCGGCCAACTGCGTCTCGGCCAAGGCCAGCAGGTCATCGGCGCAGCGGGAGTGATCGTGCGGGGCAAAGGCCAGATCGGGCTGCGCACAGCCGGGGCAAGTCAATGGGTCGTGCATCGGGCACCTATTCTGCGTTATACTATAACACGCGCCTTGACATGTTATGATATAACACAATACACAGCCTGACACCCAACCGAAAGGCCAAAATAATGCGCGCACTTGTCCTGCTTCTTGCCATGTCTTCTTCCGCTTTGGCCGATGTGCCGCAGGTGCAGACCGATATTCCCCCAGTCGCAGCCCTTGTGGCGCAGGTGATGGGCGACCTAGGCGCACCGGGTGTTTTGTTGGACAAGGGCGGTGACGAGCATGATATGCAACTGCGCCCCAGCCAGATGCGCGCGCTTTCAGCCTCGCAATTGCTGGTCTGGGTCGGCCCAGAGCTAACACCGGGCCTAGACACAGCCCGCGCCGCTGTCCCCGACCTGCAAAGCTTGGCGCTGTTTGACGACCCCGCCACTCTGCGTCTGCCCTATGCCGATGGCGCGCCCAACCCCCACGCTTGGCTGGCCCCGACCAACGCCAGCCTGTGGCTTGGCCTGATCGCTCAGCGCCTGTCGGCCCTAGACCCCGACAATGCCGCAACATATGCCGCCAACGCCGCAACAGCCCAAGCGCAGATTGCGGCGATGGACGCCGACATTGCGCGCCAACTGGCGCCGCTGACCCAAACCTTCGTCACCTACCACGACGCCTATGGCTATTTCACCGACCACTACCACCTGCACTCTGCCGGAGGGCTGGCCGCAGGCGATGCCGCCCCCCCCGGTGCGGCGCGCTTATCAGACCTGCGGGCACAGGCCGAAGCGGGCCAAATCCACTGCGTCTTCCCCGAAGCCCAGCACGATCCGGCCCTGATCGCCAATCTGGCTGAAGGCACGGCCCTCTTCATCGGGGCCCCCCTAGACCCTGTTGGATCAACCCTTGACCCCAGCCCCCAAGCCTATGCCACACTGATGACAAACCTGACCCAATCGCTGCTCACCTGCGCCAATAAACCTTGACCTAGGGCGAGGCATCCGCCACCAAAGGCGGATAATCCCCCAAGTCAGGTTAGAACGCGCCATGTCAGCCCCCCAGATCACCCCTTTCGGCACAACCGCTTCTGGCCAAGACGTCGGACGCATCACCTTGCACGGGCACGGGCTGAGTGTGGCGATCATCACCAAAGGGGCCACGCTGCAATCGGTGCGCCTTGCGGGGGTGGATCATGATCTGACTTTGGGGTCAGAGAGTTTGGCCGATTACGAAGGTGTCATGCGCCACCATGGCTCGCTCGTCGCCCCCGTGGTCAACCGCTTTAAGGGGGCCACAGCCCCCATCGGCGGCAAGGTTGTGGCGTTTGAAGCCAACCAAGGCGGCAAACACACCCTGCACTGTGGTGCTGCTGGCACGCAGCACAAGGTCTGGAACGTGGTTGATTGCAGCGATACCGCCGTCACCCTTGCGCTGGACCTACCCGATGGCGAGGGCAACCTGCCCGGCAATCGCCGTGTCGCCGCCTGTTTTTCCCTGCACCAAGGCGCGCGGTTGCGGCTGACGGTAACAGCCACCACCGATGCCCTGACCCTGTTTAACGCCGCCAACCACAGCTATTGGAACCTTGATGGCAGCGCCAGTTGGGCGGGCCACAGCCTGCAAATCGCGGCATCAAGCTACCTGCCCACCGATGGCGATTTCTGCGTCACGGGTGAGATTGCCGATGTCAGCGGCACACCGATGGATTTCCGCCGTGGCCGCAAGATTACGCCCGCCGATACCGTGCTGGACAACAACTTTTGCCTGTCAGGCGGCCGCCAAGACCTGCGCGATGTGCTGTGGTTGACGGGGGCAAACGGGCTGACGATGACGGTGGCCACCACCGAAGCGGGCATTCAGCTTTATGACGCCCGCAGCGCACGGCGCCCCAACGGGCCTTTCTATGAAGGCTTGGCGATCGAGGCGCAAAATTGGCCCGATGCGCCCAACCACGCCAGTTTCCCGTCAATCGAGATGAAACCGGGCGAGGCTTGCGTGCAAGTGACCGAGTGGCGGTTTAACCGCTCGTAAGGTGACGCTGCACCTGTAGGTTCAAAGCAGGTTACAGCAGCGCCGCCACATCCTCGGGGATGTCGAAATTGTGGACGACCGATTGCACATCGTCGTCTTCTTCCAGCATATCCACCAAGCGCAGCAGCTTTTGGGCGGTTTCCAGATCAACCACAGTCAGGGTCTGCGGCTTCCAGATTAGCTTGGATTCGGTCGATTCACCCAAGGCCTTTTCCAAAGCATCCGACACGGCGGGCAGGTCTTCAATCTGGCAATAGATCCAGTGGCCGTCTTCATCGGTTTCCGCATCATCCGCGCCCGCATCCAAGGCGGCCATCATCACATCGTCCGCCGATCCAGCCGACAGCGGATAGGTGATCTCGCCCACACGGTCAAAGCTGTGGCTGACCGATCCGGTTTGGCCCAGATTGCCGCCGCATTTTGTGAAGTATGAGCGCACATTGCTGGCAGTGCGGTTCAGGTTATCGGTCAGCGCCTCGCAGATAATGGCGATGCCGTTCACGCCGTAGCCTTCATAGCGAATGTCGTGATAATCGGCCGCATCGCC